>JAJDYK010000271.1 GCA_022825185.1 Candidatus Latescibacterota bacterium | reverse complement strand
ACGGGCAGCGGCCCGCACTCCAAGATCAAATCCACTTGCGACCCTAACTCTTCCTCTAAGGCCCACGGCTCGGTTATCACCTCTTGATCGGCGTAGTTGGCGCTGGTGCTCAGGATGGGCTGGCCGAGGGCGCGGACCAAGGCCAGCGGCACTGGGTGATCGGGGATCCGCAGGCCGACAGTCTTCTGTTTGGTTTGCAGGATGCGCGGCGTCTGGCGGGTGGCTGGCAACACGAAGGTGTACGCGCCCGGCAGACACTGTTTGAGGATGCGGTGGGCGTAGTTGGAGACGCGGGCGTAGTCGCTGATGTGGGTCAGGTCGGCGCAGACAAAGGACATGGGCTTCTTTTTGTCGCGGCCCTTGATGCGCTGCACGCGCTCGATCGCCTGCTTGTTAGTGATGTCGCAGCCGAGGCCGTAGATCGTATCAGTGGGATAGACGATGACGCCACCTTGGTGGAGTACGTCAGCGGCGCGCTGGATGTGGCGGCCTTTGAGACGGTCGGGATGGACGGTCAGTACTTGGGTCATTTTAACGCTCCTTGTCGATTTTGGCGATCCACGCATCGACGACGGCGTCAACCATGGCTTGGCCGTGCTGGGCGTTGGCGGTCCAACTGTTTTTTTCTTCGTCTTGACGGCAGTACCAAGGCGCGTCGTCGCCGAGGCGCTCCTGTTCGACTAGTTCGGGACGGACGGCCATCAGGAAGGAGGTCTCGTTGTACCCGGCGTGATCGCCTCCAGCCGGGGGACTCGATTCCGGGAGGATCATGGGCTGCACTTCAATGTGCCCGCCCCAAGAGCCAACCTGGTCGAGCGCGTTGCGGTCGCCCCACCAGCCGCGTGGGTGTCCCTCGGCGAGCACCTTTTCAAATGCCAACTCGGCTGCGGCCTTGCTGAAGGCCAAGGCGAGGGGGCCGCCCATGCCTTGGTGCATGATGATGACGTAGGTCTTGCGGAAGCCCATTTCGACAAAGTTGCGCAGGATGCTCTTGGCCAAGCCGCCAAAGGCGTCGTAGTCCGGGTCGATAGTTCCGTCGGCTGGGCCGCCGAGGGCATAGCCGGTGGGACCGTAGTCGAACGACGGGGCAATGACGCAAGCGGTGCGCGTGGCCACGCGGTCGCATATCTC
Source organism: Candidatus Latescibacterota bacterium (assembly GCA_022825185.1). The sequence continues at coordinate 5,940 of JAJDYK010000271.1, read as the reverse complement.
TTCGACGATGAGGGTGTCGTGGCCGATGGCCATGTGCGGGCCGTGGGTTTCGATGCAGCCGGCTGGCACCAGCAGGGGATGCCCTTGGGCCACTGCATCGGTGAGTTGGTAGGGACGCAGATGCTTGAGGTGCATGGAGAAGTTCCTTGTTGTGTTTGCGGAATTGGACATAATATAGGCCAGGAAGAGCACGTCAACATAGGACATTGAGCAGATGGCGCACACGGTTATTGGCACGGCCGGGCACATTGACCACGGCAAGACTCTGTTGGTCAAGGCACTGACCGGCATGGATACCGACCAAGCTCCGGAAGAGCGGGCGCGGGGGATTACCATTGAACTCGGCTTTGCCTTTTTGGGCGATCAGGCCACGATCATCGACGTGCCCGGCCACGAGCGCTTCGTCAAGACCATGGTGGCTGGCGTCAGCACCATTGACGTGGCCATGCTGGTCATTGCTGCGGACGACGGCGTGATGCCGCAGTCGCGGGAGCATCTCGACGTGCTGCGGCTTTTGGGGGTAGAGCGCGGGGTGGTGGTGATCAACAAGGCCGACTTGGTGGAAGAGGAGTGGTTGGACTTGGTGGAGGAGGAGGTGCGGGAGTTTGTGCGCGGAAGTTTTTTGGCACAGGCCGAGGTCTTTCGCGTCTCCGCGCTCAGCGGCGCGGGCATTGACCCGTTGCGGCAGCGGCTGTTGGCCATGGTCGAGGACACTGCGGCCAAGCGCACGGACGCGCCGTTCCGCCTGCCCGTAGATCGAGCCTTTGGGGTCAAGGGCTTTGGTCTCGTCTGTACGGGCACGGTACAGGCCGGGGCCTTGGCCGAGGGCGATCGCGTGGAGATTGCGCCCGAGGGTCCGTTGGCGCGCGTGCGCCGCCTACAACAGCACGGCGTGACGGTACAAGAGGTGCGGGCTGGCGACCGAGCCGCGATCAATTTGGCTGGCGTGGAGCAGGACCAAATCGAGCGTGGGCACTCGCTGGTCGCGCCCGGATTTTTCCGCCCCACGCAGATGCTGGACACCGAGGTGCAACTCCTCGCGTCAAGCCCCATGACTATGGCGTCGCGCACTCGCGTGCGCCTGCATTTGGGCACGCGGGAGATTATGGCGCGGGTCGTGCTCCCTGGTGGCAAATCTTTGACGCCTGGGCAGGAGAGTTTTGCGCAGCTTCGCTTGGAGGCTCCCGTAGTTGCGGCATGGGACGACCGCTTTGTGCTGCGCCGGTACTCGCCAGCGCTGACCATTGGCGGCGGTCGCGTGCTCAACCCGCACCCGGCCAAGCACCGGCGCTTCGAGCCTGAGTTGGTCGAGCACTTACAGGCGTTGGCCAGTGCCGACCTGCCCGAAGTCGTCGAGTGCTGGCTACGCTACGCGGATGACCGGCTCAAGAGCCAGCAGGTGCTGGCTGGTGAAATGGGCATTGGTGTGGAGCGGTTGACGGGCTTGATGGATGCGATCGTAGCGGCTGGCCGCGCCGTGCGCGTGGTGTCGGAGGGGCAATCGCACGTTTTGCATTTGGACGTGTGCGAGCACTGGGGCGCGCAGGTCGAGGCCGCGCTGGCGAGCTTTCACCGCGACCAGCCGCTCAAGCTGGGATTGCCGCGCGAGGAACTGCGCAATTTGAGCGCGCGCTACATCCAGCCCGAACTGTTTGACTGCGTGTTGCGCTACTTGGAGGAGGCAGGGCGGATCGCGATGGACGGAGCCGTGGTGCGAGCTGCGTCGCACAGCATTTGCTTCACCCCAGAGCAAGAGGTGCTAAAGGCGGCTGTGGAGACGCGGCTCAACACCGAGGATTTTGCCGACTTGCCGACGATGGCTGAGCTAGCCCAAACTCTCGACGCCTCCCTGTCGCAGGTAACTGACATGGTGCAAGTGCTGCAAACACTGGGGACGGTGGCCGCGTTGGAAGGGGGCTTGCTGATCCATTGCGAGGCTCTCGCCCGCGCGCGGACGCTGCTGAGCGACGTCCTCAAGCGCGACGGCGAGATTACAGTAGCCGAATTCCGCACGCTGATTGGCAGCAACCGCAAATGCGCGATGGCGCTTTTGGGCCACTTCGACGCCGAGGGCCTGACGGCGCGGCGGGGGGATGTGCGGGTTTTGGTGGGCTGATCCTATGGCGCAGCGTACGTTGCGATGGAATCGACGTAGAGTCTGTGGAATTAGCTACGTGGAACGCTCTCATTGGTAAGGATATAATATGGTCAAAGCGGGGTATAAGGCTGTTGTGAAGTAAGCCCCTGTTGGCTTTCACCACGGCCAACAGGGGCGAATGTACACCACAAAGGGCTGCGAGTTTAGTTTATCTCGCAGCCCTTTGCCTTTTCTACGTAGCTGGACTTCAGCCTTCGTCGTATCCCTTTACGGGCCGCGCCCAGATATTGCGATAGCGCACTAAATCGCCGTGATCTTGCAAGCGAAGCGGACCGGTGGGGGGATGCACTTCGTAGCGATAGACGCCGCGATGGCCCGTAGGACCTAAGACCTCGACGTGGTGGTGGACCAAGACGCCGTTGTGTACCAAGGTGAGGTAAGCCGGGCTGACCAACTCGGCACCGTTGAAGCGCGGGGCCGTCCAGAAGATGTCGTAGGTCTGCCACTCGCCGGGCGGGCGGCACGCGTTGACCAGCGGCGGATACTCGCCATAGACCGAGGCCGTGGTGCCGTCGGCATACGTGGGGTTGTCGTACCCGTCGAGGACTTGAATTTCGTAGAGACTCATGAGGAAGACGCCGCTGTTGCCGCGCCCTTGGCTCTCGCCTTTGACCTCGCTGGGGCAGGCGAATTCGAGATGGTACTGGACGTCGCCAAAGCGCGCCGTGCTGACGATGTCGCCGGAACGGGGCGCGACCTCCATATATCCGTCGGCCACCTGCCAAGGGGCGTCGCCGCCTTTGGCGCTCTGCCAGCCGTCGAGGCTGGTGCCGTCGAAGAGGACGACTGCGTCGGAGGGGGGGCTGTTGTCGCTGCCGGGCGTTACGACCGCCGGGGCGGGCCGCCGGTGATCGTGGACGCAATAGGGAGAGTTGGGTAGCAGGGGGGTATCGTCGTACCCTAATTTGCCCATGTGGAAAAGCTCCTTGTTGGGGTTGGAAGATTGGGATATAAAGGGAGCAGGACGCGCTCGCGTCAATAGCTTGCCGTTGTGCATTGCATTATATTGAGTGCCGTTTAACAGGAGGGCGTGATGGTACGCGCACCGATGTACAGAATCGCACTGCTCGCACTTGCGCTGTGCTCCTCGGCGGAAGCGCAAATATCGCTGTGGCAAATCGGCGGGGCCGGGCTGGCGTGGGACGGCAGCGACACCACGCGGATCATCATGGACATCAACGCCGAGCGCATCCGGCCTGTGTATTTTGCCGACGACGACAATATGTTTCTGTCGGTAGCGGGTTGGTCCGAGCTGATCGTCCCGCGCGAACTAGGGTATATCGACGGGCATCAGCCGCGACTGTGGTACACCGACGGAACCAATGTCAACCAAACTTCCTACTACGACAGCCCGCTCTACGTGGATGGGCTGCGGAGCACGTACAACACGGCCCGCGATGGCTATTGGACCATCGACATCGGCGTACCCGTGCCGGCTAGGCGCTTTGGGTTTGTCACGCCGACCGAGGGGGTCCGCTCCGACGGCGTGCCACTCAACCAAGACCCGGTGCCGGCCTTTGAGGTGAGCATTGCCGCCGAGGCGGGCGACATCCTCGCGCAAAGGGGCTATCACCGCTTGAACACCCTCATCGCCGACGTGCCGGTCAACTTTGAGCCAGAGGTCGAAATCGATTTCCCTCAGCAATACGTGCGCTTTGTGCGCTATCTGCGCAAAGCATCTGTGCTCGACGAGCAGCGCACCACTGACAGCAATACGGTGCGCGGCACCATTGCCGAATTTGTGCTCACCGGCCGCGGTGTCCCCAAGCGAGCGATCTACCGCAGCAAAATTCTCGACTTGGGGGCCGAGGTGAACTTTGGCCGCTTGGAGTGGGCCGCGCGCACCATGCGGATGGTCGGCGAAGAAGCCGTAGTGGTGTCAGACGCCGAGGCATGGGTGGAGGTGGAGGTGCGGGCCGGCCGCGACGGCGACCCCAACATATACCACGAGTACACGGACTCGGGCCGGGAGTTTGTGGTGACGCGCGAGCGCTACGAAGGCGAATTGCGCCTGCCCGAGACCGAGGGGATTTTGCAAATCGACCGCCAGCCCGGCATCCGCGCTTCCATTGGCTACGACAGCGAGAATTGGTCTTTTTGGTCTAGCCCGATCACAGAATCCGGCACTTGGCTCGACTTGCGCAACGGCTCGCATTTGCAACTCCAAATCACTCTGCAAAGCAGGGCGTTTGGCGATTGGGTGGAGCTCGACTCGCTGTGGATTGAAACCTCGCCGCCCTTGGCCGCGCAGATCGTGGGCGAAGTCGCGCGCGCAGCCGACATGCAGCCTCCTCCGGGTTTTGTCCAAGTCGAGCTGGGGGCGCGGGAGACGTTTGTGTACGACGTGCGCGCCTCGTTTGCCAGTGCCGCCGAAGGAGGCTTTGACCGGGTGCGGATCCACACGGGTATTGCGCCCGAGTTTGCGCGCTTGGAAATGGGCGATCCGCTCGCGGTCGTCGAGCCGCTGGCTGTAGTCGAAGGCGACGCGAGCTTGGAGGTATTGCTGCCACAAAAAGTGACTGCTGCGTCCAACGAGCCGCTGCGGGTGGTCTTTGCCGCGGAAGTCTTTGCGCGCGCGACGACCTTTACCGGCGAAGTGTTGACCGAGGACGAGAACCGCCTGCCGCAGCCGATTGAGCCGGGCGATGCCAGCGCCGCTGTCTCCACCAATAGCCTGCGGGTGCTCGGGGCTGCGAACCCAGACGCAGAGATCGTCCAGCGCGTGCGCTTGTCGAGCGGGGTGATCACGCCCAACGGCGATGGGGTGAACGACCGCTTAGCTATAGAATACGCGCTCTTCCTGCTGCCCGCGCCCGTGCCGGTGGTACTCGATGTGTACGACTTGGCGGGCAACCGCCGCGCCCATGTGGAGATCGGCGCACAGGGCACGGGTCCGCAGCGAGCCTTTTGGGATGGCCGCGACGAGCAGGGCGCACTTTTGCCGCCGGGCTTGTACTTATTGGATCTGGCGTTGGTGACCGAGGCCCAGCACGGGCGGGCACTCCTGCCCGTTGGCTTGGCTTATTAACTGACTTTACGCATCTATGTCGAACCGATAGATGTAGGGGCGTCCCTTGTGGGCGTCTAAAAGGGCAACCCTGAGGGTTGCCCCTACAAGGTGTAATTATTTAAGAAAGCGACGCATGGCGATCTTTTTTTGGTGTGCGACTCTCAGCCTACTAGCTCGCCCCCTCGCGGCCGAGGTTTTTACCTTTGACAGCGCCGAAAAGTGGCAGACTTGGCAACTGCCGCAAGGGCTGGTACAACTCGGCCCGTCTGGGCATCTAGAGCTGGTCAAGTTCCGCAAGGACATCGACCCCGTGCGCAATGCGAGCGACTTTTTCCACGATACGATGGAGCGGAAAGCCGTACAGGGCGGCATCTTTCGGGCTGGGTCCAACCCAAGCGACGCCGCCAATATCATCGACGGCGATTACGACACTTTCTGGCAACCCGATCCGGCCGATCCGCTGGCCAAGTGGGAAGTCGAGATTGATCTCGGTCGAGCGGTGTTGACCCAAGAGCTGCGCTTGCGCTTTCCCGACCAAGAGGGTGCGCGTCCCCTGCGCCAGTTTACGGTCTATGTGGCCACCGGAGGGACGATTGATCCCCGCAAGGATATCTTCCGCTTTGAGTCGGTGTATCAGACGACCTTGCCCAACGAAGAGACCGAAATCCGCATCGGGCTGAGCGGGCGCAACGACGTCACGCAGGTTCTAGACCCCGGCTTGGACGTGGTGTTTGAGGACGCGGCGCGCTTTCGGGTCATCCAATACATTCGC
>JAJDYK010000236.1 GCA_022825185.1 Candidatus Latescibacterota bacterium | reverse complement strand
CCACCCCAACACCGGCGAAATCCGCAGCGACAGCGCCGACGGCATCGCCTGCTGGTTCGTCGATACCGACTACAACGAGGAAAGCTTCTTCGTCCGCCACGCCTACTTCCTCGGTGCCAACGACCCGTACAAATCGCTGCGAACGACGCTCAAAGCCGAGGTCAACCAAGAAGCCTGGGAAACCCTCCACAGCGACACCTCCCGACCCTTTGACAAGCCGACGTCTGGGCGGATTGCGGTGAAGGTGATCAATCATTTGGGGGACGAGGTGATGAAGGTGTTTCGGGTGTGACTCCACCCTTACAAACTTGGGAGATACCTTATGGCCAGCGCTGATCAACTCAAGGCACTGCTAAAGTCACACTTGGAAGGCGACGACGACCGCTTCTTCTCTGTCGCCATACAGGTTGCTGCCCACGAAGCGAAGCTGGGGCACGGCAAGCTTGCCGAAGAACTGCGGACCATGATTGACGAAGCCAAGGGTCGGCGTGGCGCGGGTTCGCTAGTGCCGATTGGCCGCCCGCACGGCGAATTGGCGAACCTTCTGGAAGCTTCCTACCCAAAGGCTCGGCTGAGCTCGATGATTATGGGCGATACACTGGCCCATCAGATAGAGCGCATCATTCGTGAGCAACGCCATGCCGGGCGGATTGTGGAGCATGGCCTCTCGCCCAGACGCAAGCTGCTGCTGACAGGGCCTCCCGGCACGGGCAAGACCCTGACGGCTACCGTCCTAGCCGGAGAACTCGGCCTTCCCCTTTTTCAGGTCCGGCTCGATGGCCTCATCACCAAGTACATGGGAGAAACCGCAGCCAAGCTACGACAGATATTCGATGCCACAAGCCGGACACGTGGCATCTACTTCTTCGACGAGTTCGACGCTATCGGTTCGCAGCGTGGACTCACCAACGATGTGGGAGAGATTCGCCGAGTGCTGAACAGCTTCTTGCAGATGATCGAGCAAGACCGCTCTCACAGCCTCGTCGTCGCGGCAACGAATCACCCCGGAATACTTGATCCGGCGCTCTTCCGCCGCTTCGACGACATTTTGCATTACGACCTGCCCGACAAGTCGCAGATCGTGAAGCTCTTGAAGACACGTCTCGCTGGCATGGCCGTCAGGGGGGTCCGGTGGGGGAACTTGGCCGATTTAGCGATGGGGTTGAGTTACGCGGAAGTCACTCGCACTACGAATGAGATCCTGAAAGATATGTTGATCCATGAACGTGCTCGGGTCCATACAGAGGACATCCGAACGATGCTCACCGAGCGCAAAAGTGTTGCCGAGAGACTACGCAAGAAAAGCGAGTAACGGAAGGATTACGGCATCAAATGACGGAAGGAACCGAAAGGCGATATCGACACTTCATCCTCGAAAGAGTCACCGAGACGGAGGCATACCGTTCTCCGCGGCAACGCATAGAGCGTACAAATGTACCGGAGCGGAATCGCACACAGCACGGCGAAGAGTTAAGGCGTCAGATTAACGAGCTTCGAGCGGAAGCAGTCTCTATCCGAGCGGTCCAACAGGACGCGGGAATCGAAGATGGTCTGGGCCTTCAGGTGGAATTCGAGAGCTTCCCCGATGTCGAATTAGCTTTCGAGAGTTTGGCGCGAGAGCGTTCCGGGATTGAGTTACTGAACGTCCGGCACGAGGAAAATCGAACCTTGGCTACAGTCTTCGTACCCGACGGCAAGCTCAATCACTTCGAGCGTCTCATTCGTGACTACTTGGCGGAGAAGAAAGACAGCATTGGTCGTGCCCGCGATAACAGGCGACTGATTGACGCGATTCAGCAGATCCGGGCGGCGAGTCTTCGGGCACTTTGGACCGACACCGAGGCATTTCCTTCCGAAGAAGAGGGACCGCTCTGGTGGGAAGTTTGGCTGCCCGTTCGCCGGGGTCGGAACGCAACGACCACAACGTTTCGCGATCTGGCCGGGGACCAGGAAATGCGGCTGCCCATCGTCCGGGATCGAAACGCAACGACCACAACGTTTTTCGACCGGGCCGAGGCACAGGGAATGCGGATAGCACCAGGCAATGTGGCTTTCCCCGAGCGTACTGTCTTGTTGATGTACGCATCGGTTGATCAGATGCAGCGTTCTATGGTTACGCTCAACAGCATTGCCGAATTGCGACGTGCAAAGGAGACGGCGGAATTCTTCGATTCTTTATGGCCGGACGAACAGGCCGAGTGGCTTGACGACTTGCTGAGACTGACCCGATTTGCAGCCGAGACCGACCAGACGCCATACGTCTGCCTGCTCGATACGGGCGTCAATCGCGGCCACCCGCTGCTTACTCCCGCCCTCGCTACCAGCGATCTCCACACCGTCGAACCCGCTTGGGGTACCGACGATGATGACGGCCACGGGACGGAGATGGCAGGAGTGGCCCTAGTTGGGGACTTGACGGAACTTCTGGATAGCAACGATCCCGTGAAAATCGGTCATCGCCTTGAATCGGTGAAGTTACTGCCTCAGGATGGTGCGACCGGAATAGACCCCCAGCACCACGGATATTTGACGGTGGAAGCGGTAGCGCGTCCCGAGATTACCGCACCTGCCCGGCTCCGAGTCTTCGGGATGGCTATTACGGCTCGTGATAATAGAGATCGGGGGCGACCGTCTGCTTGGTCGGCAGCGATCGATTCGCTGGCGGCAGATGTTGACGGTACGAATCCGCGTTTGATGATCGTTTCCGCCGGTAACATCAAAGAGCCCAATGCTTGGTCTCACTACCCTGATTCTAATGATACGGACGGAGTACACGATCCCGCCCAAGCATGGAACGCCCTTACCATCGGTGCCTATACCGATCTCGTGCAAATAACCGAGCCAGATACGAGCGATTATGCGCCCGTCGCCCCAAAGGGAGGTCTGAGTCCCTTCAGTACGACCTCGCTGACGTGGCAGGCGCATTGGCCGCTGAAGCCGGACATCGTCCTTGAGGGTGGCAACGCCGCAAAAGACTCGCTAAGCGCCGTATGGTCATCCAGTCTCAGCCTGCTGACGACCCATCATCGTCCGGCGGAGCGACTTTTCACGACGACCAATGCCACCAGTGCGGCCATGGCACTCGCATCCCGTTTGGCGGCGCAGGTGATGGCTGTCTATCCCGACCTGTGGCCCGAGACCGTCCGCGCCCTAATCGTCCACTCGGCGGAATGGACCGAAGCCATGAAGCGAATGTCCTTTCCTCAAGACAAAGACCCGATGAAGCAGGACTATTCGAATTTGCTTCGTCGGTGTGGCTTCGGCGTGCCGGACATTGACCGCGTGCTATGGAGCGTCAGGAACTCCTTGACGATGATGGTCGAGGAGAGTCTGTATCCCTTCAAGCGCGAGACAGGAAAGCAACCAACCCTTCGCGACATGCATCTTCACAATCTGCCTTGGCCATGTGATGTCTTAGAGAGCTTGGGAGAAACGTCTGTCGAGATGCGGGTCACGCTGTCCTACTTCATCGAGCCGAATCCATCACGACGGGGTACCTTTTCGCGTTACCGGTACGAATCGCACGGGCTCCGTTTCGACGTAAAGCGGGCGCTCGAATCGACAGACGATTTTCGGAAGCGGATCAACTTGGTGGCAAGAGACGAGGAGGAAGGGCCTCGCCGTAGCGGCAGCGATCCGCAGTGGCTGATCGGAGCGCAAGGTCGCCACAGAGGTTCGTTGCACAGCGATATCTGGCGAGGAACCGCAGCGGATCTCGCCAGCCGAGGCGCTATCGCAGTCTATCCCACGGCGGGTTGGTGGAAGACTCGTCCCACGTTCGAAAGGTACGATCAAATGGCACGGTATGCCCTTGTCGTCAGCATCAAAGCTCCAGAGGCTGATGTGGACCTCTACACTGAAGTTGCGAATCTGATCGCGTCAGCAGTTCAAGTCGAGACCTGAGATAGAGTTCAGTATCGAAGAGGTTCCCATGAAAAAGCAAACCATCCAATACACTTCGCCCATGGACGCGCTGATTGCAGTGACCAAGCGGTTGAGTACCTACGAAAATCAGCAGAAGATGGATTCGGAAGAGTTCTTTGACCAGTACAGTCGAGGGCAACTATCCGACGACGCTCTATTCGTCGATTGGGCTAATGACTACCACCACTATTTGCAACTCCGCGCTGTCCTTCCGTAGAGAGATTTCTGGTTTGATCTCTGATCTTTTTATTGTGCCGGATCGGCCGGGGTGTTGGCGTTGTTCAAGCGCTCTTGGTCGGCGTAGGGATAGAAGTCTCGATTGCGTTCAAACATATTGGCCGAAGGGCCGGGTTGCCCCAAGCGCCGGCTGTCTTCCCAGCCGGTGCCATTGAGAAAAAGTTCCGCCCGGCGCTGACGAAAAATTTCGTCTAACACGGCGGTGGCCGACTGCGAGCCGCTGTACGGGGGCAGCGACGCCCCAACGCCATAGGGATCGTCGGCCGGCGTTTTGGTGCGCACGGCGTCGATTTCAGCGATGGCCGCGTCGATGTTGCCCAACATGACGTGGGCCTCGGCGCGCGTCAGGGCCATTTCCCCGGGTAGATAGGCCGGAATAGGCGACGTGGCCGAGTGCCAAAAACCGGCCAAATCCTCAATGGGAAAGCCGTTGGGGTTGCTCGTCCGCTCGCTGGGAACCATGTAAAAGGCCAGCCGCGCATCGCCGCTTTCGGTGCTGCTCAGGCCAAAGTGGTCGCGCGGGGCATAGTCGTCCGCCACGACGACCTGCGCGTACAGGGGATTCTCGTTTTCCGCGTCATACGTATAGACTGATGTCGCTGTCGGATCAACGGCATCGGCGGCGTCGAGCGCCGCTTGGTAATCGCCACTAAACAAGTGGTAGCGCGCTCGGTAGGCGCGTATGGTGTTGAGCAGATCAAACCCCTCGCCCAATATGTCTGCGTTGAACTCGTCGGATGGCGGCGTGGAAGTGGCGGTTTCGAGGGCGAGGTCCAACGAGCGAATTGCTGCGGCGAAAAGCTCTTCACGCGGCCTAAACGGCGCTTGCCCATCGGCCTGCACGTCTAGGGGCGCGTGGGCAAAAGCCTGCGCGACGAACCCCAAGCACTTGGCTTTGTACAGGTGCGCCAGCGCCACAATGCCGCTGCGCGTTCCCTCAGCCAGCGGCACCTCGGGTGCGTTGGCGATCAAGTCGTTGGCCATGCCCATGATGCGGTAGGAGCTCGACCAAATACTATGCACGCCGCTGTTGGCTCCGGTTAGGGCACCGAGTCCGTCTTCTAGTTCGATGAGATTGGAAAATGTCGTATTAGCTGCTAGCTCGCGGCTGGTGATGGCTGGATGGCGCACGTACGCATCGACGTTGTTGCTGGCGTAGCTGCGCTGCATCCCAATGGCCAGCGCTTTGGTGCCGTCGCTGGTGGTCAACACCTGTTCTTCGAATGCTTGGTTGGGATTGGCTACGTTCAAATCGCAGCCCCAGAGCAGCCCACCTACTGTAAGTAGCCAGCAAAAAGTCGCTTTCATCGTCTTGCTTGTCCTCGGTTGCTCAGTACTGCAGGCTGAGGCGCATGGAGAAACTGCGCGGGATGGGCACTTCGACAAAGTCAAAGCCGCGCACGGCCGTGCGTTGGCCTGCGACATTGGTTTCTGGGTCGTAGCCGCTGTAGTTGTCGAGGGAAAACAAATTGCGCCCCACCAAGCTCAACTGAACGCTGCTGGTGCCCAAAAATGAGGGTTGCCAGCGATACGACGCAGACAACTCGCGGAGCTTTACAAAGGAGCCGTCTTCGATCCAGTGTTCAAAGATGCGGAAGACGCGCGCATTGTAGCCGGACGGTAGCTCGCCGTTTAATTCGCGTTCGTAGTCTGTCAACACGCCAAACGAACCGAGGGCGGCCAAGCGCCGCGTAAAGTTAAACACATCGCCCCCTACGACCGCGTCCAATTGGGCGCGCACCGACCAGCGCCGCCCCACGGCGAACTCGTTGATCCAGGAAGCGGTAAAATCCGGGTTGGGATCGCCGATGATTTTGCGCTCAGCCGCTCGCGTGGGCAAGCCGTCTTCGTCGAGGGCGATGTGGCCGTTGGCATCGCGCTCAAAGGACGTGCTAAAGAATACGCCGAGGGGGCTGCCGTTGATGGCCGAGACTTGCGAAAACGAATTGGGCAGGATCAAGCGCCCGCCTTCGATGCCATTGACGCGGTTTTTGTTGGTCGCATACGTCAGGGTCGATTCCCAGCGGAAATGGGAATGCACTAGCGGAATGGTGCGCACGAGCAATTCCCATCCCTTGTTGCTCATGGTGCCGACATTTTGCAAAACCCGCGCATGGCCGGTGGATGGGGACAACGTGCGCATCAACAATAAGTCGTCGATGTGCTGGTCGTAATACGTGAGCTCCACGCCGAGGCGATTGGACCAAAAACCAACATCTGCGCCGACTTCGATTTCTCGCTGGCGCTCGGGTTTGATCGCCCCGCCGAGTTGGGTGCTGGGAACGAGGCCGGGGCGGCCGTTGTACGAGGTGGCATTGTAATTGGTAAAGCGAGCAAATGGGCCAATGGCGGTTTGACCGCCGGATGTGCCGATGGAAGCGCGCAGTTTGAAGTCCGCAAACACGTCGTCTAGGGCACTGTTTTGCCAGAAGCCCGCCTTTGAAATGAGATAGGCCGCGCCGGCCTTGGGATAAAATTGCCAGCGCTGGTCTTTGCCATAGACCGATGAGGCATCGACGCGGGCCGCGCCGGTGACAAACAGTTGCTCGAAAAGCGCTAAGGTTTGCTGCACAAAACCGCCGTACAGGGCCTTCTCGCTCCTGAATTCGCTGGCCACGACGGTGGCCCCGCTCGACACGGTTTGCGCGACTGGACTTAAGTCCTTGCCCTCCGCGCTAAAGGTCGCCCCCCGTTCGTATTGCAGGGTTCCGCCGACGAGCGTGGTTGATTGTACGTGGGGTGCTACGTCCTGCTGGTAGCGGACGTGGAGGTCGTTGTTGAGTTGGAGAAAGTCGAATTCAGCGCGGCGCGCAAAGCCGTTGGCCAAACCTGGCGCAGAGGTCCCAGCCGGGATAAAGGCAAGGGCCGTTTGATCGTAGGTGTCAAGCCCCAACGTATAGTCGATGCTCAGGCGAGATAGCGGGGCGAGATCGAGTCGGGCATAGCCTATATAGCGAGAGACTTCTTGCGTAAAATCGTAGCGGTCAATGACCTCTAATGGGTTGGCGAGAACGCCTTCATTAGGGTACGCGCCGGTTGTGGGATCGGGCGTGAGGTCGTAGGTATTGGGGCCAAAGATAAAACCCGTCAGCGCCCCGTAGTTTGAGTTTAAGCCGCCGTTGGGAATGTCGTTGCTGTTGCTAAATGAGAAATGACCGCCCACGGATAACGCAGCCCAAGGCGACAAGTCCTGATCGATGCGCATGCGTCCCCCCATGCGCTGAAACGAACTATTAGCAACCACGCCCTGATCTGCCAAGTAAGAGCCCGAGGCAAAGTAGCGGGTGCTGCCGGCCCCGCCCAATACTGAGGCGTAGTGCTCGGTGCCAGCGGCGCGGCGAAAGATGAAATCCTGGTGATCGAAGCGCTGCACGTCCGAGCCATCGGGATTTTTGTCGCCGTTGTTGTCAACCGGGGCCTTGTTGACCGCCAGCGTTTTGCGGACTTGGGCGGTTGAAAAACGAGCCGTGTAGGTGAGCTGCGGCTTGCCCAGTGCGCCGCGCTTGGTAAAGATCTGCACGACGCCGTTGTTGGCGCGCGAGCCGTACAGAGCGGCCGCGGCCGCGCCTTTGACGACCTCCACGCGCTCTACGTCGTTGGGGTTGAGATCGCCGAGGCGATTTTGCGCCCCGCCACCGAGACGGATCAGTTCGGGCGAACTGTTGTTGACGACGACGCCATCTACCACGTAGAGCGGATCGGCGTCGCCCAACACCGTACTCGTGCCGCGCAAGCGGACGGTCGCGCCGCCGGCCGGATTGCCCGAATTTTGCTGCACGAGTGCCCCGGCCAATTTGCCGCTCAGGGCTTTGTCGAGGGCCGAGGTGCCGGCCGTTGCCAACTGCCGGGCGCTAACAGTGGAGATGGCATGGCCCAGTTGCTTTCTGCTGGCGGCCGCGGAAAGGCCGGTGACGACGATTTCATCCAATTGCAAGGCATCCACGGCAAGCTGAAAAGCAACGGTCGTCGAGCCGTCGTTTTGGCGGATGGTGCGGCGGGCGGATTGGTATCCCACAAACCGTGCTTCGAGCAGGACTTCCGCCGCCGGTAGCGGTAGGACGAGGGCGAACTGGCCGTCGGTATCGGCAGTGGTGCCGATGGTGGTGCCAACGACGCCAATGCTGGCACCCGGCAGCGGCTCGCCGCGTTCATCGGTGACTGCCCCTGTAATGGTGAGTTGGGCAAAAGCCGTTGCGGGAATGCCCAACCAAAGAAGAACTGCGAATAGGCGCACGATCCCTACTTCTTGTCGTCGTCCACGACCTTGAAGTCGGCGTCCACCGGCTCCGTATCCCCGCCCCCTTGCGGCTGACCGGCGGGACCTTCCGGCGCTGGCTCGCCTTGGGCCTGTTCGGCCTGGGCGTCCTTGTACATTTCCTCGGCCAGCTTGTGCGACGCCTGTTGCAGCGCGGTCATGGCCTGCGCGATGGCCTCGTCGTCCGTGCCTTCGAGCGCTTGCTTGAGCGCGGCGACGGCGTCCTCAACGCCTTGCTTGTCGGCGTCGGTTAGCTTGTCGCCGTAGTCGGCCAGCGATTTTTCCGTCGCGTAAATGAGTTGATCGGCCTCGTTGCGGCGATCGACGGCCTCGCGGCGCTGTTTGTCCTCATCGGCGTGGGCTTCGGCGTCCTTCTGCATGGTGTCGATTTCCTCTTGGCTCAGGCCCGAGGACGACTCAATGCGGATGGATTGCTCCTTATTGGTGCCCTTGTCCTTGGCCGCGACGTTGAGGATGCCGTTGGCGTCGATGTCGAAGGTCACTTCGATTTGGGGCATGCCGCGCGGTGCCGAGGGGATGCCGTCGAGGTGGAAGCGGCCGAGGGTGCGGTTGTCGTTGGCGAACTCGCGCTCGCCTTGCAGCACGTGGACTTCCACCGAGGGCTGGTTGTCCGCGGCCGTGGAAAAAATTTGGCTCTTCTTGGTGGGGATGGTGGTGTTGCGGTCGATCAGCCGCGTCATCACTCCGCCCATGGTCTCGATGCCCAGCGAGAGCGGCGTGACGTCGAGCAGCAGGATGTCATCGACGTCGCCAGCGAGCACGCCGGCTTGGATGGCCGCGCCCAAGGCCACGACCTCGTCGGGATTGACGCCGCGATGCGGCTCCCGGCCAAAAAGCTCCTGGACCACAGCTTGGATTTTCGGGGTGCGCGTCGAGCCGCCGACCAGAATCACTTGGTCGATTTCGCTGGGCTGTAGCTCGGCGTCGGCGAGAGCCTGCTGACAGGGGGCCTTGGTGCGCTCGATTAGGTCGTCAACCAAGCGCTCGAACTGGGCGCGAGACAGGGTAGTTTGCAAGTGCTTAGGCCCGGTCTGATCGGCGGTGATAAATGGCAGGTTAATATCGGTCGAAGTGGAAGACGACAACTCAATTTTGGCCTTTTCGGCTGCTTCCTTGAGCCGTTGCAGCGCCATTGCGTCTTGGCGCAGGTCAATGCCCTCTTGCTGTTTGAAATCCTCGGCGAGCCAGTCGATGATCTTCTGGTCGAAGTCGTCGCCGCCAAGGTGGGTGTCGCCGTTGGTGGATTTGACCTCGAAAACGCCGTCGCCTAGTTCGAGGATGGAAATGTCGAAGGTGCCGCCGCCGAGGTCGTACACGGCGATCTGCTCGTTGGTGCCGCCCTTGTCTAAGCCGTAGGCCAGCGCCGCGGCAGTCGGCTCGTTGACGATGCGCAAAACCTCCAAGCCGGCGATGGTGCCCGCGTCCTTGGTGGCTTGGCGTTGGGAGTCGTTGAAGTAGGCCGGGACGGTGACGACGGCTTGTTTTACTTCCTCGCCCAGATAGTCTTCGGCCGTCTGCTTCATCTTTTGCAAGATCATGGCCGAGATCTCCGGCGGTGTGTGTTCCTTGCCGTCGATTTTGGCCACGGCCATGTCGCGGCCACTTGGGGCCACTTCGTAGGGGACTTCGCTGATTTCGGTGGCGACCTCGTCGTAGCGGCGGCCCATGAAGCGCTTGATCGAATAGACCGTGTTTTGCGGGTTGGTGACGGCTTGGCGCTTGGCGGTCTGGCCGACGAGGCGCTCGCCGTCTTTGGTGAAGGCGACCATGGAGGGCGTGGTGCGGCCCCCTTCGGAATTGGCGATGACCTCCGCGTCTTGGCCTTCGATGACGGCCACGCACGAGTTGGTGGTTCCTAAGTCAATGCCGATGACTTTAGCCATTGTTTTTTTCTCCAAGGTTTGGATTGGGTTGATGTGTTAAGGCGCGCATGGCCGAACTGTTTATGGCTGCGACGCCTATATAAATAAAGCAAGATGCGTGCCGCGATTTAATAATTATGAGTAACATACTGTTTTACAAGAGAATATGGCAAAAAATGGGCAATTTATAGAATAGAATATGGCGACAGGATGGCAGTAATTTGTGCTATCGTGTCATTAATATGAACGCGGCACATTGACAGGGTGCTGCCAGCCGGCTAGATTGGCCGCTACAAGGAGAAAGCATGGATCAGTTCAAACTGGTGTCCGAGTACGCGCCCGCTGGCGACCAACCCCAAGCCATCGCCGAGCTGGTCGAGGGCGTGCGGCAGCAGCACGCTCGTCAGACGCTGTTGGGCGTGACCGGCAGCGGCAAAACCTTCACGATGGCCAACGTCATCAAGGAGTTGCAGATGCCGGCCTTGGTCATCTCGCACAACAAGACGCTGGCCGCCCAACTCTACGGCGAACTCAAGGGATATTTCCCCGACAATGCGGTCGAGTATTTCGTCAGCTACTACGACTACTATCAGCCCGAAGCCTACAAGCCGAGCAC
>JAJDYK010000039.1 GCA_022825185.1 Candidatus Latescibacterota bacterium | reverse complement strand
CACTGTAACGCGCGACCTCAGGGATTGATAACCCAATTATCCGGCAAAGCCGCTCAACGACCTAGCGGCTAACCACTCAGCACCGGGAGCCCCTCAGCGAATCAGCAACAGGGCTTCGCGTCTCTTCCGTTCGCCATTCTCAGCAGGGGCAGCGGTGTATCCCCCCGTGAGTAGATCCGGGTTCTGCCAAAGCTCGCTTGACGAGCGCGGAGGCTCCCGGTAGTTAGACGGGGAATGTGGATTTAATCAGTACCGCCCCACACCCGCCGGGCCGGTGCCCTGCCCCTGCCTCTCATAGCGATGATCCCTCCTGTTGGAGGCGGTCACTGCCCACTCAACCATCCTCACCAACGCCACCACTCAACGCGCATACCCGTCCGGATTGTCCCGCCGCCAATTGGGCTGATAGCCTTCTTCGGCGTCAAAGCCATACGGCGGTCCGATCTGATTCTCGGACTGCCAAGGCCAAGCTTGGCCGCCGATAATGCGGAACTGATCCCCCTTGCCGCAGAGCCAATAGAACATGTGGGCGTAGTAGCGCGCCGTGCCGTGCCCGCCGTAATACGCCCTCTGGAAATCAAAGTCCTCCTCGACAATCCAATCGCGCTGGGGAGGTGCCGTGCGCCAGTAATTGTACTTGAGCATCCGGCGCAGACCCTTGGCGGTGGACTTGCCGCGACGGTGCATGATGCTCTGATGGTGGATCCCAATGGTGCCGGCCGGGCCGTCGCAAAACACGCCCCCTTCTTCCCTGTCGCGGTTACCAGGTTGGATATGCGAGCCAGGCACCAACTCAGTCGGCCCCAGCTCCACGGGCGTGTCCTGCGGAAAGTAGAAGACCTCCAAAAAGCGCAGCTCCGGGCCATAGATGTGATCGGCATCTTGGTGCCAGCCTTGGGCTTCCATTGGGCATTCGGCCCGGTGGTGGCTGGCCAAGATCGGCAGGCCGACGTTGGGGCCTAAGAGTGAGCGCATGGCACCGGCTAATTGGGGATTGAGCAGGACGTGCTCGATGAACCAGTCCTCCAAGAAGATGGAGGTCGGCTCGTGGGTAAAGCGGATGCGGTCGAGGTCGGCCTCGGTCAAACCGTCGGGGATGTAGCTCGGGTTGGCGGGAATATCGCCGTCGAGCCAAGCGCAAGTGCGCTGGTTGATCTCGTCGGGCACGACGCCTTTGAGCAAAAGATGACCCTCGCGGCAGAATTCGAGAACCTCGGAGTCGGTGAGCGTCGGCTCGCAGTCAAAGGTGCGTTGGCATGGGTCGTGTTGCATGGTCGCCTCCTGCGATAGTGTTGTCATGCGCTAGCACCTACAAGCTAGCCAAATCCCATCCACCCTGTCCACTAGGTTGCACGCGCCGTAAGATAGTTATACTCTTGCTCGGCAAAATTAAACGGAGCACATCATGGCAGAATCAGCAAGAAGAATAGTTAGCGGTGGATTGCACATCGACCAGCGGCTCTACTCCCTCGTCGCCGAGCAGATTGCGCCCGGGACGGACGTGGATGTCGATCACTTTTGGGCGGCGCTGGGAAAAATCGTCGAGGACTTGGGGCCAAAGAATCAACAGCTACTTCAGCGCCGCGACGCCTTGCAGGCCCAGATCGACGCCTATCACCAACAGCGGCGCGGCGAGCCGTTAGATCCCACAGAGTACCGGGCTTTTCTCGAAGAAATCGGCTACTTGCTGCCCACAGGCGACGCGCATCAGATCCGCACGGAAAACACCGACCCGGAAATCGCCTCCCTAGCCGGCCCCCAGCTAGTCGTCCCGGTCGATAATGCGCGCTACGCGCTCAACGCGGCGAATGCGCGTTGGGGTAGCCTGTACGACGCCCTGTACGGCACGGATGTAATCGAGGGGGGCGTCCCGACAGGCGAGTACAACGCCGAGCGCGGTGCCCAAGTCATCGCGCTCAGCGAGGCGTTGCTCGACTCGGTCGCGGGCCTCCAACAGGGGGCGTACCGAGAAGTGGTGGAGTTTTTCCTGCGCGAGGACGCTGGCGGGCAAATCCTGCGTGCCCGCCTCGCAAGCGGCGATGAAGTCGGCCTCAAAGACGCCGAGCAGTTCGTCGGCTATGGATGCGAGGGCGGGCAGCTAAGCAGCGTCTTGCTCCGCCACAACGGATTGCACATCGAAATCCAAATCGACCGCACCCATCCCATTGGGCGCACTCACCGTGCCGGCGTCAAAGACGTGCTCTTAGAAGCGGCCATTACCACCATCCAAGATTGCGAGGATTCCGTGGCCGCGGTCGATGCCGAGGACAAAACCCTCGTCTATGGCAACTGGAACGGCCTGATGCAGGGCACGCTAGAGGCGAGCTTTGTCAAGGACGGGCAAACCCTGACACGCCGCCTGCGCGCCGACCGCACATTTACCACCCCCAACGGCCACACCTTGACCCTGCCCGGGCGCAGCTTATTGCTCGTGCGCCACGTCGGCATCCACATGTACACCGATGCAGTGACCACGGCCGACGGCGCGGAAATCCCCGAGGGTTTTCTCGACGCCATGGTCATCAGCTTAGCGGCAATCCACGACCTCAAGGGCCGCGGCCGCTACCGCAACAGCAAGACCGGCAGCGTCTATGTGGTAAAGCCCAAACAGCACGGGCCGGACGAGGTAGCAGCGACCGTCGAGCTATTCACGCGAGTGGAGGAGGCGCTGGGGCTGAGTAAAAACACCCTAAAAATCGGCATCATGGACGAGGAGCGGCGCACCACGGTCAATCTCAGCGAGTGCATCCACTGCGCGGCCGAGCGCGTCGTCTTCATCAACACCGGCTTCCTCGACCGCACCGGCGACGAGATTCACACCAGCATGGAGCTGGGCCCCATGTTGCCCAAGATGGAAATCAAAGAGCAACCCTGGCTCAGTGCGTATGAAGACTGGAACGTAGATGTCGGCATCGCCACCGGCTTGGTGGGACGAGCGCAGATCGGCAAGGGGATGTGGACCATGCCCGAGCTAATGCGCGAGATGGTAGAGACCAAGATCGGCCACCCCCAAGCCGGGGCGACGACTGCTTGGGTGCCCTCGCCCACAGCGGCCACCCTGCACGCGCTGCACTACCACCAAGTCGATGTCTTCGAGCGCCTCGACCAGCTAGCCGGGCGAGAGCGAGCCTCGCTCGGCGCGATTCTCAGCCCTCCGGTACTCGATCGCCAACTCAGCCCCGAGGAAATTCAGCAAGAGCTAGACAACAACGCCCAGGGGATTTTGGGCTATGTGGTGCGCTGGGCCGGCCAAGGCATTGGCTGTTCCAAGGTGCCGGACATCAACCACATCGGCCTAATGGAAGACCGCGCCACCTTGAGAATTTCCAGCCAGCACATCGCCAACTGGCTGCACCACGGAATTACCACCGAGGAGCAGGTGCGGGCGACGTTTGCTCGCATGGCAGCCGTAGTCGATGCACAAAACAGCGGCGACTCAGCGTACTGCCCCATGGCCCCCGACCTCGACGCCAGCGTCGAATTCCAAGCGGCGCTGGACCTGGTATTCAACGGTCGCGCCGAACCAAACGGATATACGGAAAACGTATTGCACAAGCGACGGCGAGAGGTAAAGGCCGCCCGACGAATCGCCTAGAAGTCATCTCATAAACTCTGAACACGTCATGTATGTAGGGGCGACCCTTGTGGTCGCC
>JAJDYK010000156.1 GCA_022825185.1 Candidatus Latescibacterota bacterium | reverse complement strand
GATTTGGGTCATGGACGGGTGTGTATCGCCTAGCTTATAGTTCCTTGTTATCGTCATTATCGCGAATGAGAGACTTCGTTCCTTCGCTGTTTAGCTCATTTTGTTGTTCTTCGCTTAGTTCGTACCAGATCTCTTCCATAGAATCGAGGACGGGTTCCTCTTCCGCGGATTCCAATCCTGCATGTTGCCAACGGATATGAATGAGAGCCTCTTCTAGGGCACGGTATCGTTGGAGAGCATCTCTGCACACTGCTACTCGTCCTCAGTTTCGCTCAGCAAATCCTTGGCCAAGGCCACGCAGGCGAGGGCGTCTTTCCCATACCCGTCGGCACCCATGTCGTCGGCAAATTCTTGGGTAACGGGCGCGCCGCCGACCATGATTTTGACATCGTCGCGCAAATCGGCGTCGATGAAGGCCTCGATGGTCTTGCCCATGTTGGGCATGGTGGTGGTCAACAAGGCCGACATGCCCAAGAGGGGAGCTTCGTGCTCTTCGACGGCGTCGATGAACTCGTCTTCGGAGGTATCTACGCCTAGGTCGTGGACGACGAAGCCAGCCCCGCGCAGCATCATAATGCACAAGTTTTTGCCGATGTCGTGGAGATCGCCCTTAACCGTGCCCATAATCACAATGCCGATGGGCTCGACGCCCGAGGCCGAGAGAATAGGCTCGATGTGGGTCATGCCGGCCTTCATGGCGCGGGCGCAAGCTAGCACTTCGGGGACGAAGATGAAGTTTTCGCGGAATTTGATTCCGACGATGGCCATGCCGGCGATCAGCCCATCGTCCATGACCTCGAGGGCCTCGACGCCCGAGGCAATGGCTTGATCGGTCAGTTCGTCCACCGTATGGTGGTCGCCGTCGATGAGGGCTGCGGCGATATTCTGCATCTGCTCGCTGGCTTGGGCAAAGATGCCGATTATGCGTTCGCGCTCTTCGTCGCGCTCGATAAATTCTTCGATCTCGTCGCGGATAAATTCGTTGGCGATGTCGTTAATGTCTGCCATTTATGATCTCTTCTTGTTACGCGCTTGGTCGCGGTGCCATTCTTGTACCGTGCGGGGAATGGCTTTGAGGTTTTCGATGGAGGTCTGCAAGGGGATGGCGCACTCTGGGCCGATGAGCTGGACGCCGGCTTCGAGGTTGCGCACGACTTCGGCACCGACGACTTCCGGCCCTTTAGAAAAAAGAGTCTCGGGGTTGTTGATGTTGCCTACTAATGAGATGCGATCGCGCACGATTTGGGTGGATTCTTCGGGCGTGTTCTTAGAATCGAAGTGGAAGGCCGCCATGCCGGTTTGGGCGATGTACTCCATGCGGTCAACCGTGCGGCCGCAGATGTGGAGGATGATGGGCACCGAAAGCCGCTCGGCAAACTCGATGTGCAAGTCGCGCAGGTAGCGCTCGTAGTACTCGCCGCTGACGAGGTCACCGGTGGCGTGGTCGGGCAAGGTCAGGGCGTCGGCACCGGCCTCGATCTGCGCCTGCCCGAACTCAATGGTGATCTCCTTCATGCGGTCGAGGCAGAGCTTGGTCTTGCCGGGGTCGTCGAGCGACAGCAGCAGAAAAGGCTCGACCCCGAAGCAGTGGTAGCCCAGCGACCAAGGCCCCATAGTCTTGCCGACGATGGCGACTTCGTCGCCGTAGTCCTTGCGCAGAATTTTGATCGCTTCGGTGACGCAGGCCGTGTCGGGGTGGGTGCAGAGGTCGGCGGGGATTTTGATGTCGTCTGGCTCGTGCCAGATTGGCTCGCTCATGCGGACGGTGGGCCAGTTGTCTTTTTGCTCCCACTGGATTTTGCACCCGAGGGCCGAGGATTCTTGAATGATGGTGAAGACCGGCATGATGGTGTCAAAGCCCAACTCGGTGTAGCCGGTGGCGGCTAGCCGCGCCATGAGTTCAGGCTCGCGGTTGGCTGCGGGAAAGGGGGCATCGACGAGATCCATTAATTCGACGGTGGCCACCGAGGTCGGGTTGCAGAGCGGGGTGCGGTCCACAGGCTGGCGGGCGAGGGCGGCGAGGACGCGCTCGCGGCTGGTCATCGAAGAAGGCATGATAGACTCCTTTATTCCTGGGCGCTGGGGGCTGAGAGCACGCCGCGGCTGGCCATGGCTTCGGCCTCGCGCACGGCGGCGCGCACGTTGGGGGCGCGGACGAGCAACAGGCCGATTAGGTCGTCGTGGGAGTGGCCGCAGCCGAAGCGGACTTGGTTGGGTTGATCGGCGACTTCTTCCATTTCGCCGAGGCGGATTAGGCCGCGGGCGATAGTGGTGACGCGGCGTTCCACACCGGGGGTCTGTTCGGTGGCGCGGACTTCGTACAAGCCCTGCCCGAGGCTGGCGACGGCGATGGTGGCGTTGGCCTTTTTGTCGAAGATGTGCAGCGGGCGCGGCTCTATGGGCTGATCCGGCGGCAGCTTGCAAGCCTCTAGGAAGAGCCGCTTGACGGCGAGCAGATGGGCGTGGCCGCAGGGGAAGCGGAGCAGGCCGTCGCTGGTTTGCTCCATGCCGCCGAGCACCTGCATGGCGTCCGCAATCCCGGCGACGCGCTCGGCGGCTCCGGGGAGATGGCTGTAGGTGTGGACTTGATAGCAGGGAGGGCCATCGGGGCAATAGAGCGCAATGGAAATGTCGTCGAAGTGGGGATCCATGGAGACCAATTCGACGCGCGAGCCAAGGTCCAAAGTCTGTGTCATCTGCATTTCCTCTTGACAGCAAAGCGCGAGATTGAGTACTGTTTTAGAAAATAGCTAATGGTCTGACCATCGGCAAATTTTATTTTCTTCCTCATTTGACACTTGGCTCCTGCTATGAAAAAAGCCGCGGCTCCGATTGACGATGCCATGCGCCCGGTGCAGCGCACGTCCGTAAGCGACGAGATTATCGCGCAGATAACGGACTTGATCGAGCGCAACGTCCTCAAGCCCGGCGACAGGCTGCCGCCGGAGCGGGAGCTGTGCAAGCGCTTTCAGGTTGGGCGCTCCTCGTTGCGCGAAGCCCTGCGCTCGTTGTCCATGATGGGCCTGCTCGACGGCCGCGTGGGTGAGGGCACGTTTGTCTGCGACAAGGGCCAATACGTGGAGCGGGCGCTGCAGTGGGGTTTTTTACTCGACGGCAAGAAGCTCCAAGACCTGAGTGAAACGCGGATGATGCTCGAGTCGCAAAACGCCTATTTGGCGGCCGAGCGGGCCACGCCCGAGGATTTGGCGGCCATTGCCGATGCGCTAGCCGGCATGGCCGGGGGGCTTTCTGACGAGGGACGCTTTCTCGCCAGCGATTTGCAGTTCCATCTCCTTATTGCCCGGGCCACGCACAATTCCATTCTCTACAGTCTGCTCGAAACTACGCGCAACTACCTACAAGAATGGATCAAGGAAAGTTTGGCAGAGCCGTCGCTGGCTGGCCCTCGGGCTGAACTTTCGTTGCTGGAGCACCAGCAGATCTTGGCGGCATTGCAGCGGCGAGATGCCGAGGCCGCGCGGCAGGCGATGGCCGCGCACATTCGGTCTAGCAGCGGAGATTTGCAGCGGACTAGCCGTCGATCAGGGTCCGGTTGACAAACTCGGTTACTTCCTCGATTCGCTCCAACCCCGTTAAAATCAAGCTCTGGGAAATGCGCCGCGAGAGCCCGACGATGCGTTCGTCGTCGAGTGCGACGGGCTGGCGGCCGTCGGTCGCGCTCAATAGTAGGCAGCCGAGATCGTGTACGGCTTGGTGTTTGACTTCCTCGGCCTTCTTATAGCTCGCATTCTGAAAATAGCTGTTCCAGAAGACATTGACGGCCTCTAAATAGGCGGCTTTTTGGGCGGTGTTCTGCATGGCCTTGATGCACATATCAGCCGTGTAGAAGGCGAGGTCAAAGGTGGGGTAGCCGTAGTGGGCGGTGGCAAAATCGACCCAGTAGGGTTGGCCGTTGGCGACCCATACGTTGCGGGGCCGCAAGTCGCCCAAGACGAGACAAAACCCCTCTTTGAGCAGGCGATTGGTATGGACGGCAATGGCCTTTTTGAGGTCGGGATAGGCGTTGGCGATATAGTTGTAGTGCGGGTCGATGCGCAGTTGCTCAAATGCCTTAGTAGATGCAAAATCGTTGGCGACCTCGGACGAGTTGGCTGTTTCGTTGTGGACAGTGGCCAGCAGTTCGCCGCACTGGACGGCGATTTGCAGGTCGATGCGGCCATTGACCAAGTCGCCTTCCCACGACAGGGCGTTGTGCGGCGGTGGGGTTGTCACGAGGATGAAGTCCGTACGGTCTTCGAGCAGGACTTCCGGCAAGACCTCGGGAGCGAGAAATTCCGCCAAGCGCTCGATGCAGCTCTTCTCGGCGAAGATGCGCCGCCGATCGGTCCACCAGCGCTCCTTGATTTGGACGCGCGAGTGCGCCTGCTTGACGATCCAAGCCTGATTGGCAGCCTCTACGTAGTACACCCGGTTTTTTAATCCGTCACTCAAGCTCTGGACGCGGATCGGGCCCGCGTCGGTGAACAGTTTTTTGCGTTTCAGGTACTTGGATATAGCCTTTTTCTCTAGGTTCATGGGCTTCTCTCAGGAGGTAGTGGGGGTGGCAGCCCGCACCTGCTCGACTTGGCTAGCGGCATGGTACGAACTGCGCACCAGTGGGCCAGACTCGACGTGGCGAAAGCCCAAGTCGAGGGCAAAGCGCCGCCACTCCGCGAATTCGTCGGGGTGGACGAAGCGCTCTACGGGCACGTGGTGGGTGGACGGGCTTAGGTATTGGCCCAAGGTCAGAATGGCGCAGCCGACATCCGCTAGGTCTTGGATGCTCTGGGCTATTTCTCTTTTGGTCTCGCCGGCCCCTAGCATCATGCCGGACTTGGTGGGAGCAGGACTCATCTTGCGGGCTCGGTCGAGGAGCTCCAGCGAGCGGCCGTACCGGGCTTGCGGGCGCATGGTGGGGTAGAGGCGAGGCGGCGTCTCGATGTTGTGGTTAAGAATGTCCGGGCTG
Source organism: Candidatus Latescibacterota bacterium (assembly GCA_022825185.1). Next base: position 19,072 of record JAJDYK010000156.1, on the reverse strand, counting down.
GCTTCAAGGACGGTTGCTAGGGCCTGCCAGTCGCCCTTGAAGTCTGGGATCAGGACTTCGACGCTCGTCTCGGGACAAAGGCGATGTACTGCCGCGATCGTCTGGGCAAAGATGCGCGCTCCGCCGTCTGGCAGTTCGTCGCGATTGACCGAGGTAATCACCGCGTGATCTAGCCCGAGGCGGGCAATGGCAGCGGCAACGCGCTCAGGCTCGCCTTCGTCGAGCCATTGAGGGCGACCTGTCTTGATCGCGCAAAACCCGCAACTGCGGGTGCAAACATCGCCCAGAATCATAAAGGTCGCTGTGCGTTGGCTCCAGCACTCGCCGATATTGGGGCAGTGCGCACTCTCGCACACCGTGTTAAGCTGTAAATCGGCGAGTAGGTTTTTTAGGGCGATGTAATTGGGGTGGCCTGGGGCTTTGGCCTTGAGCCAGGGCGGAAGTCGGCGCTTGGAATTAGATGCCATAAGACAGAGGGGGAAAAACTAAAAGAATAGAATATAATACGATTCCGGCACGCTAATATCAAGACTTGGTGGGCGCCGAGGCTAAGCACGTGTGGCACAGCTCGTACCACAGATAGCCGAGGGGAATGAGTTTAGTGCTGCGATAGGCGATGGAAGCGATCGGTCCCCACGTGCGTTCAGGGTCAATCGGCCCATAGACTCCCGGCTCAATGTCGAAGAAGACAAAGGGCGTCGGCAGAGCGATAAGAGCAAATATCCACAAGAACTTAGGAGAGCCTGAGTGCGCGTACAAAGCCACGAGTACGGGCTGGAGAAAGACGTAGTGATGCTCCCAAACGTCTTTGTAAACAAGAAAAAAGGTACACATCCACAGCGCGAGCAGCGGCAGGGAATCGCGGCCACGATAGGTGGCCACCAGTGCCGCGACGAGGATGGCGACCTGCGAGCAGTAAATGACCGCGCGGCCTATAAGAGGGAGGTCGGCGAGGGTTGTCAACTCGGCCAAGGGCCGCCCGGATAGTTGGGCCACGACGCTGACTAGCCCGCCTTGCAGTCCGAGGTTGCCCGCGTGGGTGAGGGCCCCTTGGACGGGAGCGCCGTGGATATTGGCGGCGAAAAAAGCCGCCGTGCTATCTGGATGCAGCAGGAAGTAAGGCAGCGACGTGAGCAAGCCGACTAGCAATCCCAAAACGAGGACGCGCCAGGCGCGAAGCCTTAAAAGCGCGGGGGCGAGGATTAGAGCGTTGGGTTTGACTAAGAGGGCACCCGCCCAACAGAAGCCGGCGATCCATTTCCAACCGCTGTGGAGGCCGACGATGAGCCAAAAGAGCAGCGAGGCCGCCCAGAAGCTGACCTGCCCCATGTAGAGTTCTAGAAAGTAAGGCGAGAACGCCAGCCACATAAACAAGGCCAAGCCCCGGCGCGGCCCTTCGACCCACCGCCAAGTCAGATAGAGGTTGGCCGCGAGGAAAAGCTCAGTGCAGCAGAGATGCAGCAGGTATGCAGTGAGGGGCTGAAAGTGGGCGAAAAGACTGGCGACCAAGGCAAAGGCCGGCAGATAGCGGAAGCCGAAGGCACCAGACACCGAGTAGATGTCGCGGCCTTCGGCTAGGGCTTGGCCCGCCAAATAGAAAACCCCGAAGTCAAAGCCGCGGCGGGTGTGGGAGGCGTCGTTGAAGAGGGGCCGGAGGAGGTCGGTACCGAGGGCGGCGAGGAAAGCGGCGTGAATTAAGAGGCCCGCTATGAGGTGGGGAACAGGCCCTCTAAAGCACTTCATACCGCCGCCAAAATACAAGCTTCTACTGGAGATCGCCGCTGCTGTCTTCTTGGGCGATAGAGTCCTCTTCTGGTGTGCCTATTTCCCCCTTGTCGAACCACATCTGGTACTCGCTCGGGTCGGCGATGATGCGGCGCGCCTCCAGTACTTGGGGATCCACGGTTACATTGTACGCTTCGGCCACTGGCTCCCCAAATGCTTTTTCGAGGATGTCGAAGGTGAGCCGCCAAGCGATGAGCTCTTCGTTTTCCTGCCAGTGTTGTTCCTCGATTTTATCGATTTCGTCGGTCAGGTGGCTGAGCGACTTGGCGAGTTGGTTGTACTCTTCGCCTTCGGCGACCTTGTCCAATTCCTCGACTTGGGCTTCGAGTTCGCTGATGTAGTTGAACTCGCGGTTTTCGGCAAAGGTGCGGAAGGCCGCTAAATCCTCTGGACCGACGACGAAGTCTGGCGTCAGACTTGGGTACTTGAGCTGGTGCTCGCGGGCGTAGTAGAAGAATTGGTTGTTGAGACTGTAGATGCCGCTGAGCTGCGCGTAGAGGTGGCTGCCACTTCGTCCTGATACCTCGATGTCTGGGGTAATGCCGCCGCTGCCGCGGACGATGCGCTCGAGATGGAGGGTCTTAAACTTCTTATCGTACCCACGGACGAGGGTGGAATCTTTGCGCATGCGCTTGTCGATGGAGCGACCCGAAGGCGTGTGCCAAGCGGCCATGGTTAGCTTGAGCTCGGCGCGGTCGTCGATATGGACGATCTGCTGAACGGAGCCCTTGCCCACGGTCGTAGTTCCCAGCACCAGCCCGCGGTCCCAGTCTTGGATGGCACCGGCGACGATCTCGGACGCCGAAGCGGACAGATGATTGACTATGACGATGAGGGGGGTGTCGCGCAACAGGGCGTCCTCGCTGGTTTCGTACCGAGCAGTGTCTCGGAAGGCGCGACCTGCGGTGAAGACCACGAGGCGGTCGCGGGGCAGGAAGAGGTCGGCGATTCGCACGGCTTCTTCGAGGTACCCGCCACCATTTTTGCGCAGATCGAAAATCAGCCGTTCCATGCCTTGATCTTCTAGCTCGACGATCGCGTTGAACACCTCCCGGCTCGACCCCTTTTGGAAGCTGTCGAGCTTGATGTAGCCGGTGTCGTCGGGAAATAGAGTGGCGAGGGAGACGCTGTTCATCTGCACTTCTCGGCGCTCGATCGTCAGATCAAAGGGGGTGGGGTGGTCGGCGCGCTCTAAGGTTAGGGTTACGGAGGTGCCAGGCTCGCCGCGCATACTGTCGGCGGCCACGGCAGCCGACATGCCCTTGGTAGAAGTGTTGTTGATCGCGGTGATGAGGTCGCCGGACTTGACGCCGGCTAGAGCCGCTGGAGTCTGATCGTGCACGAGCATCCACACGGCAATTGCGCTGTCGGGATAGACGACTTGGATGCGGAAGCCCAGCCCCCCGTACTTGCCTTGGGTTTGGATGTTGAAATTGTCGAGATTGCGCTTTTCCAAAAACACCGAATAGGGGTCGAGAATTTCCATCATCCCGGCGATGCCAAAGCGGATTAGCGTATCTGCAGTAACCGGATAAAAGGCATTCTCGTCGATGGCTTGGGCCATCTGCATGAGGGTGTAGAGGCGGTCGTTTAGCAGCCTTGCCGCGTCCTCGGTATCGAGTTGGGCACGGGCGTTGAATGTGTATTTCGAGGCTGGATCTAAGGAATTGAATATCCCGCGCGCGGCCGCCTGTGCTAGGGAATCGGGATGGACTTCTTCAACGTAGTACTGGTGAATGGTTTTGGCCGTCTTCCACAACAGGGCTTTGTATTCGTCTTCAACGGAGCGGTCAGCCCGCAAGTCAGAGGCGGATACGACGAGGGCGAGCAGCAGCGAGATGCGCAAAATGGACAAGCGACACTCCTTGGTCAGTAGGGCGCGTTGAGATATATGATTAAGAAACATAACATAATACCAACGCGCCTGTATCGCGTCAAGCAGTGCGCCGCCGGTACGCGAGGGCTAAACCGCGCAATACAAGGTCTGGATCGCAAGTGTGGACCGCGGCGATATGAGGGTGGAGCAGGGGGGCATCGCCGCCGGTGAGAAAGACTGTGACAGGACTATCTAAGGCCGCGGCCATGCGCGTGCAAAGGCCCTCGACGAGTGCGGCCGACCCGTGCAGTGCCCCCGAGCGCAGACCGTCCGCGGTGTTTTTGCCCAGCAAGGGCGTTGTGGCCGCTAGCTCGACTTGGGGTAGGAAGCTGGTTCCTGCGGTGAGGGCATTTAATCCGAGGCGCAGCCCTGGGGCAATAACACCGCCACGGAAGGTGCCCTCGGCGTCGATGGCATCGACCGTTAGCGCAGTGCCGGCATCGGCGACCACAACGGCTTGGCTAGCCGAGGCTGCGCGATGGGCGGCTGCGGCCGCAGCGAGGCGGTCAACACCAATCCGAGCGGGATCGTCGTAGTCAATTTGCAAGCCCCAATCCCACGTGCTATGCGCTTGGAGGACGGGGCCGGAGGAGAAATCGCGACAGGCTGCTGCGTACGCAGCCCCCAATTCTGCGACGACCGACCCGATGACTGCGCCAATCAGAGGTGTGGCAAACGCTGCCAGCAGGCGTTGTAAATCGGCATCGGTTGGGGGGGCTGTGGGGAATTTGTGGTGACAAACGGTCTCATTCCCGGCCAAAAGACCGATGTCGATGCAAGTGTTGCCGATGTCGATGGCCAAGAGCATGGGGGAATTTAAAATTGACTTTCCGTCGTGGTATTTATAATTTAGCTAGGTTTAACTCAAGCAATATCCAATACATACAATCTAACGAATGCCTCAAAATTTGCTATCAGACTAGCAGACAGAGGAATATAGTTATGAAAATACCAGGTAAGCGCAGAACTTTTATCGTCATTTCCCCACGCGACGGCCAGATCCGCGAGTACGGTTTTTCGCCTCGCGCCTTAGGGATGATTCTGCTGGGCGTGTTGGGTTTTGTAGGAGGGCTTGGTTATTACGCCTACACGCAGGGCTTTCATCAACCGAGCGATCAAAAAGCCCTGCTGGCCTTGCAGGAAGAAAACAGAAGCCTCTTGCACAGCTTAGAGCAGACCCGAGAGGAAGTACAGCAACTCGGGGAGGCCATGGATCAACTCAGGGCCACGGAAGATAGATTGCGCGCCCACCACGAGATGGAGCCGCTGGAGATAGAGCCACTCGCTGCGGATGGGGAATTGGGCGGCGTCGGAGGTGTGGAAGATGTATCCGAGGAGTTCGCGTTCTTGCCGCCGCAAAAGCACTTGATGATAAGCGAGATGAGCGTGCGCATCGACTATCTAAAGCGGATGGTCAACCTACAGGCCGAGAGCTTTGAGGAAATCGAGCGCAAATTCGAAGAAACGAACGTCCAATACTTGCCCACTATTTTACCAGTCCCCGAGCAGAAGACGTGGCGGTCGTCGCCCTTTGGCTGGCGCATTGATCCCTTTACCGGGCGTCGGGCCTTCCACCGTGGCGTCGATTTTGCAGGCCGCAAAGGGACGCCCATCTACGCGACGGCGGATGGTTTTGTACGCTACGCTGGGAAGGATAAATACCTCGGCAATACGATTATTGTTGCTCATCGGAAAAAAGAACGCGACGAGCAGGGCCAGCCCTATGCGCGCCAGGGCGGCTACCAGACCGAATACGGCCACTTGGATAGAATTATGGTCGTGCAAGGTGAACAGATAAAGCGAGGGCAGCAGATCGGGACGATGGGTAACTCGGGCCGCTCGACCGGCCCGCATCTACACTATGCGGTGCGTTTGCGGGATCAGCAGTTGAGCAAACACCGAGGATACCAGAACCCAGAAGATTTTATTTTCGACAATAGCGGGGACTATATGTGGGCCGCAAGCGAGTGATTCTAACCTCTACCAAGTATCTATAGACCGGTCCAGCAAACGCGGGCCGGTCTTTTTTTCGGAGCACAGCCGTATGAGCACGCCTATTGAGGGCAAAGTAGCCGCCATTATCGACGACACTACGCTGGTACTCAACGTCGGTAGCGAACAGGGCGTTCAGGAAGGTATGGCCTTTGCCATTTTCGCTTTGCACGGGGAGATCGCAGACCCAGACAGCGGGCAGTCGCTGGGCCGCTGGGAAGCGGTCAAGGCGCGGGTGGTCGCCACCCACGTACAGGAACGCCTGTGTACCGTGCGCGCTCCGGTCGTAGGCGAGGTGCCGGTGGTGGGCGATACCCGGCCTTTGAGCGCGATGATGGTCGAGCACTCGGTGGCTCGCGCCCCGGGCCAAGAGCAGTGGCAGCGGCTGGAGGTGCGGGGGGGCGATGTGCGGGGGCGGCCCCAGAACCAGCCCATTGCCGTGGGCGACGGAGCGCGGTCGCTGGCGTCGGCCGAGGATGCGAGCGAGCCAGCGGTCGAGGACGATGCAGATAAGCCAGCGGCTGAGGACGATGCGAGCAAGCCTGCAACCGAGGGCGATGCGAGCAAGTCAGACGATTAGAGTTGCGCTGGCCGCGCTCTGTATCGGCGGATGTGCTTACTACTCGACCTCCGGCGGCCTGTTGGGCGGCATCCGCAGCATTGGCATCCCCGTGGCTGACAACCAGACCTCGGAGTTTGCCGTGGCCGAGCGTCTGACTGAACTAGCCGATTCTCTCTACACCGAAGACGGCCAGTTGCGAGTGGTTGATGAAGAAAGCGCCGATGCCCTCTTGCAGCTCAACGTGATCTCCATTGAGGACCGTCCCTTTACCTATACGATGGCCGAGCAGACCGAGCAGTACCGGTTTGCGGTCTTGGTAGCGGCCGAATTGGTGAGGGTGGAGGATGGGGAGGTGTTGTTGACCTTGTCCGAGCTAGAGGGATGGGCAACTTATGACGCCGCGCTGGCCGAGGAAGAGGGGCGGGACCCAGCGGTGGAGCGGGCGCTGGACATGGTGCTAGAGGAATTGGTGAATCGGACGACGGCGGGGTGGTAGCCAGTCCACGGCAAAGTCAATCGGCGTCTGTTTTTCTTCCCACTACAAAAATCACTGCAACAATCAGGCATAGTCCCACAGCCAAGCCAGTGGTCGGCGACCACAGCAGGGTGCTACCCAAGTAGCCGCACAGTCCGGCGATCGTCATCGTCGTCAGGGCGTAGGGTATCTGGGTGCGAACGTGGGCTAAGTGGTCACAGGCTGCGGCAATGCTGGAGAGGACGGTGGTGTCGCTGATGGGGGAGCAATGGTCGCCGAAGATCGCGCCGTCCAATACGGCCGCGGCGACGAGGACCGTCAGCGCCAGCCCGCCCAAGTCGTAGGCTACCGGGATCATGGTCGGCAACAGTACAGCCATGGTCGTCCACGAGGTGCCGATGGAGAAGGCGACCACTGCGGCGAGCAGGAAGACGAGGAGGGGGAGAAAATGCGGGTCGAGAAAGCCGGAGAGCGCACCGACGATATAGGCCGAGGTCTCGACGGCCTCGCAGGTTTCCTTGATCGCCCAAGCCAAGATCAATATCACCAGCGCATAGGAAAAGCCCGTAATGCCGCTCGCCCAGGTCTTGCAGACTTCCACTAGGCCAAGCGGGCGTCTAGAGCTTGCTTCCTCGCGGCGGGTTAGGGCCAAGACCGCTGCTAATACCGAGCCGGCTAAGGCGGATAGGAACATCACTTTGGCTCCGTCGGCGTGGGAAAAAACTTGGATCCAGTAGAGCCGGGCGAAAAACCCGTGTTCGGCGCGGGCGGCCACCACGGCCGGTGCTTGGCTGGCGTCTAGGTGCATCCCGCCGAGGACGCCAGCGATGACGAGGAGGACGGGGCCTGCGGCCACGGCCCAATGGGCGCGGAGGCCGGGGTGCTCGGGGAGTTGGGAGGCGTCGCCGGTCATCGGGCGGTGGCCCGGCGCGAGGACTTGGCCCGTTCGCCGGGCACGGCGCTCGGCTTTGAGCATGGGGCCAAAATCGCGGCCGGCGATGGTGGAGCACAGCACAAAAGTTAGGGTTAGCAGGCAGTAAAAGCGGGCCGGCAGGGCGCGGAAGAACAGTTCGTAACCGGAAACCCCCGCGCCGACTTGCTCCATCGCGCTGTCGAACAGACCTACCTCAAAGCCGATCCAAGTGCTGACGACCGCGATACCGGCCACGGGGGCAGCGGTAGAATCGACGAGAAAGGCCAGTTTTTCGCGCGAGATGCGGAAGCGGTCGGCGATGGGGCGCATGGTGGTGCCGACGACGAGCGTGTTGGCGTAATCGTCGAAAAAAACCGCCAGCCCCAACAGCGCGGTGGCCAGCCGGGCCGAGCGCACGCCAGCGGCCCGGGCGACCAACAATTCGGCAATACCGCGAGTGCCGCCGGCCAGCGAGATGACGCGCACCATGCCAATGAGCGAGGCGGTGAAGCCGAGAATGAAGAGTTGAAAGGAGTCGCGCAGTGGGGTCCAGATAAAGTCTATGAGGGCACGCTCTAAGCCGCGGAATGGGATCGCGTAGAGTGGGACATCTGCTGGCAGGGAAATGAACGCACCGCCGACGATCGCCAATCCTAGTCCCAAGATCAGGCGGCCAGTGGCCACGGCGACGAGGATGGCTGCGGCGGGTGGAAAAAGGCTCAGTCCGCTCGTTGCACCTTGATCGGGCAGGAGCAGCGCGCCGAGCAGGGCCGCGCCGAGCGCTAGCACTAGGCGGAGCAAGGGAAAGGTGGAACGCACCTCAAGCGTCTTGCGGCGGGGCTTCGACCTCGCTGGTGGGGACGGTGGACATTTCCAGCTTAAAGGCCAGCAAGTACATCATAAAACAGCCGATGATCCACCAGGCGATCTGCCAGACCCACAGCGAGGGAATCCCCAAGGGCCATTGGGCTGGATCGGTCTGATTGCCTAAGACGGCAAAGGGGCCGATGGCGCAGAGGAACCAGACTATCGTCAAAATCCAGACTGGCGTTTTCCACTTCCTTTTGGCCTCGGGCAGGGCCGTGTGTTCTTTGAGGAAGTGGTGGTAGCGATCGCGGTGGGCCAGATGGTTGGCTTCCTTGGGCTGGGTAAACAAACTGACGATGACGACAATGCCCATGTTAAAGAGGATGCCCCAACCGGCGCTGTGGAGTGTGAGCGGATAGCGGCCAATGCCGATGAGGCCGCCTAGCTCGGTTATGTAGGTAAAGGTAACGGCGATGAGTCCGGCGATGAGTCCGGCGACGATGGCCTTGGGGGTGAAGAAGCGGATGTAGCAGATGCCCAGTAGCGCTGGCCACATCTGAAACCCATAGGAAACGGCCAATCCCCCCAGCAAGACGAGCAGGTCGCCGGAAGCTAGTCCGACTAGCAGGGCTAGGCTGACGACGACCGCCACCGTCAAGCGACCGACAAAGACTTGAGCCGAATGCGATGCTTCTTTGTTGAAGAAATGGCGGTAGAGGTCGCGGGTGATAATGCCGCTGGCCGTGGACATATAGGCGGCCCCGGTCGATTGCATTGCAGCTAGCGCGCAAACGGCCAAAAGCCCCAAGAGGAAGGGAAAGCTGCCGGCTAAGGTGTCGATCAGGTAGGGAACCAGGTGGTCGGATGCGGGCAGGCCGAGGGGTTTAGTCCCTGGGATCAGTTCCATATCGAGCAGCCGGACGCCCAGCCCTTGGAAGGCGGTAAAAAAGAACAAGATGCCGCCGATGACCAGCGAAGAGGCGAAAACCTGTTGCCAGGGAAAAGGCCGAGGGTCGCGGTTGGCAAAAGCCCACATCGAAAAGGCCGGAGCCGACTGAATGCCCATCAAGGCGAACATGTAGGTCAGGATCATCAGGCCGGTCCAAGGGCCGCCTTGGGCGTCGAAAAACATGGTGCCAACCCGTTCGAGGAAGGAGGCTGACTCCGGCCGAGTCGGAATGGCGACCATGTCGGGTTTTTGCTGGGCGAGGGCGACCAATCCCCCCTTGAAGGCCGTCCAGCCGCCGACCAAGTCGAGGGCAATAAAGCCGAGGACGACGATGCCGAAGGCCAAGAGGATGCACTGGGCGCAGTCCACGTAGGCGACCGAGCGCAACCCGCCGGATGCTACGTAGATAAAGACGATGACCGAAAGCACAATCGCCCCACCTTCGACCGAGTGGATGAAGGTGCCCTCCAGCGGCGTGCCAGTCGTCAGACGGTTGAACAGCAGGCCCGATGCTTTGAGTTGGATGCCGAGATAGGGCACGCTGAAGACGAGCGCGACGATGACGGTGAGGAAGCGCATCGCGTCTGTGCGATAGTAGTCGCTGAACATCTCGCCCGGCGTGATATAGCCAAAGCGCTGGCCCAAAAGCCACTGGCGCTTGAGGAACAATACCCCGGTGAAGGGGATGGTGATGGCGTAAAAGGAGGCAAAGGCGTAGGGCAGGCCGACGTTGTAGATAGTGCCGGGGTGGCCGACGAAGGTCCAGCCGCTAAAGGAAGTGGCGGTGGCGGCCAGCACGAAGACCCACAGGCCGATACCGCGGCCAGCGATAAAGTAATCCGAGGCCGTCTTAGCCCGGCGGGCACCTTTGACGCCCCAGAATATGCAGTACGACCAGTAGCCGACGGTAAAGAGCAGTAGCCAGACCAGCTTTTCCATGAGTTAGTCGGAAAGTTCCAGCCCCAAGTTGAAGATCATGTTGGTGATCTTCCACGAGCCGGAGCGGCGGCTCAACGTCCAGAACACGTAGCGATCCTTGTGGTGTTTGGCCGGTCCTTTGACGTGCTCGACAGCCACTTTTTCGCGCGTGACGGCCAATGCTTCGTCACCGGCAGGGCCTATGGCTGTGTGGAGCACTTTGCGGTCGAGGTCGTACTGCACGTAGGACAGCCGCTTGTCGAGCCACTTTTCCAGTTCCTCGCTGCCGCTGAAGGCGATTTTATAGGAGGCCGGCTTGAAAGTGCCTAGGGCCTCACAGCCCGTGAAGTCTGCGTCGAAGAAGTTGAGGATGCCGCTACCGGCTTCCCACGCTTGGCTTTCGCGCTGCAACAGCTCGGCGATTTCGCTGTTGGCGGGCGCGCCGGCTGCGGGCAAGAGCGTGTCGCCCAAATCCGCGACCATGCCCGTGGCCAGCCAGTCGTCCTCTTCCTTGAGGAAGGTCCAGAAGCGGTGGACGACAACGGGCGTGGGCTCGCTGGTCTGGCGATTGACGACGCGCCCGGAATCCACGCTGGTGGCAATGGCGTGGGTGGCGCGCACCGCGATAAAGGGAACCGTGCGCGTGACCTCGTAGCGCTGAGCGCTGATATCCGCGGCTAGCTGGCTGGCGAACGCATCGCGGTTTTCATGCAGGATCGTCCAAGCGCGAGGATCGCCGTTGGCGTGGCCCTCATAGGCGACGAAGCGCGGGTGATACGCCTTGAGAGCTAGTTCGGCATCGGCGCGGCGATACCCGGAGATGTCGTTGGCGAGGGCTTGGCGGATGAGGAGGGTCTCGGGCGTTTCGCCAGCGCGGCAGGGCGCGGCAAATGGCGGCAGGGCCAAGAGGACGAATAATAGGCAGATTGCGTTTTGCATGGCGCGAAAAAGGGGGTTAGGGTCAACTCGATCCGAGCTGATCTAAGGCCCACTCGGCGTAGTAGGAAACGGTGGCATCGCTGTCGCGGCGCAATTTTTCGAGCAGGGCGCGGCTTTGGTCGCCGCCGATGTGGCCGAGGGCAATGGCGGCATTGGCGCGCACGTCGGCGACTTCGTCTGCGGTGGCTGCGAGCAGGGCGCTGAGGGCGGATTGCACGCGCGCTTGACCTAGGACTTGCGCCGCGCCTGCGCGGGCGAGCGGATCTTCATCGCTGAGGGCGGCTATAAGCTGCACTTCGACTGCGCCGGATTGTTGCTGGACGCTGGTGAGAAATTTGACGGCATTGGCGCGGAGGATGGAGTCGGTGTTGCGCAGGGCCTCAAAGAGAAACTCGATGCCTTGGCTGCGCCCCATGGTGGCCAAGGCAGCAGCCGTGCTGAAGCGCACCTGATTGCTGGGATCTTCCAGCAGGTCGGCTAGGTCGGCCGCTGCACTTTCGTCGCCGATGTAGCCGAGGGCTTGCGCGGCGCGCTGGCGGTGGACTGGCTCCTCGGCCTCTAGCTGGGCGACGAGTTGGTCTTTGACCTTGGTTATCACCGAGCGCAGCGCGGCTTGGTGAGGACCGGCGCGGCCGCTTAGTTCCACGAGCAGCGGGACGCCGAAGTAGCCGGATTCCTCTAGCCCTTGCAGGGCGGTTTGGGCTAACTCTGGGTCGCTACTGGCTAGGGCGGCTTCGATTTCACTGGTGCCGAGTTCGTCGTCCATCTTGAGCAGGGCAATGGCCGCGTGGATGCGAATGATGGGGTCCTCGTCTTTGAGCTGGACTTTGGCCGCATCCACGCCCGCTTGGACGTAGCCCACTTCGCCCATGGCCCACAGGCAGGCGATGCGCTCGCGGTCCGTATAGGCGGTGGTGATCCGGTCCTTGAGCGCGGCCGTGGCTCCACGCGGCTTGATGTGGCCTAGCGCTCGAGCGCAGCCGATGCGAAGCTTTTCCTGTTCGTCGCGGAACTCGCGGTAGTTCTCGCCGAGGTACAGGTCGGGGTTGAGGCGGGCGATGAGCTGGCGGGCGGCTGGCCGACCAATGGCGGCCAAGTCGTCGATGGATTGCTGATAAGCCGGCGAATCCACCGGACTGGCGGCCATCTGTTCTAGGAGCTCGACGACCTGTTCTTCAGTGGTGCTACAGGCGCTGAGGCCCAATAGAAGCAGACAGGTTAGACGCTTGGTAATCATGGTCTATGGCGGGTTAGAGGTGGTGAGATGCGGATAAGGTAAGCCGTGAGACGCCATAAATCAATTCTTGGGTGCTGCATCGTTCCTTGGTCGCCCTTCTGCTACGACAAATACCTGAGGCGTCGTCCAAGTCACTGTGTGGTTAGCTAAGTTCTGCTCAAAGAACCTACGCACTTGCCGCAATTCGCTTTCGTCGAGATGCTGAGTCAGATGGTGGGCGTACGTGTGTCGTTTCTCGCCGCCGGGATTGAACCAGTGCGCGAGATGGCGCGGCTCAATGTGGCGCTGCGACTGGACCACTTCCACCCGCACCTGCACCGCAGCAAAGCCCGCGGCCGCGAACATTTGTTCGAGGTCCGCAGCATCCCAGTTGACGCGCGGGTTGTCGGGCGCGGCGTAGATGGCCTCTTCGGCGGCGACGAGGCGCTCTCCTAGGTCGCCGAGTTGCTGTAAGTCGAGCAACTGGTATAAGCGTTGCGACCGGCGCGAGAGGGTCTCGACTAAGCTGACGCGGCCCTGTGGGGCGAGGTAGCGATAGAGGGCCGCGATGACTTCGGCCTTGTGGGTTAGTGCTCCGAGGGCATTGCGGCCTACGATGGCGTCAAAGAGAATGTCTGAGTCGCAGGCGATGATCTGGTCGGTGAGGGTGGCGAGCGGGCCTTGCAGCACTTGGGGCCGCTCGACCTCAGCTAGGTGCTCGGCGATTTCGTGCAGGGCTACGGCCGCGATCTTATCGCTGGTATGCGCCCAGACGCCGCCTTCGGGCACGTGCCGCAGGGCCTCCCAAGTGAGTAGTCCGGTGCCGGCTTCCAAGTCGAGGACGAGGTGATGGCGCGCGAGTGCAAGCGGGGCGAAGAGGCGTTGGCGCTCGCGCTCTAGTTGGGTGCCAATGTCGCCGCTGGCGCGTTTGAGCCATTGGTCGCGCGCTTGGTCGGGTGGGGACAGGGACAGTATTTCGGCCGGGGCGGACTCTGCTTCGCGCATGGCGGCGAGCTGTAGCTCGCGGCGTTGGCGGACGCGGTCGCCAACGCCTTTTTCTTGGCCTTGGTCCGAGGGCTGGTAGAAGACGCGGCCCTGCAGACCGGCGGGCAGGTACTGCTGGGCAACCCAGTGCTCGCGAAAGGCGTGGGGATAGAGATAGCCAGCGCCGTGGCCAAAGCCCTCGCTGTCGCGGCTGGCGTCTTTGAGGTGATTGGGGACCTCGCCTTCGCGCTCTTTCTCCACGACTGCCAGCGCGTCGAAGAAAGCCATAGTCGAGTTGCTCTTGGGCGCGGTGGCCAAATACAAGGCGGCGTGGGCCAGCGGAAAGCGCCCCTCGGGCAGGCCGATGCGGTCGAAGGATTCAGCCGCGGCGATTACTACTTGGAGGGCGCACTCGTCGGCGAGGCCGATGTCCTCGCTGGCGAAGATGAGCATGCGGCGGAAGAGAAAGCGCGGGTCCTCGCCGGCGTACACCATCCGCGCCAGCCAGTAGAGGGTGGCGTCTGGGTCCGAGCCGCGCATGGACTTGATGAAGGCGCTGATGGCGTCGAAGTGGTAATCGCCCTCCTTGTCGTAAAGCAAGGCGCGCCGCTGGATAGACTCCTCGGCTACTGTTAAGTCGATGGCGATCCGTCCTTGGGTGTCTGGATCGGTGGTTTCGACGGCTAGCTCCAAGGCGTTGAGCAGGGCGCGGGCGTCGCCGTTGGCCACGTCGATTAGGTGCGCGAGGGCGTCGGGGTGCAGGGCGACGCGGAGATGGCCGTAGCCGCGCTTGTCGGTGAGCGCCTGCTGGGCGATGTGGGCGAGGGCTTCGGAGCTAAGGCCCTGGAGCTGAAAAACTCGGCTGCGCGAGAGCAGGGGGCGATTGACCGAGAAGTAGGGATTTTCGGTGGTTGCGCCGATGAGAATGATGGTGCCGTTTTCAACCCAGGGCAGGAGCGCGTCTTGCTGGGCCTTGTTGAAGCGGTGGACCTCGTCGATGAAGAGGATGGTTTTGCGGTTGTGCAGCTTGCGCAACTGGCCGGCTTCATCGACGGCTTGGCGGATGTCGGCGACCCCAGCTAAGACAGCGTTGATGGAGATAAAATGGGCGCTGGTGGTGTGGGCAATGACTGCGGCGAGTGTGGTCTTGCCCGTGCCGGGCGGGCCGTAGAAAATCAACGAGGAGAGTTGATCGGCCTCAATGGCGCGCCGCAGCAAGCGACCCGGCCCGAGAATGTGGTCTTGGCCGACGTATTCGTCTAAGTTGCGCGGTCGCAGGCGAGCGGCTAGGGGTTGGTCCGCGGCTTGGCGATCTCGCAGTCCGGCGTCGAAGAGATCCATGCTTTTACCTCCGGGGAAAGAAGGCGTGGACTAAGAACATAACGACTCAGTTGAACCGCGTGAAACCCTTCGCTCGTAGCGGCTAGGCCGTCTCTTCTTTATGTTTTCTGAGGACGCAGTTTTACGCTGGAGAGACCATGTGAAAATTACTCAGGTGGAACTACACTCGGTGGCGGCGTCGCACCGAGGCAATTGGATCTTTGTCCAACTTCACACTGACGCCGGACTAAGCGGGCTAGGCGAGGCGAGCCAGAGCGGCAATGACGGCTTGGTCGCAGCCGCGTTGGAGCAATTGGGGCCTCGGTTGGTGGGGGCGGATCCGACTCAGGTAGAGGTGTTGTGGGAGCGAATGGCGCGGGGGTCGGCGATTTTCTCGGGCGACACTGGCCGCGTCGGAGCCACGGCGCGGAGCGCGATTGACCAAGCGCTGTGGGACTTGGCTGGCAAGGCGCTTGGGGTGCCGGTTTGGCGTCTATTGGGTGGCAAGCGGCGAGACTCCGTGCGATTGTACGCCAATCTCAATCGCGGCACCCGCGATCGCAGTCCACAGGGGTTTGCCGATGCGGCGCGCCGAGCAGTCGATGCCGGCTTTGGTGCCGTCAAGAGCACGCCCTTTGACGAGGTGCATTGGCGGCGGATGGACCGCGGCGGGGTCGAGCGCGATGCGGATAAAGGAATCGCGCGGCTGGTGGCGACGCGGGAGGCCATTGGCGACAAAATCGAACTGCTAGTGGATTGTCATCAGCGCTTTGACTTGGCCTTGGCTTTTAAGGTAGCCGAAAAAGTGCGGCCACTCGGTCTTTATTGGTTTGAGGAGCCGGTGCCGCGCGACCAAGTTGATGAGTTGCGCCAGTTGCGGCTGCACTCGGGTCAGACCATTGCCGGTGGCGAGGCGCTCGTCGGCCGCGAGGGCTTTTGGCCCTACATTGCCCAAGGAGCAGTGGATGTGCTAATGCCAGATGTCAAACACGCCGGCGGCATTACCGAATGCCGGCGCATTGCCGCGCTGGCCGAAATAGCGCAGATGCCGATTGCGCCCCACAGCCCGGCTGGTCCGGTATCGACGATGGCCGGGGTACACTTGGCGGCGACGGTTGCCAACTTCACGGTGCTCGAATACGCGTTTGGCGAGGTGGATTGGCGCGGCGAGTTGGTGCGCCCGGCAGAAACCATAATAGACGGTCACATCCGGGTGCCGGACGCGCCCGGCTTGGGGATTGAACTCGACGAAGCGGTGCTTATGGCGCACCAGGTGCAATAAATGTTTTGTCAGCTAGATGAAGCGATCGCGGACTTTCGCGCCGGGAAATTTTTGGTCTTAGTCGATGCGCAGGAGCGCGAAGACGAGGGCGATCTGATCTTAGCGGCTGAGCGCGTTTCCACTGCCAAGATAAATCGGATGCTACAAGAGGCGCGCGGTCTGCTGCACTTGGCCACGACCGAGGCCCATCTGGCGCGGCTCGGCGTGGAGTTGATCGAGCCGCACAATGCCGATTGGACGACTCCGCGTTTCGGCCTGCCCTTTGACGCGCGCGAGGGGATTGAAACCGGTGTCTCGGCTGCCGATCGCGCCACGTCCATTAAGTGCGCTCTCGATCCAGACACCGGCCCGGCGGACATCGTCATTCCCGGGCACGTATTTCCATTGGCGGCCCGCCCAGAGGGTTTGCTCAGTCGCCAAGGGCACACCGAAGGTGCAGTGGAGTTGGCCCGCCAGGCCGGTCTTTTTCCGGCGGCTGTCATGTCCGAGGTGATGACCGCGGATGGCACCATGGCCAAGGGCCAGCAACTCGTGGATTTTGCCGCTAGCTTCGGCTGCCGCTTAATCGACGTGGAGCAACTCCACCAAGCCGTGCTGGGTGGGTGATGTAGGGCACTGGCACTAGGGGCTAGGCGTTGTACCTGCAACGAACCCATCCACCCCAATGTCCCCTTATCTCTCCTTCGAGGCTCCCATGTACAATCTCTTCCTGTTTCTCACCTTAGTCCTCTGCGGGCGGCTCTATGCCGACGATCACCCGGTGCAGGCCAAATTTTTGGCCGATGTAGATGCCGTAGCGCCCGGCCAGTCTTTCCGGTTGGGGATCGAACTGACAATGGAGGAGAAATGGCACACCTACTGGATTTTTAGCGGCGACGCTGGCTTACCTATCGAAGTCGAATGGCAGCTACCTGCCGGTGTTGTGGCAGGGCCGCTGCAATGGCCCTTGCCCAACAAATTCGAGGAACAGGGGGAACTGGTGGTCTATGGGTATGCCGACGAAGTGCTGCTCATGGCCGAGGCTACTGCGCCGCAGGCGTTGGCAGTAGGGGATACACTACACTTTGGGGCTGAGGTCTCCTGGTTGGTATGCCGCGAACTGTGTATCCCCGGAGGAGCATCGTTGACGTTGGCACTGCCAGTGTCCGCCGTCGGCAAGCCGAGCGCCCAGCAGGCGCAATTTGACCGCTATGCAGCGCAGGTGCCGGACGCGTTAGACGAACGCGTTGTGGTAGAACTCGCCGTGCGGGGCGAGGGGGCTATGGAGGTTGACATGCGCCTTGCCTACGAGGGCAAGGCTTTCGAGCAGGGCGAACAAGTCCCCGACTTTTATCCGCTAGCAGCCGACGGTTTTGCGTTGTCCACCCGGCGTCTGGCTGCCGATCATCTCGTGCTGTCTGTCGAACCCTACGGCGACGCCGAAGTTGATACGTTGCGCGGAGTGCTCGTCTATGGACTAGATGGCGAGGTGCAGGCCGGGACGCTGGCATTGGATTTACGCGCTGCGCCGCGCCAGGGAGAGGGGATCTTGGCGCGGGATTACCGCGCGGCCAGCGGGGAGGTCGCCCGGTCGCTGTGGGTTTATATCTCCTTTGCGGCGTTGGGTGGGTTAATTCTCAACTTGATGCCCTGCGTGTTGCCGGTCATCTCGCTCAAGGTGCTCGGCTTTGTCAATCAAGCTGGCGAGGAGACCAAGCGGGTGCAGCAATTAGGGTGGGCGTTTTGCGCCGGGATTGTGGCCACTTTTCTGGCGCTGGCGCTAGCAGTGCTGTTGGTCAAAAGCAGTGGTGAGCAAATCGGCTGGGGCTTTCAGTTTCAGTACCCGGGTTTTGTGGTGGCGATGAGTGCTTTGGTTTTCGCGTTGGCCTTAAGTTTGTTCGGCGTCTATGAAATCCTGCTTCCGGGGACCAGCAATTTGGGGGGGCTAGAAGGACGCGAGGGGTTGACGGGATCCTTTCTCAACGGCGTGCTGGCGACGATCTTGGCCACGCCCTGCACTGCGCCCTTTTTGGGGACCGCGCTGGGGTTTGCCTTTGCCCAGCCGGCCGGCGTCGTCATCGCAGTTTTTCTGGCGATTGGCGCGGGTATGGCGCTGCCGTATGTGGTGCTGGCGCTCAAGCCGGCGTGGATCGGGCGCTTGCCCAAGCCCGGCCCTTGGATGGTGCGCTTCAAGCAGCTAATGGGCTTTTTGCTGATGGCCACGGTGCTGTGGTTGCTGTGGGTCTTAGGCAATCAGGTCGGCGTCGAAGGCGTGGTGTGGACGGGAGCCTTTTTACTGGGGCTGGGTTTGGCCTGCTGGGTCTGGGGTCAATGGGGTAGTTTTCTGCATCCCAACCCCGCAAAGCTGCTGGCCCGAGCGGTGGCGCTGATTCTGGTTTTGGGCAGCTATGTGATCTTTGTCCATCCGCTGTTGGCCGCCGAGCAGACTCTCTCCGAGCAGACCGCCGCGTCTGAATTGGACTGGCAGCCGTTTAGTGCCGCGCACGTTGAAGAGTTGGTCGCGGGCGGGCAGATGGTCTTTATCGACTTTACGGCCGAGTGGTGCTGGACGTGCAAGGTCAACGAGCGGGCCGTGCTGGCGCAGCAAGTGGTCCGCGAGCGGTTTGCCGCGCACAATGTGGCGCTAGTCAAAGCCGATTGGACCAACCGCAATCCCGAGATCACCCAGCTCTTGCGCGCCTTTGGGCGCTCAGGGGTGCCCTTGTACGTGATCTTTCCCGCCGGTCTTATCGACCAGCCGCTGGTGTTGCCCGAGGTTATTACGGCAGAAATGGTCATCGAAAAACTAGACGCGGCCGCCGCACTTGCTAGCGGAGCCTGAGCCGTGTTTTCGGTTGTCATTCCCGTGTACAATCGCCGCGCGTTAGTCGGCCGGGCGATTCGTTCGGTACTGGCGCAGCAGGAAGTGGATTTTGAGGTGATCGTGGTTGATGATGCCTCTGACGACGGCACGCCCGAGCAAGTGCGCGAGGAATTTGGCGACGCAGTCAAAATAGTGAGTTTGGCAGCAAACAGCGGAGTCTCTGCCGCGCGCAATCGCGGGATCGCGGCGGC
>JAJDYK010000274.1 GCA_022825185.1 Candidatus Latescibacterota bacterium | reverse complement strand
ATGGACGTGCATGTAGGGGTGGGGTATCGTCTGAGCAGTCAGTCGTTGGTTTCGGTTCAGTATGTTCGTCGCGATTTGACGGGTGATGGATCGGATCACGGGTTGGTGGTTGGCGGGGAGACGCAGTTGGTGGAGGGCTTGCTGTTGCGTGCGGGGGGTCGTCGTTTGTTGGAGGAGGACGCGGGGGGTGGTTTGAATGCGGGATTGGGGTATCAGTGGAACCAGTTGGTGTTCGACTATGCGTATGACATTGGGTTGGATTTGACCGAGACCAATGGCGCTCATCGATTCTCCTTCGCATACGAATTCTAACATAAATAAAGACCCTGATGAGAAAAGGCCGTCCCCGAAACGGGACGGTCTTTTTGTTTACTCTATGATGTCTTCGTCCGCATCCGTCACCAAGGTGCCTAGGTCTTGGCCTCGGCAGATGCTCTCTATGGTTCCTCTGTCAGAGAAGTCGAAAAAGTGCATGGGCATTTGATGATCGCGTGCCAACAGGACGGAGGATTGATCGACGATAGTGAGGTCTTCTTGGATGATGGTGTTGTAGTGCATTCGCTGGTAACGCCTCGCTTGGGGATCAGTGCGGGGGTCGGAAGTATAGATGCCGCTGACTTGATTCTTGGCAAAAAGCAGGGCTTGGGATCGCGTCTCAATCGCGCGGTGGGCCGCGGTGTAATCCGTAGTGACATACGGATTGCCAATGCCGGCGGCAAAGATGACGATGTAGTGCTTTTCTAGATGGTGAATTGCGCGCAGCCGAATAAACGGCTCGGCTACCGTGTTGATGGGAATGGCGCTCATCACCCGGACTTCGGCGTCGGATTTAGAGGTGAGGACCCCGCGCAGCATCAAGCTGTTGATCACCGTCCCCATCATGCCGATGTTGTCGGCTTCAGCTCGTTCAATACCCCACTGACTAGCGAGCGTGCCGCGAAATATATTGCCGCCGCCAATGACGATGGATATTTCGACCCCACAGGCATGCAAATTGAGGACTTCGTCGGCAATGTGCTCTAGAGATTCGGGGTCGAAGCCCACGTCGTGCGTGCCAGAAACGGCTTCTCCGCTCAGCTTGAGTAGGACTCGCTTGTATCGCATAGAGGTCAGAGCAGCCGCCCCTTTTCGATGGCGTGTGCCTCTGGATGAGCCGCGGCCAATTCCTCTACCCGGCCGACGAAAAGCTCGACTTGCTGGGTGGCTGCGCCCGTGAGGTGACGACTGCGGGAGATCGTGGTGGCGATCTCTTCTGCGCTGAGCGGGAAGCGAGAATCTGCGCCCAAGCGATGCGCCAATTCACTGGTGCTTTGGCCTTGTTCACGCATGTCGATAGCCGAGGCTAGGGCGTGCTCTTTAAGTGCGGTGTGGGCCTGTTCGCGGCCAGCACCGCGTTGGACGGCTTCCATCAGCAGCGTCGTGGTGGCGAGGAAGGGCAGGTAGCGGTCGAGATCGCGGGCAATTACCGCTTCATAGACCCCCATATCGTCGAGGATGTGGAGCGTGGTCTCGAGCATACCGTCAAAGGCGAAGAATCCATCGGGAAGGGCTACGCGGCGCACGACCGAGCAGGAGACGTCCCCTTCAAACCACTGATCGCCGGCTAGCGCACCCAACATGTGGACATAGCCGCCGAGGACGACCTGCAGCCCATTGACCCGCTCGCTGCTGCGGCTGTTCATTTTGTGCGGCATGGCCGAAGAGCCGACCTGACCAGCGGCAAAGCCCTCAGTTAGCATGTCGTGGCCGGCCATCAGGCGAATCACCCGGGCCAGGTTGGCAACGCCAGCTCCGAGTTGGTAGAGGCAGCTTAACACCTCAAAGTCGAGGCTGCGGGGATAAATCTGGCCGACGGCCCCTAGTTCCCGTTGAAAGCCGAGGTGGTGCCGCACTCGGCCTTGGAGCTGATCGAGCTTGTCGGCATCGGCGTCGAGCAGGGTTAGTTGGTCAACGGCTGTGCCGACCGCGCCCTTTAGACCCCGCAGGGGATAGCGCTGGACGAGTTCGTCGAGGCGGTCAAAGGCGACCAGCATCTCCTCGCCGAACATGGCGAGGCGCTTGCCGAGCGTCGTGGGCTGTGCGGCTGCGTAGTGGGTCCTGCCAGCGACCGCGAGTTCCTTCCATTGCAGTGCTCGCTGGCCTAGGCGCAAGAGGAGGGCCACGTACTTGACCTGCATATGCTGCAAGGAGCGGAGGATTTGGTACTGCTCGACATTGTCGGTCAGATCGCGGCTGGTCATACCCTTGTGAATGTGCTCGCAGCCTGCAAGACTGCAAAACTCTTCGATGCGCGCCTTGACATCGTGCCGCAAAACGGCTTCGCGGCGTGCGATGGATTCGAGATCAACTTGATCCTTGACGCGCTCGTAGGCGCTTATGGATGCGGCGGGTACATCCAACTTTAGGTCGCGCTGTGCTTTTAGGATGGCAATCCATAGTTCGCGCTCGAGGACGATCCGACCGCGTTCAGACCACAGATCTTGGATCGCCTGACTGGCGTAGCGCTGGGCGAGGACATTGGCGATGACTGTAGGCATGACGTGATTTATCATAAGCATTGGGCATCATAAACGCCAATGCGCGTCAAATTAGCCCTAACCACCGCCAATAGAGCAGGTTGAGCGGACAGAGCAGGACCAAGGATGCTGCGGAAATAAGGCCCTGGGCGAGGACGAGCTGCTGCATGGAGAGCTGCCGAAAACCATAGGCCACCATGAAAGGTGCTGACTGGTAGGGCAAAAAGGCCAAGGTCGTAGCCATGGCTACGCTGAATGCTGCCGGTAGCGGCGCGACTCCGTGTTGGGCACCTAATTCCATTAGGGGGATGGTCGCTACACCGGCTACGGCGGCTATATCCATCAGGAAATCAAGAGGGAGGGCGACCAAACAAAGCGACAGATGCTTGCCCAGCCAGCCGTATTCCTCCAACGCCAGATACTCACTGCAAGCCGCGATGAACAGATGGTTAAATCCGGCCGCGTCCAAGGCGTGGCCCAGCGTGAGCAAAGCGACAATGTAAACTAGGAGCGCGAAACGCACCTTGACCAAGTCGCCAAAACGGAGCAGTCCCCAGCGCGGCCAGAGGAACAACACCACTAGGCCCAAACCAATATAGACGGGTTGGATGTGGTGCAAGAGATCCGTGGACCACAAGCCCACGCCCGCAAGGAGAATGTACAGGGCCCGTCGCTGGACGCGGGTCAGCGGTGCGCTGCTCGGGGAAGGGACTCGCTGAATAACATGGCTGTCGAGGTGGCGGCCGAAAAGCATCCAGATCGCGCCGAGCGATACCAGCGTGCGCAGAAAGCCGATGACCGGAAACATCCAATACAACCAAGTGGCCCAAAATATGGGTGCGCCTTGGGTTTTTTCGTATTGGCCGGCCAGGACCAAGTTGGGCACGGAGCCGGTCAGAAGTCCACAGCCTCCGAAATACGTGCTGCAAAGCAGGGAGAGTAGCACCGCGGCCTTGAGATGCGGCGATGGGCGGACGGGCAGACGTTCGACGAGGGCGATGCCAATCGGCATCAGGAACAGGACGCGAATTACCCCTGACGGGATCAGGAAAGCCGTCACTAACCCGATAAGGTGCAACTGGCAAAGTAGGAAAAAGGGGCGTTGAGACAGACGGGACTGAAGCCAAGCAGCTAGTGCATCTCCGAGGCCGGTTTTGGCCACCCCCAGGCTCAGGGCCATGCCGGCGAGGACGAGCCAGACCGTCTTAGAGACAAAAGGGGCTAGGCTCTGCTCGAAGCTCAGCAGACCAACGACCGGGATTAAGACAAGCACCCCCACCGAACTTAGCGCGATAGGGATGGGTTCAGTAGTCCAAAAAAACAGGGCAAAAAAGGCGATGCCAAGGGCATTTTGCACTAGGCTAGGCAGCGCAGTCAGAGGGGCGGCAAAGCCCAAGAGGAGGGCCGTGATACCCAATAGCAAGCCCACCCATTGTTTGGGCGCTAGCTTGGATATGGTCAGAGAGAGTCGGTGGATCAAGGGACCTTGAGGGCTTGAGGGAGAGCAAAAAATAAAAAAGGCTCAGCTTTTGAAAAGAGCGGTCCAAGCCTATTATCTTGCATAGAGGATACGTGCAATGGCGAAATTGAAAACGATCCGCTTGCGCTTTGACAAGCCTTTGACCGGGCCGTACGACCGACTTTTGCGCCGCCCCGGTCCCGAAGTCGCTGCACTGGCAGCGGGCGAAACCATGGCGATTATTCGTGGTACGCGGCTGTTGAAAGCTATGCCCTTGTGGGAAAGCGAGGCCGCGTGTTATTACGCCACGGGCAAGGCAGACACTGGGTGGTCGCCGGAAGATTTTAAGGACGCAGGGCAAGCCGAGCGCTGGGCAGAGCATGGATTGGTGAATTCGCTGGCCGTGCCCGTAGGTTACTTCAAGCTACCCAATGCCGACTGGATCAGTTCGCTGGCGGCCGAACTGACGCCGTGGACGGTCCAAGCTGTCGAAGCATGGCGGGTGGGGATTAAGCAGAGATATATTTGGCTGACCGTGCTGAGGGTGTATCGCTGTGCGCCCGTTCAACCGACATTATTGCGTCAAGGCATGGGTCGGCAACCCGTCCGGCCCTTTGAAGTCGAGCAATTGCAGCCAGTCGTTTTAGAAAGCGAACTCGAACGGCGAATGGAACAGATACAAGAGGCCGTAGAACGGCACGCTCGCGACGGCACCCGTGCGGGCGCAAGCTACGATGCCCAGGCCTTCACCGAGGAGACCGGCTACAGTGCGGATCAGCTAAAGGGCTGGATTGACCAATGGCGGCGCAAGCAGCAACTCATCCTATACGGTCCGCCCGGGACTGGCAAGACGTACTTGGCTGAGCGCTTGGCGCGTTATCTGGTGGACGGCGGCGGTTTTAGCGAACTCGTGCAATTCCACGCTTCGTACGCGTATGAGGATTTCGTCCAGGGGATCCGGCCACGGGTGGTAGAAGGCGAATTGCACTACGAATTGGCCGCCGGGCACTTTCTGCGGTTTTGCGCCAAGGCGCGCCAAGCCCGAGAAAAGCCCTGCGCGTTGATCATCGACGAAATCAACCGCGCAAACCTCGCGCGCATTTTCGGCGAGCTAATGTACCTGCTAGAATACCGCGACCGCCCGATCACCTTGGCCGCTGGCGGCCCCGAGTTTTCGATTCCTGGCAACGTCTATCTCATCGGCACGATGAACACGGCCGACCGGTCGATCGCCTTGGTTGACCAGGCCATGCGGCGGCGATTTAGCTTTGCCCGCCTGCGCCCCAACTACCAGCTTTTGGCAAATTATCTCGCTAACAGGGGGATACCCCCGGAGAAATTAGTCGCGCTACTAAAAGAAGTAAATCAATCCATCGGGGACGAGGACTGCGAACTGGGCATTTCTTTCTTCATGGTCGCGGATATCGCAACGGCACTGGCGCATATTTGGCAAGGAGAGATCGAGCCGTATCTGGAGGAGGTGTTTTTTGATCGCCCGGACCAGATGGCGCGCTTTCGCTGGTCCAAGGTCGCCGGGCGTTTGCAGGATTGAACGTGCGACGCTACGAGTTGATCGAAGAGGAAGTGGCCGCGATTCCGGCGGTCGAGCTTGCGGTCGAACAGGCCCTGCACCTGCACGCCCAATATCCAAAAGAGCTGGAGTTCGGCTTCCCCAGCCCGCTCAATGGCCAGTGTTATCAGCTTAGGTCGCGGGGCTATGTCGGCGTGGTGCCATTGGGCGCGGATGCCGCCTTGGAAATCAATCCCAAGATACGCTGCTCGCTGCTCATGCCCATGCTAGAGTACGCCTATCAGTTGCCCAAGATCAGAGCGTACAAGGCTCCGGCCACGATGGGGGATATCTACGAGTTTTGGGCCGAGGTACTCGCGCGCAAGGTCTTGCAACGGGTGCGGCGTGGGCTGTTTTGGGATTACCAAACTCGCGAGGGTCTCAGTCGGTGGGTGCGGGGGCGCATGTACCCCGAGCGCAGCGGTCTGGGCGTCCATCCCTACTGTCGGTTTGCAGAGCACACGCCCGATATCATCCACAATCGCATCTTGGCCAACGCGCTGTCCGGCCTGAGGCGCTTTGCCTTCCGCCGCGAGAGCGTTCGGCAGATGGTCGGTCGAGCTTGGTGGATGCTGAGCGAGCTAAATTATCGCCACATTCGCCCCGCAGATTGCCTCGGCATAGCGTATCACCGGCTAAACGAGGACTACCGACCCATGCACGCGCTGTGTTATCCCTTGCTCCAACAGCGCAGTCCGGCTTGGGGAGTAGGGGCCGAGGAAGGACCGGCGTACCTGATGCACATGCCGACTTTATTCGAGCGGTTTTGCACGGCGTTCATCGACCACAAGCTCAATCACAAAGTCGAACTAAAAGCCCAGTATCATACGAGACTAAAGGGAACGGATCGGCTTTCCTTTCGCTTGGACATGGCTCTATTCTCAGCGGTAACCGGGCAGCCAGTGGCGGTAATAGATGCAAAATACAAGGCTGATGGCCCCGTAGAAAGCGATGTGCAGCAGGTGGTCGCCTATGCGGTACAACTCGGCACGCACCAAGCCTTTTTACTCTATCCGAGTAGCGATGTGGACGAGCAGTTCGAGGTTGGTCCGGTGGCCGTGCAAGCGCTTGGGTACGATTTCGAAGCTGAAGATATAGAGAAAGCAGGCCAGCACGTGATTAGCAAAATAGAAAATTTCATATAAAGATTAATATGTAAATAAACTAAACAAAAAAAACCTAAGACTCAACGAGAAACAAACTCAAATCAGCCCAGTAAGTAATCACGACTAAACAAGCCAACAAAATCAACAGAAAAGGCAAGGAAACGCGGTAGAGCCGGTGTACGGGCTGTTCAAAGCGAATACTGGCAATAAAGAGATTGAGTCCAACTGGCGGCGTCGAGTAGCCGATTTCCAGATTGGTCAAAAAAATGATCCCGAGGTGAATGGGATGCACGTCGTATGCTTCGGCGATGGGCAGGATCAAGGGCACCACGATGAGGAGGGCGGAGAACATGTCGATCATACAGCCAACCGCCAGCAGAAACACATTGAGGAGAATCAAGAACAGCAAGCGGCTGCTGATGTGAGTCTCTATGTAGGCGAGCAAGCGCGTTGGAATTTCCGCATCAATGAGGTAATTGGTATAGGCCATGGCCGCGGCCAAGACGACGAAAATGCCGCCGACGAGGACCATGCTGTCGCAGATGATTTTCGGCAGTTGCCCAATGCATATCTCGCGGCGGATTAGTACCACCACCACTAGAGCGTACAGGGTGCTCAAGGCCGCGGCTTCGCTGACGGCGATAAACCCTCCGTAGATCCCCCCGAAGATCACCACCGGTAACAGAAGCTCCCAACTACAAGCGACAAAGGCCTGCGGCAATTCGCGCCATCCGGTGGAGTGTTCGGGTGCGGCACAGCGCCGTCCTTGGAATAAGCTATAGCAAGACAGGGCACCTACCAGGAGCAAGCCGGGGGCGATGCCGGCGATAAAAAGCTGATCTACCGGCGTCTCGGATACGATGCCATAGATGATCAGCGGCAAACTCGGTGGAAAGAGCAATCCCAAGCTGCCCGAGGTGGTAATTAGCCCGAGGGAAAACGAATCGGGCAGGCGCTGTTGGCGCAGAGCGGGTAAGAGCAGTCCGCCGAGCGCGACAATCGTCATCCCCGAAGCTCCGGTCAAAGCCGTGAAGAGGGCACAGACGATAATGGCCATAATGGCCAATCCTCCCGGCAGCCAGCCGAGCAAAGCTTGAGAGAATCGCACCAGCCGAGACGCTGCGCCGCTTTCAGCGAGGAGAAAGCCCGTGAGGGCAAAGAGCGGAATAGCCGTTAAGGTCGGCGTTTCCGCTATCCGGTACATCTCTATGAAGACGACGGTTAAATCGATCTCGGCGATGGAGAAGTGCAAAATGGCCATCGCGCTGATGACCACAAAGAGCGGGACGCCGGCTAGGGCGGCTAGGGTTGCGAGGAGGCTGCTCACGGGCGATCTGCCGGAGTGCGAAGGCCGCGCACGCCCTGCAAGAGAAAGCGCAGCGCCATCAGGCCAAAGACGAGGGGAAAGCACAATTGGGCGATCCAAGCGGGGATGGCAAAGAAAGCCGTTGTGCCGAATGTGCGTTCGTCGAGTACGAAGCGCCCAGCGATATAGGCCAAATAGGAACAAAGCACGGCGGCAAAAAAATCCGCGCCACTCAGGACAATAGCTCGCGCCCGGGCGGGTAGCAGGCGCAACGCAGCATCAATGCGGATGTGTTTGTCGAGCCGGGTGGCCACCAAAGCGCCGGCTAGCCCAATCCACAACACAAGGTGCCGCACGAGACTTTCAGTGCCCAAGAAGGTGATGGAGAACAGATTGCGCATGAGAATCTGCCCGCAGGTCAGCACTAGCAGGCAGGCTACTAAGAGGACGAGAAAGCCGGTCTCAAGGCGGTGGAGGATGGGCTGGCCGCTCAAGGGGAAGTCTGGCGAAAGTCTTGGAGGTGTCGCGCTATTTGTTCGTGGGCCTCACGGGAAAAGGCCCGACCTACGAGTTCGGCTTCGGCGCTAGCGACGAGGCCCTTAAAGGTCTCTACATCGTTTGGGTTAACCTCGACTAGCGATAGGCCGTTGGCCTGCAATACGGTCATGGCTTCGTCGTTTTCTCGGCGGTTGCGCTG
Source organism: Candidatus Latescibacterota bacterium (assembly GCA_022825185.1). The sequence goes on along the minus strand of JAJDYK010000274.1, from coordinate 6,262 downwards.
ACTCAGGTCGATCATGTGCTGCCGCGTTATGCGGCGGATGTGCTCGCGATCTTCGGCGGGAATTTTATCGAAAGATCGCTTGTCGATCAAGAGTGCGCCTAGGGTGTAGTTGATGGGCAGTTGGGTGACGTACTTTGCGCGGGTAAACCACTGGAGGACAATGGTTGCCGATGGCGAAGCGTACACCACATCGATTAGGTTGGTCTGCAACCCGAGGAGGACATCTGGGATATTCAGGGGAACCGAGGTGACACCGGCTAAACGGAAAAGCACGGAGGTAAGTGGCTCATCGGGTAGCTGCCATACCTTTTGGGTACGCATGTCCTCGACAGTAGCTACGGGTTGCTGCGAGAGAATGTGGACAAAGCCAATGTCGGCCCAACCGAGAAAGACATAGCCCCGTTCCTCGTATCCCTGTTGGTAAAAGGCATCCATTTTTTCGAGTACGTAATCTACTTCGGCATAGCTGTCGAAGAGAAAGGGCATTTGCAGCGCGAGGACATCGGGCAAGGTCTGGCTGACGCCTTGGCCGCCAAAATTACCGCCGTGGAGCTGGCCGATGCGCATCTTGCGCAAGACGACCTTCTCGTCGCCTTGGACGCCACCGGGATAGATTTTGAAGCCTACGTTGCCACTCGTCTCCCGCCGCACGTCTGCGTCAATGGTGCGGAGGACATTGGCCCAGCTACTACCCTCCGGGGCGAGGGTGGCAATTTTGAGGAGGTGATTGGGTTGGGCCGCGACAGAGTTAGCTATGAGTGCGGCAACGACCGCGAAAAGTCCCTTAAAAGAAATCATCGGCTTGGTCCAGTAGGATCTGCGCCTGTCTTTGGGCGGCGATGTTTTGCAATGTGAGTTCCGGTACGGCGTCTGCCGAACTGGTTAGGGCTTGGTTGAGCAGGGATTCGTATAGCTCCCGGTCAAAAGTGTTCCGCGCATAGAATTTGGCCTTGGCTACGTACACCATGAGCACCTGTCCCTTGCCGATGGTCGTAGCTCGGTCGAAGTGCTCGGCGGCCTTTTCCGGGTTGCCGCCCAACATCGGCGGCAGGGCTGCGTAATAGGATCCCAAGAAGACATGGGAACTTCCGTATTGAAAGGTCTCGTCTTGGGCCACGGTCCACTGCATGAGTTTAATGACTTTGGGCAATTCGGCTAGCGCCGCCATGGATTCAATGTTGGCACTAATCCAGGCTCCCCAACTCGAAGCGGCCCAGAACACGACCGGCAGATCTGAAGCCTCTAGGTCGTCGGTGACGCGGATAAATTCAGCATAGGGGGCTTTGAGTAAGTCTGGTTGGCTAAGGCGTAGGGCGAGGGCTTTGAGGCCGTTCACCTTGCCCCGGTGGTACAGGTGCTTGGCTCGTTCGGGATCATCGACTTCGACCAAAGTGGCGTAGGAAGTATATATCTCAGCAGCACTTAAGAGCAATTGCGGATCTTGCGGATTGGCCACCAGCAGCCCTTCTAATAAGAGCAAGAAGGTAGGCACGCCCGAGGCGACCAAATCCAAATCGTCGTGGCGAGCGGTGGCTGCACTGACGTCCTCGATCAGCGACCCCACCAGTGCAGATTGCAACCTAGCCGCGCACCCAATCGGCCCAGAGGCTAGGGTTGCCAGCAAGAGCATTGTCAAGAGGTTTTTAGCTACCATTCGGACCAAAAAATCGGCTAAGAGGGGTTCCTCGTTGGTTTTCTAACCCCTAAGTCCGCGAGTTTTGTCACTGTCCATCTCCCCTTCAGGTTCTGTCGCGGCGCGTAAGCACTGCCAAGGGTTGTCGTCTTCAGCGCAGGCCGCAAAAATTTCCAAGGCACTGGCCAAGTCCTCGCCGCGCGCGCGATAAACAGCGGAAAAGAGCGTTAGATTGGTGTTGTAGCGACGATAAGACAGGAGGCGCGCATTGTTTAGTTCCCACTGGAGAAACCCATCGTAATAGTTGTGGGTGAACTGCGGTCTAATGAGGGCGAAATCCCGCTGGCGCTCAGCAAAAACGACCTGCCTGTCGCGGAGTACAACACTGCGGGGCAGCTCCAGTGAGTAGAGGCTGTCGAGCGCCGCGACGGTCTCGGCCATGAAGTGCCGAAAGAGCGCCGCGTCTGCTCGGCGCGTCTCGGCCTGTTGCAAGAGCGGGGTTTCGGTACCGAAATGCTGAGACAAGAAGAGAAGGGATCCTTGACGGCCGACGAAGGTCGCCAAGCTCTCGTTGTAATCGGTCTGCCCTGGGGCATAGACAAGGGCGTGCGTCAACTCGTGGAGGATCAAATCGGCTAGTTGATCGGGTGCGTAGCCGAGCATTGGGCTGAGGATTGGATCGGAAAAAAATCCCAAGGTACTGTAGGCACTGACTGGGCGGACAATGGTATCGTATCCCTCGGCGGCGAGGGCATCGCGCTGCTCGTCGGCCAAATCGCGGCGGAAGAAGCCTTTGTAGGGGACCTCGCCGACGAACGGAAAATCCCAAGTATAGGGCGAGAAACGATCGGGCGGAGAAGCGCTGACATTCCAACTGATCGGGCCATCGCCCGTATCGTAGAAGGTCGTGTAATGGTCGTCTGTTTTCAGACCCACGCTTTTGGCGTAGCGAAGAATGGCTTGAATCAGCTCCAGTTGTGTCCGGGTTTGCTCGGCCAAATTGGAGCGGGCGAGGAGGGTTTGGACTGATACACGCTTGTATATCACGCGGCTTTGGCCGCGGGCCAGATGCCAATAGTAATTGAGATTGCAGCCACAAATGCCCAACAGGCTAAGCCCGATGAGAAATCGGAATAAAAGAGGCATCCGCGGCCAACAGCCACTTGTGCGCCTTAATAGGAGAGCGAGTCAGCCAACCTAGGGTTTGCTGACGATCTTTTCTCCATCGAAGATCACATTGCCTTCTTTGTCGAGGACGCGACCGTCGCTGGTAAATTCATACTTCATGGATTGACCCAAGGTCAGGCGGCGTTGTACTTCCTCTAGGTCTTGGTCGTATTTCTCGATTAGCTTTTCTATCGGCCCTTCAAACGAGGTCTGATGCCGCTTGGGGCGATTCTTGTTATGGTCAGCCCGCTCTTCCGCCGTCATAATGGGCAGACGCTCGGCAGCGGGGGTGAACCGCCCGGCCATGGCCTGTTGGCGGCGATACTTCTCGTGGCGTTTTTCCGACTCGGTCAGCATTTCCTCGGGAATGGTTTCGAAGCTAGTATCTTGGTCCGCTCCTTGTTCCCGACGTTTTTGCTGCTCTTCTTGGACCTCGCGCGAAAGGCGCTGTTGGCGCTCTTGATCTAAGCTAGTGTCGGTCCCTAATCTCCGCAGTACATGTCGCGCGGCCTTGTTCATAGGAATGGGCTACCTCCCTGAGAATTACGTGCAGTGTGTGCAGAATTAGCTAGCGCTAGAAAATATAAGAGGGCGGATGATTTGGCAAATCCAAATCACCTTGGTTATTATAGATAGATACCAACGGATGCTCTCGATGCCGGGGAGCTTAATACCAAGGCTTATAGAGTCGAGATTTAACTTTTTGGATGGAGATACATGATGAGCGTTTTTTCGCGTTTTTTTTCGCATGAAATAGGTATAGACTTGGGCACCGCCAATACCTTGGTGTATGTCAAAGGCAAGGGAATCGTCCTCAACGAACCCTCGGTTGTCGCCCGCCAAGTCTCCACCCAAAAAGTCATTGCCGTCGGAGCAGAGGCCAAGGAAATGATGGGGCGTGAAAACGCTGGGATTCAAATAATTCGCCCCTTGAAAGACGGCGTTATCGCCGATTTTGAAGTTACCGAAGAGATGATTCGCAGCTTTATCCGCAAAGTAAAAAAGAACAAACTTTTCGTGCGGCCCAAGATCGTGGTAGCAGTCCCGGCAGGTAGCACTGAAGTAGAGAAGCGGGCCGTGCGAAACTCCTGCGAGCGCGTAGGGGCCAGAGAAGTCCATCTGGTCAGCGAGCCGATGGCCGCGGCTATCGGCATGGGATTGCCAGTTCATCAAGCCGTAGGCTCAATGGTTATCGATATTGGTGGCGGGACGACGGAAGTTGCCGTAATTGCCCTTTCAGGTCTCGTCGAACACGAGTCGTTGCGGGTGGCCGGAGAAGCTATGGATCAGTCAATTTCCGAGTGGATGCGTAGAAAGCACAATCTGCTTATTGGCGTCCAAGGTGCCGAGAACATCAAGTGGAAAATCGGGTCGGCAACGGAGTTGGAAACAGAAGAGAGTATGCCGGTGCGTGGTCGCGACACCGTAGCTGGGCTACCCAAAGTCATGCAAGTAGATTCAGTTGAGATACGAGAAGCCCTATCCGGTTCCGTAGCTCAAATCGTCGCCAGCGTGCGCAGAGTGCTGGAGAGGATGCCGCCCGAATTGGCGGCAGATATCCTCGATAGGGGCATGGTACTCTGCGGTGGTGGAAGCATGCTGCAGGGGCTGAGGGAACACCTGCTTGAGGCGACTAATTTACCTACGTATGTCGATAGTGAAGATCCCCTTTCGGCCGTAGTACGGGGCAATGCCCGCATTCTCGAAGAGTTTGATAACTACCGCCAAGTTTTGCTCTAACTGAGTTATGGCCAATACTCGAGAGCTCATCGTCATTGGACTAGCCTTTGCCTGCGCCTTGATTTTGATGGGCTTACCTACATCCTATAAGACCTATATCGCCGAGCGCTGCCAAGCCGGTTTATCGGCATCAGGGCAAGCACTATTCTCGCGAGTCATCCGCTCTGCTCATAACGAAGAAAAGAGCCGTTTTCTCCTGACTCAAAACGTAGCCCTGGCCCTTGACAACATGCAGCTACAGGAAGCTGGATGGGAAAATGTGCGCCTGCGCAAGGCCCTGTCCTTTCGGCCTCTAGACGGGGGTACGCGCGTTATTTCTGCCGAAGTGATCGGCCGCGACCCCGACCACATCTACGACGCGATCGTCATCAACGTTGGTCGCGACCACGGCGCAGATAAGGATATGCCCGTGGTGACACCTGAAGGGCTCGTCGGGCACATTGCCCAAGTCGGTGGATCGGACTCAGTCGTGCAGTTGTTGATGCGTACGAGAGTGAGTGCTTTGATCCAAGAGACGCGCGCCCAAGGCATCGTCTCTTGGATCGACGGCCAGTTCCGGTTGCGATTCGTCGAATCGAGCAACTTGGTGCGGGAGGGCGATTTAGTCGTATCATCGGGGTTGGGCGGGCGATACCCCAAGGGCATACCGATTGGCACGGTGGTGGAGGTGAATCAGGAGAAACGAGCCCCGGTCTTTTTGCGGGTTATCCTCAAGTCGATTGTGGATTTCTCTGTCCTCGAAGAGGTTTTCGTTCTCGGCAAAAACTAAGAGAGTGCTACTTTCCTTGACAGAGCATAAGCCGTGCCATATTCTTTAAAACTATCTGTTGGCGTGATAGTTACGCAATTTCAACCCATCCGAATGAGAGTGCGGTCTTGACGAAAGCTGATATCGTGCGTCTAATCGCCGAGGGGACAGGGCTTACCAAGACGGATACTGCGGCTGTGGTCGATGGCTTTATTGGATCCGTAGTCGAGGCTTTGGAACGGGAAGACCACATTGAAATTCGCGGTTTTGGCACCTTCAAAGTAGTAGAGCGCGCACCTCGCACCGGTCGCAATCCACGCACGGGTGCCGAAATAAAGATCGCCGGTCGCAAGGCCCCGACATTTAAGCCCTCAAAAGAATTGCGGGCGCGCGTTAATGGGGAAAACGCAGAGGACAAAGGTCCAGGAGAAAAAAAAGATGCCCTGTGGCAGGAAGAGAAAGCGGCATAAGATCGCTACGCACAAGCGCAAGAAGAAACTGCGCAAGAATCGACACAAGAAGAACGTCTAGGCTAGGGGCTAATAGCTCAGCTGGATAGAGCGCCGGTCTCCGGAACCGGAGGTCCCAGGTTCGAATCCTGGTTAGCTCACCATTTTGTCGCCAGAGTATGGTCGGATAATTGAGTCGGGGTGTGGCGCAGCCCGGCTAGCGCGCTTCCTTGGGGTGGAAGAGGTCGCTGGTTCAAATCCAGTCACCCCGACCATTTTTATAGTAGTATAGAGATCGCAGTTTTTGCTTGCCCACGTCGGGGTGTAGCGCAGCCCGGCTAGCGCACCTGCTTCGGGAGCAGGGGGTCGCCGGTTCAAATCCGGCCACCCCGACCACTAATTAAGTCCCTGTGAGCTTTTGACTTACAGGGACTTAATTTATTTGCGATATGAGGTATGGCTCTTTCCATCGGCATAATCGGCTTGCCCAATGTTGGCAAATCAACGCTCTTCAATGCGCTGACA
>JAJDYK010000136.1 GCA_022825185.1 Candidatus Latescibacterota bacterium | reverse complement strand
CAAATCGCTCAAGCTCTACCTGTGGTCCTTTCGCCAAGAAGGCGCTTACTACGAAGCGGTCACCAACACCATTCTCAACGATTTGGTGGCCGCCTGCGCACCGCGACGCATGACTGTGGTGGGAGAATTCAATGTGCGCGGGGGCATTTCCGCCGTTGTGACGGCTGAATTTGCCCCGCAGCCCTAAACCCGGAGACATATCAACTTACCGAATGGAGACTTACAATGGAAGAAGTACGCCAAGACGCCGCTGAGACGACAGAAGAGGGAGCGGCGGAAAAGAACAACCGACAGGATCGGGCGTGGTTTCCCTACATCACTAAGGTGCAGTTCGAGCGGTTCCTCTCTCGGCTGGAGACCAAGATCCCCGATCAAATCGACCGCGACTACGTGCGGCCTATTATTCGCACCCCGTCGATGATCCACCGCTTTTTGCGCGGCATCGAATCCATGAACCTGACCGACCGCGACCAAAAGCCCACGGACCTGCTGTTGCGAATCGTCCCCAAGGAGACGCGCAAATTCGCGTTCGCCGACGTGGCCCGCGACCTGTACAAAGATCTGCTGCCGGAGTGGGAACAAAACAACGGCAACATGAGTGACGACGCGATTGTCGATTACTTCCGCAACCGCACCGGCATGGGGCGCGATTCGGCCAACAAGATGAAGATGTTTTTCAAGTACCTCGTCGCCGAAGCCGATTTCGGCGACCCTTCCGACGCGCAGCAGGAAGCGGCCGCCGAGCCCGCCCCCCAAGACGAACCTCCCGAAACGCCCGAACCCACGCCCCGAGAGAGTCGCAGCCGTCGCGAACCCGCCCCCAAGGAGCGCTCCGGACGCGACGGACGCACCAAGCGCACTAGTTCAGACCGCCAAGAACGCCAAGAACGCCCGGAACGTTCAGACCGCCAAGAACGCCCCCTAACCGAGACGCAGCGAGCCTACCTAGAAACCCTCCAGTCCATGGTCCAGATCAAAATTGACGGCGACTGGGACGAAGACATGATCCGCCTCGCCTTCGACCGTCTGGAGCGGCTCTTCGACCGCTTGCGGCGCGCCTAAAGCAGAGCGTTTGCGCCTACGAGGCCGTGAAAATTGGCCTGCGTAGGCGCAAACGCTATTCCCCAAAGCGGGCCATCGCCGCGAACTTGTCCAGCCGTTGAGCGATTAGCTTTTCTGGGTCGAGTCGCTGAAGCTCGGCTAGCGCATCTTGTACGCAACGCTTGAGCGCGGAGGCCGCATTATCCCAGTCGTGGTGTGCACCGCCCAACGGCTCGGGCACGATGCGGTCGATGATACCCTCCTTCTGCAAATCTTTAGCCGTCAGCTTGAGGGCCTCGGCCGCCTCTTCTCGGCGCTCGCGCACCTTGAACAGGATCGTCGAGCAACTCTCCGGCACAATCACCGAATAACAAGCGTGCTCCAGCATCAGGATCCGGTCGCCGACCGTGATGCCAATGGCACCGCCGCTGAAGGCTTGGCCAATGATGGCCACGACGATGGGCACTGGCAGATGCGACATTTCGTAGAGGTTGCGGGCGATGGCCTCGGCTTGACCCCGCTCCTCGGCCTCGATCCCAGGATAGGCACCCGAGGTATCGACCAAGGTCAAAACCGGCAATTTGAACTTGGCCGCCATCTGCATCAGGCGGCGGGCCTTGCGATACCCTTCTGGATGCGGCATACCGAAGTTGCGCTTTTGCCGCTCTTCGAGGTTGCGCCCGCTCTGGATGCCGACGACCATGACTGATTCGTCGTTCAGCCGCGCCGGCCCGCCGATGACCGAGGGGTCGTCGGCAAAAAGGCGGTCGCCGTGTAACTCGGTAAAGTCGGACAGCATCCGCTCGACGTAATCGAGCGCGTACGGGCGGTTCGGGTGCCGCGCGATCTGCACCCGCTGCCAAGGGCTGAGATTGGCGTAGATTTCTCTGCGCTTCTTCGCAGCCTGCGCTTCGAGCTTGCGCACGCCCTCATCCAAGTTCAAGCCATCGGCTTCGGCTTGGCTTTTTAGCTCGTCGATTTTCTTTTGTAGCTCGACGAGGTCGCGTTCAAAATCGAGGTAAAATCCACTGTTATTCACCGGACAAACCTCCTAGGTTAAATTCGCAATTCACGCCAACGCACCTAGCGCCGCCTCAACTCGGTCCAGCGCCTTTTCAAGCAGGTCCAGCGACGTGGCGTAGGAAAGCCGGATGTGCTCGTAGGTGCCAAACCCAGCACCGGGCACGCAGGCCACCTTGGCCTCTTCAAGCAAGTACTCGCACAATGCCACGGAGTCGCGGACCTTACTACCGTAGTACGCGGAAACATCGGGATAGGCGTAAAAGGCCCCCGACGGCAACGTGCATTCCACTCCTTCGATGGCATTGAGACGCTCGACCATGTAGCGCCGCCGCTCATCAAAGGCCTGGCGCATTTCCTCGACCGACTCCTGCGGGCCGTTGAGCGCCTCAACGGCCGCTTTCTGCGCCATTGACGAGGGGTGCGACACTTCCTGGCTTTGCACCTTGTTCATACCGGCGATGATCTCCTCGCTGGCCCCCGTATAGCCGATGCGCCAGCCGGTCATCGAATAGGCCTTGGACACTCCGTTGACCACAATGCTAAATTCCTTGGCCTCCGGACTACAAGCGGCAATCGAGTGGTGCTCGGCTCCGTCGTAAATCAGCTTCTCGTAGATCTCGTCGCTGAGTACATAGACCTCGTGTTCAACAGCCACTGCCGCCAAACTCTCCAATTCCTCGCGGGTGTACACCGCGCCGCTGGGATTGGACGGCGAGCACAAAAAGAGCATCCGCGTGCGCGGCGTGATAGCGGCGCGGAACTCGTCCGCAGTCAGCTTAAGTCCATTGGCCGCTTGGGTCTCGACAATCACCGGCTCGCCGCCCACTATCCGCGGCTGCTCGCAGTAAGTCACCCAATAGGGCGTGGGGATAATGACCTCGTCGCCAGCGTTGACCAGCGCCGCCACCGCCAAAAAGAGCGAGTGCTTGGCACCATTGTTGACGATCACTTCGTCGGTTGTATAGACCAAGCCATTGTCGCGCTCGAATTTGCGGCAGATCGCCTCCTTGAGTTCGATGATCCCCGATCCCGGCGTGGTGTATTTCGTAAAGCCCTCAACAATGGCGCGGATGCCAGCGTCTTTGACGTTTTGCGGCGTATCGAAATCCGGCTCGCCCGCCGACAGGGAAACCACGTCGATACCAGCGCGCTGCATGGCCGCGGCCCGCGCCGAAATCTGCATGGTGACCGACGGCTGGACGCGCTGTACATTGTGCGAAAGTGGCATAGTTCCTCAGGTGGTGTATTCGGCGTTCAGGCGCACGTACTCGTACGTCAGATCGCAGGTAAAAATTTCAGCCGTCGCCTGGCCCATCGCCAAATCGATGTCAATGGCTATTTCTTCCGCCTGCATGGCCGCGCTCAATTTATCCCCGTCAAAATCGAGACCGGCACCGTTGCCGTAGATTCCAGTGCCACACAGCGACACGCGTGCCCTCTCGGGGTTGAACTCGACGCCGGCGTACCCCATCGCACACAGAATGCGTCCCCAGTTGGGATCATTGCCAAACGCTGCGGTCTTCACCAAGCTCGAATTGGCCACCGCAATGCCGACTTGTCTCGCCTCCGCTTCAGTCGCGGCACCGCGCACCGCTATGGTGATCAGCTTGGACGATCCCTCGGCGTCGCGCGCGATCGCCTGGGCCATCTGCCGACACGCGTACTCAATGCCCTCGTAGAGACGCGCGCAATCGCCTTCGCCTAGCGCCGCGCCGTCGCCATTGGCCATCAGGATCACCGTGTCGCTCGTGCTCATGTCGCCGTCAACCGTAATGCAGTTAAACGTGCGCTGGATGGCTTGCGACAGCAGTTCCTGCAACTGTCCGCTGGGCACGGCCGCGTCCGTGGTCACCACTGCCAGCATCGTCGCCATGTTGGGGGCGATCATCGCCGCTCCTTTGGCCATCGCCCCAACCACGGCGCGGCCCGATTCCAACTCTACCTCGACGGCGCAACTCTTCGGCACGGTGTCCGTAGTCATGATCGCCTCGGCGGCAGTAGCACCGCCTTCTTCGGACAATGTCGCGACAATCCGCGGAATGCCCGCTTCGATCTTGGCAATCGGCAATGGCACGCCGATCAAGCCGGTGGAGCATACCAGCACTTCTTCCGTTTGCAGACCCAACTCGCTTGCCGTCAAGGCGCACATCCGCCGGGCGTGGTCCAAGCCGACGTCGCCGTTGCAGACGTTGGCGTTGCCGCTGTTGAGAATGACGGCCCGCGCCCTGCCATCGGCGAGATGCTCGCGGTCGATGGCAATCGGCGCACCCTGCACCTTATTGGTGGTGTACACCGCAGCCGCATTCGCCGGCCGCGTCGAATACACCAACGCCAAATCCTTAGCGCCCGATTCTTTGACACCCGTCTGGATGCCAGCCGCCCGGTACCCACTCGGCGCAGTGACCCCGCCGCCCTCGATAATTCTCATAGCACTCAGTCCGTTCCCGTCGCGCCGATAGCTAGCTCGGCCAGCGCATCCTTCATCAACTTGTAGTGCAGACTATCGGCCAGTGCGATCCAACTCGCCTCGATCACATTCTCTGAAACCCCCACCGTACCCCACACATCCTTGCCGTCCGACGACTCGATCAATACCCGCGTCTTGGCCGCGGTTCCGTCGCTGCTCGACAACACCCGCACCTTGTAGTCTTCCAAATGCACCTGCTTGAGCGCGGGAAACTCCTGCTCCAGCGCCTTGCGCAGTGCTTGATCGAGCGCATTGACCGGACCGTCGCCGCCAGCGACCATATGGTACTCGGCATCGCCGATGACGATCCTGACAATGGCCTCGGCTTCTTCGGCGTGCTCCCCGATCCTGCGGTTGATGGTGCGGAAGTTGATCAGCGTAAATAAGTCCTCGTACGTGCCCTGAACCCGCCGCGCCATCAACTCAAACGACCCCTCCGCCGCCTCGAACTGATAGCCCTCGTGCTCCAACTGCTTGACCCGCTCCAAGACCCGTCCCACCAGAGGATCCCTCTTCTCTATGTCGGGCAAAAATCGCCGCAGCTTGCTGACGACCGTCGCACCGCCCGCTTGGTCCGAGACCAAGAACCGCCGCTCGTTACCCACCCGCTCCGGCTCGATGTGCTCAAACGAGTGGGCGACCTTCATCACTCCATCGACATGTGCTCCGCCCTTGTGGGCGAATGCGCTCTC
>JAJDYK010000238.1 GCA_022825185.1 Candidatus Latescibacterota bacterium | reverse complement strand
ATGGTCTTCGGCCGATGTCGGCAGCGGCACAATCAGCGTGGGGGTCCCACTAACTGCCATCTCGGTGAGGGTTCCTGCGCCCGACCGGCAAATGACCAGATCTGCTACCGCGATCAGATCAGCGATCTCATCCGCGTAATCGAGGCGTCGATACCAGTCGCCTTCTATCCCCATCTCAGCTAAAGCGGCCTCAGTATCCGCCACGGCGTCGTAATCCGGCCCCTTGTAGCGACCAGTGACGTGGATGACCACTAGCCCGGCCTCACGCCACAGGGGCAAGGCTTCGAGCACGGCCTCGTTAATGGCCTTGGCACCACCCGACCCGCCAAAGGCGAGTACGACCTTGCGGCCTTGGTCTATGCCCAATTTTTCTCGCGCGACCGTTCGATCAAGATTCAAAAAAGAGCGGCGTACCGGATAGCCGACCACCGCCACCTTCTCCGCGTCGAACCAGCGACCCGCCTGCTCAAACGCCACGCCGATGCGCTGCGCTAGCCGTCCGGTAACTTGGTTCAAAAGCCCGGGATAGGCATTCGGCTCGTAGATAAAGACGCGGGCGCGAGAAAGGCCGACCTTGGCCAGCACACCGTGCGCGAAGAGGACCGGCGCGCTGACGAAGCCGCCCGTGCTGATGATAATTTGGGGCCGGTAGCGCAAGAGGATGAGCGCCCCTTGGACGACCCCGACCGCGAGCGCGATGGCAAATCGCAGCAGGGGAACAAGGGAACGAGTGCGCGGGAAGGAACGGGCGCGCACAAAGCGGATGGGATACCCCTGATCGGGCACAACCCAAGCATCCAGCCTGTCTCGATGACCCACGTAGAGGAATTCGGCATCTGTTCGCGTCTGCCGAATTTCGTTGGCAATGGCCAAGGCCGGGTACACGTGGCCACCTGTGCCACCGCCAGTGAGCAAGTACTTCATTAATTTTTAATTAAAGTAAGGCCGTTTAGACCAGTAGAAGCGATCCCCGCCTGTATTCCAGAAGGGCCTATCTTCCTAATATATAGGCTGTTAGGCTGGGTGTCTAACCCTATTGGTAGGACTCAGTGCGGTCGCCGCCGTTGACGCTTATGTGCTGTCCCGTCACGTAGCTGGCCGCCGGTGATACCAGAAAGACCACGGCCGCAGCCACCTCTTCGGGACCACCGGCCCGGCGCATCGGAATACTGCTGAGAAATTGCTCCCGCACCTCTGGCGTCCGCCGCGCCAGTGCCCCGCTCCCCATCCCCGCGTCGATGATCCCCGGCGACACCACATTGACGCGGATGCCGTGCTCGGCTTCCTCTTTCGACAGCACCTTCGTCAAGGCCACGACCCCCGTCTTGGTGGTCGCATAAGCCGCCGCGCCGCCCGGCAGCGTGTTGACCACATTCGAGGCAATGTTGACGACCGCGCCGCCGCCTCGTGCCCGCATCAACGGCAGAGCGGCCTTGCACATGTAGAGGACGCTATTGAGGTTGACATCGAGCACTCGGTGCCAGTCCGCCAGCGCCATATCGGCCACGAACTGCCCGCCGATAGTGATGCCAGCGTTATTGACCAAAATATCCAACCCACCCAATTCTCCAACCACGCGCTCAACCAGCGACTGGGCAGCGTCCGCCTCGGTTATATCGGCTTCAAAAGCAACTCCGCCCAGCTCGGTGGCGAGCGCATGGGCAGCGTCCTCCTGCGTGTGGTAATGCAGAGCGACCGTCGCGCCTTCGGCGGCCAAGGCGCGACATATCGCTTGGCCAATGCCGCCAGCCGCGCCGGTTACTAAGGCGATGCGACCGTGGAGGAGTGTGCTCATGGGGGTTTGATCTCCGACAAAAGGATTCCCAAGAAATTAGCAGCGCATACCGCTGGCGGATTCAGGCCCGTTCGGCGCGGTGCTGGACGACCAATTCCGCCATGCTTTTGAAACGGAAATTCGGTTCCACCGCTTCCTGTGGCGGTGCTGTCGCGCCGCCGCTGTGTCCCGCCCGCCGGTCAATCCACGCCGTCGTCAGTCCGATTGCCTTGGCCGGTACGTGGTCGTGGAAGAGGCTCTGCGCGACGTGCAGAATGCTTCCGGGGTCACCATCAAAGTCAGCCGCTACCTGGGCGAGCAAGAATTCAAAATTGGCCAGCGACGGTTTGTACGAGCCGATCTCCTCGGCGGTAAAGATCGCGTCCCAAGGATTGCCGAGGTGAGCAGAGCTGCCCCGATAACTGGCGCGGTCGCAATTGGTGAGGGTAATCAGCCGGTGGTGCTGCTTCAAATAGGCTAGCGATTCGGCTGCGTCGGCAAAAGCCGGCCAATTCCCGACCGACTGACCAAAGCGGATACTCTCGGCCTCGTCGGGTTCGCCACCCCAATTCTGGGCCAGCGTGCGATGGGTGGCTGCCAAAAGGTCGGCGTAAAGGAGGTCGGGATTTGCCGCTTGGCAGGCGGATTCTACCTGCGAGAAAGCTGCAAGAGCCGCCTCGCGAGTCGGCGGGCCGGCCAGACGCGCGCAGAGCGGTTGCAGTGCATCCCAGATACCCGTCTCCCAGTCGATCAGGGTTCCGTAGGTGTCAAAGGTCAGTATCGGAAAATCGCAGAGGCGCATGGGCGTTCTCGTAGAGTTATGGGGTTGAGGGTGGTTTCAATCGCCTGCGAATCCGGGTCATAGATTCAAACTTTTCGCAGAGGTCGCTCCTATCGCCTTCACGCGTATTTCTGCGGCATCTTCACCTCAGACACTTCGTCCAACAAAGCCCGCTCTTCTGGTGCCAAGGCCCAGTCCAAGCCCGCGCAGATCTCATCCACGTGCGCCGGTTCGTCGGCCCCCAAAATGGGGGCACTGATCTCGTCGTGATCTAAAATCCAAGCAATGGCTACCTGCGCCGGGGTCTTGCCGTGCTGCGCCCCAATATCGATCAGCGTCTGGACGATGGTATCGACCCGCTCGGTCATGGCCTCGGCAAAATTGTATTTGCCTGGACTCATGCCGCGCAGCTCGTCCGTGCTCCACGGCGTCCCCGGCGGCGGCGCTTGCCCGCGGCGGAAGCGGCCAGAGAGCAGACCGATAGCCAGCGGGCTGTAGGTCATAATGCCTAAGCCGAACTGACGGCAGATGGGCATCAGCTCCGGCTCCATCTCCCAGCGGTTGAGCAGATTGTACTGATTCTGGATACAGGCAAAAGAAGCCAAGCGCTCGCGCTGCGAAATCCACAGGGCTTCGACGATTTTCCACGGCGGGAAGTTAGAACACCCCACGTAGCGCGCCTTGCCCTGCCGCACAATGTCGTCGAGCGCACCCAAAGTCTCCTCCAGCGGCGTGCCCGGATCAAAGGAGTGCAGCAAGTACAAATCGACGTAATCGGTCTGTAGCCGCTGTAGCGACGCCTCAATGCCCCGCAGCAGATTGACCCGCGACAACCCCACGTGATTGGGGCTATTGCCCACGGTGCCAAAAATCTTGGTCGTCAGCACCACTTCCTCGCGCCGTCCCTTGATGGCCTTACCCACTACCTCTTCGGAGCGTCCCCCACCATACAGCGCCGTATCGATAAAATTGCAACCCAAGTCCAAGGCCCGCTGCACCACCTCAATGCAAACCTTCTCGTCCTCCTGGCCGCGAAACGCCGCGCCCAAGCACACCTTAGACACCTTGACGCCGGCTTTGCCTAAATTGCGGTATTCCATAACACTCCTCTTGTGTTAGTCTAATTGCCCGACCTCATCGAGCGCTGTCAACAGATACTCGTTGTCTTGGGGACGCAGCGACGTCAGCCGCACAAAGCCGGGCGCGTCTTGCCGCCAGCGGGCGCGGATCCGCCTTTTCTCCAACCCCGCCCTCAGTCGCCCCGGCTCGATCCCTTCGCAGCGCACCCAGAAGAAATTCGCCGCGCTCGGATAGGCCCGCAACCACGGCCTCGTATTCAGCCCCTCGTAGAGCGCCTGACAATCGCTGCGAATCTGGGCGACGATCTCCTGCAAATAACCTTGGTCGGCCAGTGCGGCCTGCGCCGCCACCAGCGACAGCGCATTGACCGCCCAAGGAACCTGCATCTGGCTCAAGGCCGCGATAACGGATTTAGGCCCAACCGCGTAGCCAACTCGCAAACCAGCCATGCCGTAGGCTTTGGAAAAAGTCCGCAGCACTACCAAATTCTCCCGCTCTTGCACCCAAGGCACACAGCTGTGCCCAGCATAGTCTGCATACGCTTCATCGACGATACACAAACAGTCGGGCAACTCGTCGAGTAAACGCACCAGTTCCGCGTCGCCGCAAAGGAGATTGCCCGTGGGATTGTTGGGACTGCTCAGCAGCAACACCCGCGCACCCGACTGCCGCCCCGCCTCAATGAAACGCTCAGGCACCAGCGCAAAGTCCTCCTCGTGCAGCGGCACCGAGATCACTTCAGCCGCGCACCGCTGCCCCAACGCGACAAAGCGCTCGTACGACGGAGACGGAATGAGCAAGCGCTGCTGCTCTAGCAACAACCGCGCCAAAAAAAGCCAGACCACGGCCTCCCCAGACCCGTTGTACACTATGAAGTGATCGGGTGAAAGCCCCCAATGCGCCGCCAAATCCCCGCGCAACGACTCGGCGCGCTCCTCGTCGCTGTAGCGACTAAAGTCGCCGGTGCGGGCAAAGGCAGCCATTGCTTCCCGGACCTTGGGCGATGGCCCGTAAGGATTGGTCGCCGCGTCAAAACGCAGCCATTCGTCTTTCATAACAGATCGTCCTTTGGAGCGATCTCCCTACGCTAGCCATAAAAGATGCCAGCGGCAACCACGCCCTTTTTGCCTTATACTGTTATGCGGTACGCGACCTCAACCAACGGTGTCCCCCTAATACCATGCCGACTAACGCCAAAAAACCAATCATCGCCTGGGCCTTGTACGACTGGGCCAACTCGGCCTTTGCCACCACGGTCATCGCCGCCTTCTTCCCGGTATTTTTTAAGTCCTACTGGAGCGCCGGCAGCGACGTCACCGAGAGCACCTTCCAACTGGGGCTGGCCAACTCGCTCAGCAGCCTGATCGTCGTGCTGCTAGCCCCCCTCTTGGGGGCCATTGCCGACCAAGGCGGCACCCGGCGCAAGTTCCTGTTTGCCTTCGCCTTCTTGGGCGTCCTCGCCACGGGATGTCTGTACATGGTCGCCCAAGGCGCGTGGGAGCTGGCCGTTGTGGTCTATGTCTTGGCCGCCATCGGCTTCTCCGGTGGCAATACCTTTTACGATGCGCTCATCGTGGAAGTGGTCGGACGCGACAAATCCGACTCGGTCTCAGCGCTCGGCTACAGCCTCGGCTATCTGGGCGGCGGCTTGCTGTTTGCGCTCAATGTAGTGATGGTCCTCCACCCCACGACCTTCGGGTTGGCCGATGCCAGCGAGGCAGTGCGCGTGTGCTTTTTGCTAGTCGCCATCTGGTGGGCTGGCTTTTCGCTGCCGCTCTTTTTGTGGGTCGAGGAATCGCCACCAGTCCGCGCACGCCGCGGTTGGAGTGCGGTCTCGGCCGGCTATCAGCAGCTCATTGCGACCGGCCGCGACATCCGGCAACTACGCACCACCTTTGTCTTCCTCATCGGCTATTGGCTGTACATCGACGGCGTCGATACCATCGTCCGCATGGCTATTGACTACGGCTTGTCCCTCGGCTTTGAGACCAACGACCTGCTCATCGCCTTGGGTATTACTCAGTTCGTGGGCTTCCCCGCGGCCATTGCATTTGGCTGGCTCGGCGAGCGGATTGGCACCCGCAAGGGAATTTTCATCGGCCTAGCCGTCTATATCGCGGCGACGGTCTGGGGCTACTTTTTAGATGCCGTCTGGGAATTTTACGCCTTGGCCGTCGCCGTCGGCCTAGTCCAAGGCGGGGTGCAAGCCCTGAGCCGCTCGCTCTACTCAAGACTCATTCCCCGCGACCGCGCAGCCGAGTTTTTTGGCTTTTACAACATGCTGGGCAAATTCGCCGCGGTCATCGGCCCAGTGCTAGTGGGCTGGATTGGGGTGCTAACCGGCAGCCCGCGCACGGGGATTTTGTCGATCGTCATCCTCTTCGTCGCCGGTGGAATCTGCCTCTACTTCGTCGATGAGGAGCGAGGCACGGCCGCGGCGCGCGCCATTGAGGGCACTTAGCAAAACGCCTGCGCCGTCAGCGCATACACCTTTGCTACCCGCACCAACTCGGCCACCGGCACCTGCTCGTCGGTCGTATGCGCCCCCGTGGCACAAGGCCCGTGCGTTAGGGCCTCAATTCCAGCAGCCATAAAGACATTGCCATCGTCGATAAAAGGTTTGCCTCCCAAGGACAGCACTGCCCCGGTCACCTGCTCGTGCGCGGCCTGAAACGCACCCACCAGCGGACTGCTTTGATCTACCGCAAAGGCATCTCCAGGCATGTTCCAATCGGCAAGTCGGATGCGGGTGCCGCTTGCCGCAGCTACGTCAGCAAGCAGGTCCTCAATCTCGCGGCGGGCGGTTGGCTCCGAACCGGCCGTCACCCAGCGGCGAGTCCCTTCGACGCGGCACTGGACCGAAACCTGATTATAGATCTGGCCACCTTCGACCCGACCAATAAACAGTGTGTCACTGCCGACATAGGGCGCGATTCGCTCGCGCAGATGCTCGTTCAGCGCGTTCAGCCGCAAAACCACCTCGGCCCCCGCGGCGATCACGTCCGGCAGGCCGGCGGGCCTTAGCACCTCGTGGACTGGCTCGCCGTCGCGCTCGATCTCCACGCTAAACACGGCCATCCCGCGCCCGGCGACTGGCAGCACGTCGCCCAGGTACTCTGGCAGCAGCACCCCGTCGCCGACAAAGCCTTCGCGGATCAAGGCCAAAAGCTGGCGGCGGTCGCCCCAAGGCGCTTCGTGGTGGTCGTGGGCCGTAAGCAAGACCGCCCCTTTAGTCAGTGCGCCCGTATCCCTCAACGCCCTGAACGCCTCGACGAAGGCGGCGATTCCTCCCTTCATGTCGGACGACCCCGACCCATAGAGATAACCATCCTCCACCTTGGGCGGCACAAAGGGCAGATGCACTGTGTCCAAGTGCCCATCGAATTGCAACACCCGCCCGGGCTGGCCGCTGTCGAAGCGAGCGACCACGGCTGGTGCTTGCGGCCAATCGGCTTGGGGCCGCTCCACGGCAAATCCCTCGGCCGCCAATATGGACGCTAACGTATCAGCCACCGCGCCGGCATCCAGCGTCGGGCTAGGCACCGCAATCAGCTCCTTAGCCGTATCAATTAGGCGTTGCTCATCGACGGCCTGTAGTATGTTGTCTTCCATC
This sequence comes from Candidatus Latescibacterota bacterium, assembly GCA_022825185.1. Next base: position 4,917 of record JAJDYK010000238.1, on the reverse strand, counting down.
CTTGGCACTCCTTTACCCACCTTGAGATTTAGTTGTATCCGCATCGGCTGCGCCACGCGGACAGAGCCACCCGCGTTCCCAGGACGGACCACTACAATTTTCCTCAAGCGCTTCCAGCCGCTGCTCCTCGGTGCTCTTCCACGGATCCTTGGGCAGATCGGCCGGCCCTTGGGGATCGCTCAGTCCGCAACCGACCAACGCCATGCAGAACATCCACCTTCTCGCCATCCTAACCTCCGTTGCCCGCCTCTGACAATCTCCGTACTTTGGCCCCAATTCGCAAAGGAGCAGATTTATGTCCCGCCCCCCTGACTACGGCATCATCTACAACTGGGACGGCACACCGCACGGCTACTCGCCCGTTCCCCAGTCCATGGACGCCTTTCTCGACAAGACGTACGCCCCTCTCGAAGACACCCAAGTTGGTGCCCTATTTTGGTGCGTAGGCGAACACGCCACCCGCTGGCCAAGCGACGCGCTCGAACTAGTCGGCAACCTCTATCAACGCCGCTACGAGAACGCCGCTAGCTACACGCACACTGAAAACATCCGCCGCATGTTGGAACGAGGCGAAGATCCCCAACAGGCCGTTATCGACCGCGGCCACGAGTTAAACCTCCATGTCTATGCCTCGCTGCGCATGAACGACAATCACTTCAACGGCGCTCAGCTAAGCGACCTCCAGACCCTGCACCACACCGAACTGACCCAACTGCGTAAGGACCACCCCGAATGGCTCCTCGGCGAGGATACCGAGGAGTGGTTTGCCCTGTCGTGGAATATGGCCATTCCCCAAGTGCGCGAGAACCGCTTCCAACACCTGCGCGAAGTCTGCCAAAACTACCCTTGGGACGGCGTCGAACTCGACTGGCAACGCCACCCCTTCCACTTCCCCGCCGACTATGCCTATCGCCTGCGCTACGTCCTCACCGACTTCATGCGGGCGGCGCGGCAACTGACCGACGAACTATCCCAACAGCACGGCCAGCCTTTCTACCTAGCGGCCCGCGTCGCTGGCTCCATCGAGGGCTGTCACCGCATTGGCTACGACGTGGAAACTTGGGTAAAAGAAAACCTCGTCGATATCCTAATCCCAGCCGGTGCCGCCGGTACCGATCCAGCCATTGAAGTCAGTGCCTTCCGCGCCCTTTGTGCTGGCCACGACATCGCCCTCTACCCAGGTTTCGACGGCGGCGTCCCCGGCCCGGCTGTCGGTCCTGAAGGCGAAACAGCTCGCCACAACATGCGCACCAAAGCCACGGCTATGCAGTATCACGGCCAAGGCGCGACCGGCATATACGCGTTCAACTGGCACGCCGACCGCGATTTAAGGCGCGAGTTGCTAACCCAAGTGGGTGCGGTACAGACCTTGCGCCGCCAAGACAAGCTCTACAACGCCACTCACCGCTTCCGCCAGCACACCGGGGAGTGGCGCGGCGCGTACCAGCACGACCGGCTGCGCGGCACCCTACCCGTCCCCCTCTACCCAACTATGCAAGAGACCGGCCCGCACTTCGATCTCGACCTCGCCGACGACTTGAGCGCAGACCCACCGGCTACCATTACTCTGCGTCTGCGTCTGCAAGATTGGGTCGCTGGCGACGAGGTTCGCTGCTGCTGGGATGGCGAAGTCTTGGCCGACCCGGCTATCAGCTATTGCCACGGCGGCGACCCCCAACCTATCTCCGATGTCAGCGCCGCTGCTTGGTACAGCTTCGCGCTCAAGGCCGACCAAGCTGCCCGTGGTTGCCATCGCATAGAAGTCGTTCTCTTGCAACGCCATCCCCAACTTGCTTGCGACTTGATACTAACCGATGTCGAGGTAGTCATCCTCTATAGAGACTAACGACGCGAGTCGACGGTGAGGTGAGCGGTCGCCTGAGCGGAGTCGGAAGTCGCTGTCCTTGTGAAAGTTCGGTCTATCTGTTGTATTATAAGAAACTAGGAGTTTTCCCGAAGAATGCTTCCAACCAATTGCAGGGGAACCACCATGCCAGCATCTCAAGCAAAAGTAGCTATCCCCGGCAAGCGTCAGGTTCGTATAACCTTGCCAAATCCCCGCTCGGAAAAGGTGCGAAGGCGGGTAGCAAGCTCAGTCGCCCGCTTAAACCGATCTCAGGAAGCCGACGCACTCCGATGGATCGAGGCCGTTTCTGAATTTGACGAGCGTGAGACGCGGTGACGTCGTAACAGTGGCAGTCGCTGTCCCTTGTGAAAATTCCACCCATCTGTTGTAATTACATAACGAAAAAGAAGCTGTAGCAAGAGGAGAAAAAGCATTTCATGGCAAACCAAAAACATATCGAATGGCTCCTTGAAGGCGTTGATGCTTGGAACGCGAGACGCGAGCGAGAAAATTTTCAGCCGGACTTCGAAGGAGCGGATATTTCCGGCGAGTTTGGAAAAAGAGGAAAGATCGGCGATGATGGACGAGTTTGTCTCCGGGGGATTAATTTCAGCGATGCCGACCTGCGCAAAGCCGACCTGCGCAAAGCCGACCTTTCTTTTGCGAATCTCACTAGGGCCAACCTGACCGAAACAATGCTCATAGGTGCGGACCTCGTCTGGGCCAATTTATCATACTCGCAGGTATGGAAAGCGAAGCTGTATGGATGAATCCCAGAATGTCGGAACAGATCAAAGTAACAGCGGTAAGAAAATCAAAAGCATCGAGTGTTTGCTAAAAGAGTGTCGCGACCTCAAAAAATGCTGCGCTGATGATGTCCAGTTCTATTTCCGAGGAGAAAGCTGCGATTCGTGGGAACTGAGTCCCTCGGTAATGCGGCGTTTCAGCTTTCGCGAAAATGAAAGTGAGATGCTGAACGAACTCGTGACACGTCAGCCAGAGGCGTTTAGCGGGCTGACTTCAGCGTTCTCACAATGGGTCCTCTCGCAGCATTACGGCCTTAAAACGAGGCTTCTAGACATAACTCGTAATCCGTTAGTCGCCCTGTTTAATGCCAGTGAAAAGGACAGGGACACGGATGGCCGCCTCCATGTCTTCGCAGTGCCGAGAGGCCTGATCAAATCGTTCAACAGCGATACGGTCAGCATCATCGCCAATTTCGCTAAACTTCGTCATGCAGAACAGAACCTACTATTGGGCAAAACGGAAAAAGATACCGATGAAGGCGAAGGCTTGGGACTTGCAGACGAACACTCCGAAGTCATGGGCCGCCTGTATCATTTTATTCGGCACGAGAAACCGTATTTTCTGGAGAAAATTGATCCTAGAGACCTGTTCCGTATCTTCGTCGTCGAGCCGCAGCAGTCATTCGAGCGTATTCGGGCACAGTCCGGTGCCTTTCTGATTTCGGTATCTCACGAGCGGTTTGAGCGCAACGAAATCCTAAAATTGAATCCTGATATTCCTGTTTACGGCCATTATATGTTGACGGTGTCAGGCGGGTGCAAAAAAGACAACATTATGAAAGATCTACGCCTGCTGAATATCACCCGCGAGAGTCTTTTCCCCGGGCTCGGCGAAGCTGCCAAGGCAGTCACGCAACGCTATTCCGCAGAGTGAAGCCATTTATTGAGGTAGGTGCTGACCGCAAAAAAATACCGCAATCAGCACCTATCAATCAATCATTTGCATCTTTGTGGAGCATTATCTCGGCCCTTACCAGATTTTTGACCCTCCTTTTTGGAAGGCCAGCCGACACCTCCACGACTTCCGCCTTTTACCACCCCCGCGATGGTCGCCTCTACCGCCGCGACTACCACTTGATTTAGCCATTTTCTCACCTCCTCTCTCGTAGTGATTCACCGACTTATAGTAATACCATAAGTGCAACCAAGTATTTCTTTCTGGCGGTGTACTACTTAAACACCTTTATCAGTGCGGGCGTTACCTATGCAGTGGATTTTTTGCCAATCTCTTCCGCTTGATCTGATGATTGAGAGATTGGGTGGTCGAGGAGGTGTGTTCGGAATCAAGTAGAGAACTCAACTCGTGCCGCGAACGATCTTGATGATGGCGGCTCCATGTTGGTCTATAGTTGAAGGCCCGACGCCCTTGATGGCACCCAATTGCCGAAGGTCTGTCGGCTGCTGCGTGGCAATCAGATTGATTGTTTCGTCCTTGAGGATGGTGTAAGCCGGATGGTTGCGGCGTTTGGCTTCGCGTTGGCGGTACTTTCTCAGATTTTCGGCGATAGTTTCTGGGGAAACTGGCTTGGGATTGAGGTAGCCTCCAGCATCTCTTCCGATTGCGTTGCTGAGTTCTCCTGCGACGACTTCGGCGTCCCCTTTTCCTATGTCGATAGTGAGCAGGTGCTTGAGGTTCTTAGTATCGTCATTGATGACTGCATAAACACGCCAGTATCTGCCATTGGTGAGCACTGCTATTCCTTCGTCTAAGTAGCCAGCATACTTAGCTAACTGTTCCATGTAATCGGAATCATAATGGCGATCTAGCCGTTTGGCTTCGACAAGTACCTTGGGAACTTCTTTTTCGATCAGAGCGATGTCCACTGCTATGGCCTGTCCCCAACGTCGCTTACCAGCCGGCTTGAACTCTTTAACTACCTGACTGGGATCATAGACTTTCCAGCCTAGGCCGAGAAGCATCGGCTCTATCAGGTATTGGATAGTGTTCGATTCATGATTCTCGCACTCCTTGGAGTAATCTCTCATGTTTTTTCTTACGAGCTTGACTGCTTTGACAGCCGCCGGTAGAGTCTCTCTCTGTTCGGGATGCGGCGGCTGGTTCCAGCCCCTATCGTCATTTTGAGTCTGGCGGTGTCGGGCAGCCCCGATCTGATTGCTGTTCATTTAGCTATCCCTTTCCATTGGATTATCATGTATCGGAGATTACTTGGATTTGGCTGTTATCAAGAAGCGTCTTGCAGAGCCAGTCATAACTTAATTCGCGGTCAATATCTACGCCACGTCATCCCAGCCGGTTTACTCTTT
>JAJDYK010000015.1 GCA_022825185.1 Candidatus Latescibacterota bacterium | reverse complement strand
AGCCACCTCGCCATACGCCACATTCGGCTGATTGATATTCTTCAACAGCACCCCCACCTGCGCCCCTTGCACCGGACTCTGCCACAGCAAACCCAAATCGACCCCGACGTTGCCCGCACTCTGGTTCGAAAGCGGATCGGCGCGCCCTTCATCATCGGGAATCGAACCCACACTCCAAAACAGATACTTGGCCGATAAGCCCACCTGCAGCCGACGCTCCACCTGATACGAAAGCGATACAAACGCCCCATTCTCGCTCATCAGCGACGAGCCGATCCGCTCATAGCCTAATCCCAAGCCCAGCTTATCGCCCACAGGCTGCGCATAGGAAACTACGTGCTGACCCAGATCGTCGCCTTCAATGCCCGCATACAAAAGCGATACATTGGTGTAGGCCACCTGACGCTGGGTCACTTGACCCAACCCAGCCGGATTGGCAAACACCGCATCGGCGTTGTCGGCCACCGCCACGAAGCTGTTGCCCAAACCCTGCGCACGCGCGCCCGAGCCAACATTCTGGATGTTGACAACACCATCGCTGGCCGTTGCCAGCAGGGCCGCACAGGTGATGCTAATTGCAATTTTCATACGCTTGCCTCCTCCGCTTGGTGAGATGCGCTTGTAGTGTATTGCCATATTATAAATATATAGACCATCAACCGTCAACAAAATAGTCCCGCTCGCGCCTAAGCCACTTCCTTGACGAATCAAGGCCGTATGGCCGTTATTATAAGTTTTCTATAGAACTTATCTCTAAACTCACGAGGTGAACTTTGACCGCTATTAAAGCGACTAATATCGTCCGACATGAGGGGCATGTCAGCCGTCAGCAACGCGAAGACCTGTTGCGCCAACAAGGGGTATTGCTCTGGCTGACGGGCTTGCCAAGTTCGGGCAAAAGCACGATTGCCTATACCGTCGAACACGCTTTGGCCGCCCGTGGCCATTTGGCCTATGTGCTAGACGGCGACAACATCCGCTTTGGGCTCAATAAAAATTTAGGATTTTCCGCTGACGACCGGGCGGAAAATATCCGGCGGATCGGCGAGGTAGGAAAGCTCTTTGTCGATGGGGGTTTCCTAACTCTCGCCAGCTTTGTCAGCCCCTATCGAGCCGACCGCGACGGGGTGCGGGCGCTAGTGGCAAAGGACGATTTCGTCGAAATTTTTGTCAATACCCCAATTGAGCTGTGTGAGGAGCGCGATCCCAAGGGCCTCTACAAAAAAGCCCGAGCCGGTGAGATACCCAATTTTACCGGTGTTTCAGACCCCTATGAAGAACCTGAAAAGCCTGAATTGGTCATCGAAACCGACACAGCAACGCCCTCGGAGGCGGCCGCGCAAGTCATCGACCTATTAGAAAAAATGGGCAAAATTCAACCCACCCAGGCTTGAACAAACCCACACAGCCTATTTCTTCCGCCATGCAGCAGGGGATCGCCAGATCCCCTGTTTTGCGTTTGCCAATGCGATGCGCAAGATACTGAAACAAGCCCTCCAGTACGGCCTGAGTTTAGGCCTGATGGGGCTTTTCATCTATTGGGCTTTTGAGGGGATAAACCGCAGGGAACTATGGGACGCCATGACTGGCCTTTCGCTGGTTTGGGCCGCTGTCATGTGCATCGCAACGCTGGGGACCTTGGTATTGCGAGCTTGGCGCTGGCAGGTCCTCATGCGACCCTTTGCGCCGCAAGTGAACAACCTCAACGCGTCGCTCGCCCTAGCTATATGCTATGCGGCCAATGTGGCCGTGCCGAGATCGGGCGAGATCTTGCGATGCGTCAGCCTCAAGTGGACCACTGGGACGAGCATCAGCGCCTTGATGGCCACGATAGTGGTGGAGCGCATTCTCGATCTGTTTTGGCTCATCGTCTTGTTCTGGCTCATCGTCTATATCGATATCGCCTTGCCCGCGCTTTGGACGTTGGTCGGTGCAGACCGGGACACCATTGGCCTACTGGCCCTAGTTGGTTGCTTGGTCGCGCTGAGCGCCTTGGTCTTGGTATCCGTTTATCGGGAAAAAATCTTGGCTGGAATTCGCCCACTACTCGCTCGGATCGCCTGGGGACGCGGCGAGCGGATTCTCGAAATCATCGAGACCTTCATTGGCGGACTCTCCGCCCTGCGACAACAACCAACGGCGTACTTTGAAATCCTAGTTAGTTCGGTCCTGCTCAATGCAGCCTACGTATTTATTATCTACGCGGCTTTTGTCGGCATGGGCTTGGACCAGATATACAACCTCGACGCAGCAGCGGCGCTAGTGGTCATGGCCATATCGTCTATCGGAGTGATCATTCCAACGCCTGGGGGGATCGGTTCGTATCACTTCCTCTTTGGCGAGGCCATGCACCGCCTCTACTCAGTGCCTCTCGCCACCGCCTTGGCCTGCGCCACGCTGACCCATGCTTTAGCGACGCTGACCTATGTCTTGGTTGGCGGCCCAACGCTACTGTGTCAGTGGCATCGGAGTCGGCGGAATAGTTCAGAAGATCCAGACGATTAGGATTGATCCACCCACGTAGCCGAACGCTTCTATTAGCCCAGCCCCCACATTCGGCTGCTCCTCGACCTGTTCGGCCCCCAAGCGCACGCCGGGTGCCAAGAGCATATCGGTCAACTTGTGGATAGCGTAAAGCGCGACAAAACCAAAAACCACGTCCATGCCAAAAATTTTGAGGCTTTCGAGCCACCCTACGTAGTTGCCAGCCGCGGCGATGCTGACGATATTGCCCATGCCCACCAGTACGCCGCCGAAGGCCAAGCCAACCGCGGCATTGTCGCGTTCTAGTTCGCGGTGAATCGAATGTGGGGTAATCCACTCGTAGAGCAGCCCAGCCACTACCAGCACCACTTGGGCCAAGAGCCAGAAGGCCACGCCGCTCCACAGTGGCCCCTCGCCCTGCACAATAGCCAAGACAATCAGGCCATTGGCAATGTGCATCCCCGCCTCGACAAAGGCCGTCCCCACATTCTGATCCTCGATGACCTCCTTGCGGTTGTCGAAGTGGAACAGAAGCGCCCGCTCACATAGAACACCGGCGATGACCATCAAGACAATCGCCAAGAGGCCGTACTGGGCGATGCCAATCAGGTCGGCTTGCCAGCCGAGCGAAGGGCCGCTCAACGCCCCCCCCAACGCCAAGCAAATCCCAAAGAAATAGCCACCTACCGCAACGGCCAACGCGTGGTTGTTGCGGCCGAAGAGTTCGTCTTTGAGATTGACCCGGCGAAAAACCCGGGCATAGACCTGCTTGGCGACAAAGAGCAGGATGAAAGCCTCCAAAAGATAGACTAGGGTTTGAGCCATCGTCATTAGAATATCCACTGCGTTCCCCCTATTTTCCAAAGCGCGAGGAACCGCGCCCCCACCCGGAGGTGGTGCGGCCCATGCGGTTTTTGACTTGACCACTAAAGGCTTGGCGGCGGCTTTGCTGGCGCTGGTAGAATTGCGGTCGCGTCTTTTGGGTCTGCGAGCCGCGCGACCCAAAAGTGGGCTGCCCCCCTTTTACCGGCCCGTAGTACGGGCGTCCCCTTTCCCGGTTGCGGCGGTAGTCCTCCCAATCGCCGCGACCAACGTTCCACCCCCCCATTAAGCTGCTCATCAGCGCGTACTGGCCGTAAAATTGCCAAAACCCACCGCCTCCCCAAAACCCGTACTGGGGATTGCCGACGTATTGATAGCCCGGCGGGTGCGCTTGATTGGCTCCCGTGCGGCGACCGTCTAGCGACTTGGAGGCCACGACCATGCCGACGTACTTTTCGTAGCGATAGAAGGTCTCTTCGCGGACTTCCATCCAATCGGTGCGGCGCTCCTCGTACACGATGGTATCGCGCCCAGCGACGCGCTGTCCCGCAGCCGTCAACACCTGAAAGCGCAGGGCATAGTCGGGAAAAAACGAGCCTTCGATACGAGTATCATCGACGATCAGCGAATACTCGGGATAGCGATCTAAGTCGCGTATTAGCTCCTTCACCGGGTCTTTTGACCCGCAGGCGATCAGGCCCCACAGTGCCAAGGCCGCTACGCGCCAAACCATTTCAAGTGCCCTCCTCCACCGGCAGGATGTCGGTGAATTGGTATTCCTCTACCACCAAGCCCGCGTACGCGGCAAAGTCGCGCTCGCCCCACTGGCTAATGAAAAGCACCTTGCCTTCTTCCCCTTCAAACGACCAGTTGACAAATTCGCGCTCCGCATCGGTGCTGTCTTTGCGGTACAGGCCCGCGTCGCTCGTGCTTCCCACGTACTCATCACCCTCAAACCGTACAGCTTCAGGCGGGTCGCCGTCGGCGATAATCGCCGCGGCAATATCGCCTTCGATCTGGTCAATGCCAATCGCTCGTGTCAAGGTCCAATAGGCTTTGCCGTCTTCTACGCCTCGCTCTAGGAAGCACACCTGACCGTCGGCCTGCAATTCCCATTCCTCAGTAGTATAGCCCTCGTAGTCATAGCTTCCACGGCCTGTGACTTGCCACGTTTTGAGGTCGTAATCGACTAGAAAGCCCACTTTCATGGTGCTAAGTGAGTACTCCTGATAGGTCGGTTCGTCCTCGTCTTGGCGACCACCGAACCATTTCCTTAAACCCATCTGGCATGTCCTTTCAAAACTGAGTATTCATACCTTGTCGATAATAACGCGCCAGCACCGGCCTATCAAGTCGGTTCGCCTGCACGGGCAAGCGACTCATATCGCCATCGAACACCGCGAGGGCACTCCAGACTTGGCCGTCGAGATAGCGCGTGGGAACCGCAAAATCGACCGCGGTCGGATCCAGCTCGGCGGGTCCCGCCAAGTGGAACCCCCACTCGCCAAAAGAGGGCACATGCAAGTGATAGGAGTGGACGGCAAAGCCCGCTTCCTCCAAGGCGGCGGCAACGCTCCAGTACGCCTCGCGGACATGGTACGGGCTGGAAGCCTGAGTCGCCAAGACGCCTTGCGGGCTGAGCAACTTGCGGCACAGCCTATAGGCTTCGACCGAATAGAGCTTGGCCAAGCTGTCTTCGCGGGGATCGGGCAAGTCGATTAGTATCGCGCCATACGGCACGTGCTCGCGCTGCAAAAAGACAAAGCCATCTTCGTTGATCACGCGCACTTGGCGGCGATTCAAGGCATTGTCGTTGAGCCGGGTCAGGTGGATATTGCGTTGGGCCAGCCGCGTCACCGCCGGGTCGAGATCGACTAAATCGACGTACTGGACCTCCTCGTACTTAAGCACTTCCCGCGCCGTCAGGCCGTCCCCTCCCCCAATGATGAGAACTCTTTCGCGAGCGGGAGCCAGCGCCATAGCCGGATGGACTAGGGCTTCGTGGTAGCGATGTTCGTCGATGGAGGCGAATTGCAAGTGCCCGTTGAGATAGAGCCGCAGGTGTTCGTCGCGCCGGGTCAGGACGATTTGCTGGTAGGCCGATTGTTCGCTGTGGACGATGCGGTCTTCGTAGAGGTCGCTTTCCCACCGCGCCCGCAGCCCTTCTCCCTGCCAAACCAGCGCCCCTAGGGCCGCAATAACCACAAGCGCTTGCGCCCCTAGCGAGCGAAAGGCGCGCGGCGCTAGCAACGTCCCCTTAAACGCAAGCACCACACCAAGGCCAAGGCCAGCGTTGACCAAACCGGCGACCAAGGCCGTATGCAGGCTGCCAAGAAAGGGCAACAGGATGTACGGGAAGAGCAACGAGGCCAACAAGGCCCCCAGATAATCCAGAGACAAAACATTAGACAGCGCCGCGCGCAGCGTGCCGTGACCGCGCAAGAGCCGGGTGATCAGCGGCACCTCTAGGCCGATCAACGCGCCAATCGCCGTGCTCAACGCCAACATGCCGATCCTAAAGTGGTCAGTGTATCCGTAGAGCACGTAGAGCACGCCAACGGAAATTCCACCCAAAAGCCCCAGCCAAATCTCTAGCTGGGCTAGTCGCGTCAATAGCAAGTCGTCGGCGACAAAGCGCGAAAGCCAAGAGCCAAGCCCCATTGCAGCGAGAAAAAAGCCGATCGTCAGGGAAAACTGCTCGACGCTATTGCCGAGGAAGTAGGACGACACGCTGCCGATGAGCAACTGATAGACGATGGCGCAGACTGCGGCCGAGAAAATGGCCACCAGCAAAAAAAGCGCACCCAGCCTAGGCATCCGCAAGCCCTCCCAGCGAGGAGGAATACGCCACGCCAAGACAGTCCATGGCCCGCTCCGCCGCCAGCATACCGGCAAAGATCGCTTCCTCACACAGGGGCAGTCCCGTCGCATCGCACGAAGCAAAAAATATCCGCTCCATTGGCTGCTGCCGCCAACCAGCCATCGGCCCCCATAGCGACCCAGGACGGGGCCGCATCATCCCGTGCCCCCAGCGGTACAGGTCAATGCGCTCTACGAGGTCGTCTAGCTCCGGGTGGACGCGGCGCAGGTCGGCCATGATCTGTTCGGTCCAGAATGAATGGTCTTGCGCGAGCAAGGCGCGCCGGGCGTCTGCGAGTTGATCGACAAAGGGCCAATAGTACAGCAACACCCGGCCACCGCTCTGCTGATGGTCGGCGACTACATAGCCCAGCGATGGGCTGTCGTACAAAACATTGTCCCAAGTGGTCTGTTGGGCAGCGAGCGGCTCTTTGAGAAAAATTGCCGCTACCAGCCAAGGGCTATACTCGATGGCCGCCATAGCCCCAGCCTGTGCATCCGGCAGGTCTGCAATCGCGTAGGGAGCCGTGTGGAGCTTGCCAGCGTACACCACGGCCCGCGCGGTCAGTTGCCGTTTTTCCCCGGTCGCCAAGTCGATGTACCCCAACCGCACCTGCGATCGCTCCTCGGCTAGACGAGCCACTAGAGCCTGTCGCTTTATCTCGTTCTCCCCCAACCTATTAGCGAGTTGTGTAACGAGGTGCCCATTGCCCTCGGGCCACGTCAGCGTGTGGGCTGGATACGCCTCCTCGATCCGGTAGTCGTAGAACCGACAGGCATAGTAGTGAATCCCGGCCCACGCCGAGACTTGGGCTGCCGTGCTGCCGTAGTCGTCGCGGCAGGCGTAATCGACCAGCCAGCGGAGCCGGTCGTCGTGCCAGCCTTCTTCGCGGAGGTACTGGGCCATGCTGATCTGGTCCAAACGCCGCACCCGTGAGTCGGCAGTGCTATAGCGCAAGGGCATGGCAAAGGCCCGGCGCCCGTCCCGGCCGCGATGCAAGGCCCAGCGCAGCATCTCGTCTTCAAAGCGCAACAATGCTTCGCGCTCCCGGTCCGATGCGTCGATAAACGGGTCTAGCCCGGCGACCCAGCGACCCCGATAGAACAGCCGCTCGTGCGGCCAGCGCAGCATCGTCCCAGCGGCGACCAGCGGCTTATTCGCCGCGTCGTAGCCGTCGATGACGCCTAGATCTTGCAGTATTTCGTGGATGCAGTCGGCTTCGGCGGGAGGGATGTTGATGTAGTGAGCGCCCCAGGGAAATACCTGGTCGCCCCATTGGCCGCTGCGACTGGTGCCCCCTAGCTGGTCATCGAGGTCGAGCAGGAGAATCCGCTCCACCCCCGACCGACGCAACTTCCACGCCGCCGCCAAGCCAGAGATCCCACCACCGACAATGGCGACATCGCACGCGTGGTCTGTCGGGGTAAAATCTGCCCAAGAATGCAGATCGCGCAACAGGTGCCCACGCGGCGGGCCCTCGTTGACGATCCGCCCAGGAATCGGCCGCCGCGAATCGGACGAGCAACCGCTCCAAGCTGCCCAGCTACCAGCGGCGGTGAGCGCGCCGAAAAATTGCCTGCGGCTAAGGGCCTTCATCCCATGAGCCACGGGCAGCAGCCTTTATTTCGCCGTCTTCATTCTGGCCTTGAGTTGGGCCAGCGAATCATCGACCTGGGCTCCCTTGCTGTCGGCGAGGGCCTTGTCGATCTCGTCCTCAACGGCTGCCCCAGCGTCTCCCATATCGCCATAGGCCTCGGCGAGAGCTTCCTGCTCTTCGGCTTTTTCCTTCATCCGTTCGAGCAGGGCTGTGGTGCCCTTTGAGTCGATGTTGGCCAAGTGCTGGTTGATTTTGCGGGTGGCGTTGGCGGTTTTGGTGCGCGCCTTGAGAGTTACCAAGTCGTTTTCGTATGAGGCGATTTTTGACTTCAGATCGTTGACATTGCTCTGTAGCTTGTCGGCCATCGCCTGTTGGGCTTGGGCCTGTTGGGAAGATTCTGTATGCCGCCCCTGGGCCTCCTCGACGCGGGTCAGTGCTTCGCGGGCCAAGCGGTCGGCTTCGGCTTCCTCCATCTGGCCAGACTCGGCCTTTTGCAACAGCAGCATAGCTTTGCGCTCGTAGTCTTCGGCGCGCCGCCGGTGATCCTCGGACTCGCGGCTGAGCCTAATCGAGATCGCCTTGACCTCGGCGAGGGCCTTGAGACTGTCCTGCAAGTCCTTTTTTAAGTCGCGGATCGCTTGCTCGCTCATCTTGATCGGATCTTCGAGCTTATCCACCATGGCGTGAGCCTCGGCCTGCCCGGTTTTAAACAAGCGTTGAAATATACCTGCCATATCCTCTCCTCCTATTTGACGGCAAACCCCAGTAATTCCTCCCCGTGCTCGGCCAAGCCGAGGCTGAGGGAGTTGATTGTGCTTTCCAGTTCGTTTAAGTCCAAATTCTCCAGCGCCAGCGTATTGCGATAAAGCAGCGAATCGCCTTCTTCATTGAGGACGAAGGCACCAAAGACCAAGTCGCGGTTCATCTGCAAAATCCGCTTATACGTCTCAGCGGCCCCAGCAGCGACCTGGAGGATAAGCTGTTCGATTACGAGTACTGTCTCCTCGCAATCAACAACTAAATTTTGTACCCCTCGCTCCTCGTCGTTGACAATGATGATTTCCTCGGCGGGAATCTCCTCGGCGATGGCAAGGCCCAACTCGAGGGCGTACTCCTTTACGGTGGCAAAATCAGCCATAAGCTTCCTCCAATGCTAGTTAATGGGTCGTCAGGGACTTTTCCAGCTCTTTATAAGCATGCGTCAACTGGGCACACAGCGCATTGGCAACCTCGCGCTTGGTCGGATCTTGGGCGTGGCGGTCGGGGTGGTACTGCTTCATCAACCGCTTCCACGCTGCTTTCACTTCCTCCAGATTCGCTCCATAGGGCAACTCCAGATTGGCGTAATACCCAGCGAGAACCGGATCCTCAGCCGGTTCAGGAGGCGGCGGCACCGGGGGCTGCCAGTGCTCGTAGGCATCGCTCGGCTCGCTAGATACAGTGTGCGCCCGCACGACGCGAAATATGCGCGTAAACAAGTCCATAAATGGCGAAAATACAAGGGATACTAGACCTTGTCCACCCCCTCAATAGGCGAGGGACGAAACGGCCTTTTTAATCATCGACAAGGCCGCGCTGAACATGCCGATAAGGGCCATGCCAACCCCAAAGCCCACGCTCAAGACCATGGCGTATTGCCGCCATTGCTGCTTGCCGTATCGCCCCCAAAAGTAGTGCCGGGCGATCAGGGCACCAATGATTTGCGGAATGATAGTATACGACGTGCCGTTGACGCTTTGGACGTAGCCCCAGATCAGAAACATCGGCATTCCCAGAAAGGCCAGAGCGAAGTACGCCGTTAGGCCGAATCCCGCGCCGCCGATGATGATGGGCCACTTCCTGCCGTCGAGAGGATGGTGAGTATCCTCGTCGATCAGACCATCACCATCGTCATCTTTGTTGTTAACCAGTTCCTCGTCAATGCCCTCGATGGCCCCCTCCCGATAGGTCAACCCCGGCTGGACGGGCGGCGCGGCGGCCACCAAGCCTTGGAGCCTATCCCCATCCCGCTCCCACTCGACCAGCACCGCTGTCGCGGTCTTCTCAACGACCGCAGCAAAAGCGGCCACCACCACCTCGCTCTGCCACGTATCTTGGTCGATGCCCTGACCGTTGATCGTCATAAGATGGTCGCCCGCTTGCAATCCCAAGCGGTGGCCCAATCCCTCCCCGGCCACGGTGGCGACGCGCACCGCGTCGTATTCGGTCCATCCCTCGACGAACGACGTATCCGCCGCAAACTCAAGCCCCAGAGCTTCCCCCGGCCGACGCACCACAGCTCGACGCATGGTCTTCTCATCCCGCTCCCAAGCGGCAAACACGGAGTCCGCGCCTTGGGTAAAATATCGGTCGATCCTCCTCGTATCCCATTGCGGGACGCGCAGTTCGACACCGTTTACTGCGCGGAGACGGTCGCCTTTCGTCAATCCGAGTTGACCTCCCAGCCCCTCCGGCTCCACACTCGCGACGATGGCCGCGATATTGAGGTCGCCATCGTCGTCCTTGCGGTTGCCCGTAAAGCGCATGTCATGCCACAGGACTTCAAAGAGCAAGGGCCGGTCCGAAGAGCGTTGCAAAAACTCGCCGTCAAAGCTGGGCAGGCGATCCACTTCAAAGTAAAAGTCAACCGAGTCGCCTGGGGCTAAATCGACCGCAACTCGGAAGTTGGGGTTCGGCGTGGCAATCGCCATGCCGTTGGGGGGCCAAAG
Organism: Candidatus Latescibacterota bacterium; assembly: GCA_022825185.1. The sequence continues at coordinate 24,634 of JAJDYK010000015.1, read as the reverse complement.
TAGCTGGGGGCCATCCGATGGAGTACCCGCCTCGGCGTCGATCCTTTGGGCGGCCTCCGGCGGCGGTGGTGCGTCCCCGCCGCTGAAGTTGGTGTAGAAGTAGCCTGTCTGCGACCAAGGGTCATTGGAGCGCTTTACCGGATCCGGGACCTCTAAGTCCCTAGTAGTACTCACCCGCCAGTACCACCAACGGCCGCCCTGCAAATTGCTCGGGCTCCACACGACTTGACCGCTGGGCACAACATCCCCTTCTAACTCCTCCCCGGCGCGCCACATTTTGTTATACATCGTGCTGGAGTAGAAGAGCGCTTCGTCAAAGGCCCGGAGCGGCCACATGATTTGCGCGTACGGATAGCTCTCCGAGGGGATGGGGGCCAAGCGCCAGAGGAAGGTCCAGTACATCAGACTCACCCCAAAGACAATGGGCAGCATAAAGAGCTCGGCCTTGAGCAGACTGGTAAACTTCATCCCGGTCAGCTCTACTACCCTAAACCCCTCGGCGTGCCCGCCGAAGTTGCGGGTCGGAAAGGGCACGAACCAGATTTCGACCCCGCGAAAGCCAGTCATAAAGCGGATGGCCTGTTCGACATAGGGGATCGAAACGTTCCGGCCAATCAAACCGTCGAGCCGGGCACTGACAAAGGACATGATCGGCGCATAGACAAAGGCGATGAGTACAAAAAGAACTAACAGGCCGGTGCTGACCAAGGTGGGGAATAAGGTCTTAGCCAACACGATCGGATAGATCGCCGCGACGCAAAACAGCGAAGCACAGATCCACATATTGAAATCGCCGCGGCCGAGGTGCTTTAAGCAGTACCCCCTCACTTCGGCCGGACGGAGGCAGTCCGAGTGCTTGCACATCCCCGACTGATCGGCCCCTTCAAGCTGGAGCTTCTCCCGCAATTCGGCCTGCTTTTCTCGGCCAGTGGAAAAAAGCTGGTAAAAGCTGACGATGGTGACCGCGATGGTAATGCCAATGGAAAAGGCGCGCCAAAAGTCGATTCCAGTGGCGATGGTAGTTTGGATGGTACCCATGCCGATTTCCCAGCGCGGCAGATAGCCCCATGCGTAGAGCAAGGGACTGACGGCCGTGTGCAGCACCACCCCGGCAAAGGAGCCGACCACCGCCCAGAAGGGCATGAACAACCCAGCGAAAACCGGCCCCAAATGCATGGTGACCGCCAGCGGCGTGGCCTGTACGATATTGCCGAAATAGGGGCTCAAATCCCAGAAGGGAATCGGCAAGATCGTCACTTTGGACCCCCAGAGTTCGGTGACGACCGGGATCCCTACATAGACGACCCCGAAAGAGGCACCGATAGCCGCACCGATGCTGAACACCGGCCACTTCCACGTCTCCCGCTCGGAACCCGAATCCTCGGCCAGTGCCATGGCGCTCAACGCCGACATCGGCGCGGTCGGAAAGGGCAATTGCTCGCGGTCGGAAGTGAGCCGGAAGAGCATGTAGCCGGACGTAAACCAAGCGATGCGGCCCATGATCGTCCCGACCACCAACAGCAGGATCGGGGCCAGCCAGTCGCGGTGAATAAAGGTGCGCTCAGCAATGGCCTCCGAATCGGGCGCGGGTACCCACCACCACGGCAAGAGGCGCGAGATGCCGAATTGCTCGGCTTCGGCCGAGGTCACGAAGTACTGACGCCAAAGCAAGTCGAGGAATGCGCCTTCCTCGCGGGAAACTAAGGCGGAGGCCACGTACACCAGCAGGTAGATCTCTTGGCGCCTGAGCGAGGTAAACGAGCGCTTGGAAATCTCTAAAAAGAGGATCACCGTCACCCATTGCGCGGCCACGCCGATGTCGATACCCGCGTACAGCCCGAGGAACATCTCGCCCGGGGTCATAATCAGTGAGATGAAGAGCACGCCGATAATGGTGCGGATCGTAAAGCCTTCTTCAAAACGGTCGGGCGCTTCGAGCAAGGCGCGATACTCCTCCAGCTCGGCCCACTGCCGCTTGTGCTTTTGCTCGCGGCCAAATAGCTGCTGAAAAGACTCAGACAGTCTCTGAAAAAACGCTTCCATCATTCCACTTGCTCAGTTTCTGCGGCCTCGGCCAACATTTGCTCGGCGACCTGGCGATGGTGGGCTTTGGATTCCTCCGCCAGCGTGTGCCAGAGCAGGAACTCTTTCCGCAACCCATTGATAAAGCGGTGGTTGACCCGCTGCCAGAAGGTGTCCTGACCACTGATCCGCTGTATGTAAATCTCCACCGTATAGACGGATTTGACTTCGGTGGGCAAAAATTCGAGCTGCATGAACTGGCTCACCCCCATATCGAACGGTGCCAGCCAGAGCAGAAGCTGCACTGCGTATTCCGGCCCGCGCTCGCCGGCTTCCTCGACCAACTGAACCTTCTCGGCGTAGAAGTCGCCGATGGATTCCTCACTATAGGCGCTGAAGTACCCGGCTAAAAAGCCACACAAGCCCCGCACTTCCCCCTCGTTGACCATAAAGGGAAACTCCATTTCCCAGCGGTCCCCATCAGGGTCCGGCGGGGTCCAGCGCCGCACCGTATCGGGCACGGCCGTGCGGGCTGCTATCCTAGCCGGATAGATAGTCGAAAGTAAAACCACGGCCATCACGAGCAGGGCCGAGGAAATCGCCGCCATCGACGAGTAATTGAGGCTTATGCCCTGTAGCAAATCCAACGCGAGAAGTGCTTTGCCCAAACTCTGGCCGAGAATATAACCCAAGGTAACGCCAATAATCGCATAGACACACGCCTCGGCCACAAAAAGCAGGGCGATGTGCAGCGGTGCCAATCCCACCGACGAGTAAATGCCGATCTCGCGGAAACGCTCATAGACGGCCCCCATCATCGCATTGAGCACAATCAGTGCCGCGATAAACATCGGTATCACCAAGGCCCCCAAACCCTCGACATCAGTCAACCCAATCGAGGTATAGGAAAACACCTTAATCGCGGATTCACCCGGCTCCTGCAGGCCGGCAAAAAGCGTAATGGCCAGCCGCAGGAGGAAATCCTCGACCATTTCCTGTCCGCGCTCCCCATCCTCCATCCGCACCGCCACTGAGCGCAACATGCCCCCCGCCTCCCGCAGCGTTCCATAGGGCAAGACCAGCACGTTGTCGGATTCTAGGTGAATGAAGGGACGAATATCGAGCGCGGATTCCTCTATGGCGATGCTCATATCGTCTTGGGCCACTGGTCCCAGTGCTTGGGCACTCGACATCTGGAAATCCGCCGGCGTCAGCGGTTCGTCGTCGAGGTCGCGAATATCTTCAAAGAGATCGGGATCAAACACGCCCCGCACCACCAAATCTCGACCAAACACCCGAACCATCGCCGTGCCCAGCTCCGCCGGCCCTATGCCCAGCGCCTCGGCCATGCCCTCGGCCATCAGGCAAGTTGACTCGTCCTCGCTCGCGAAGAAGCTCCCCCCCACCAGCGCCTGATCGATGCCGGTAACGCGCACTTCCTCTGGCATCAGCCCCAGCATCCCCGTCGCCCGCACCACCGAAGTATCCCCGAAGACCTCGATGTACTTCTTTTGCTCGTCGTCGAAGGCGATATACCAGTTGCGCGGTACGACCACCCCCTCGGTGGCGAAATGGGAGCGGGCGTAGTCGAGCGTCGGGCGGTTCAACTCATTCCAATTGCGGTCGCGGATCAGCACTCCTTCGTAGGTTCCCTCGTGGTCCATCGCAAAGGCCATGTAGCGGACTTGGGTGTTGAACGAGGTGAAAGACAGCACTGTAAAGGTGAGCAGAACCAAGGTCAGCAAGGTCAATCCGGTGCGCAGCTTGCGCCGACGCATATTGGAAATGCCGAGCATAAAGGCCGCGTAGCTGGCACTGGCGCGGCTGATATCGGTCTCGTGGACGTGGGCTTCCCGCGCCTGATAGGCCTTCATATGGCGGTTGAAGCGGGCGCTAATCATCGATAGGACAAACGCCGCCATCGCCATGATCGCAAAGGCCAGCAAGATCACCAGTGGTTCGGCGATGGCAAAGGCCGGGTGAACCTGGGAAATGGCGAACCAGATCAAAACCAACAATCCCCCAAACCCCGCTAGCTGCCGGCGAATATCGGCTGCCGCAAACAGCAACCGCTCGCCTAAGAAGGCCGTCGGGATGACCAAGGCGAGAAAAAACACCATCCCGCTGATGACGTCGTTGAGCGTCTGTAGCACTTCTGGGTACGCGCGCGACGTCACCCCCAAGGCGGCCCGGACGTGCTCGACATAGCGCTCCCAATCCTTGGCCTCTTCCGCCTGGTGCGCCTGTTCGATCAGGGTCTTGCCGCGCTGGTGCAGCCGGGCCAAACGCTGATTTTCAATGGCGTGCTCGCGCAAGGTGCGCAGCCGCGCCTCATTGAGCTGCCACATGTCCTCGACGGCCAGCATCCCCGTGCGGATTAGCGATTCCTCTCTGAGCACGTAGCCCCGTCCTCGCGCCTGCGTCTCGTTTTCGTTTCCCTCGCTGTTGAGCAGAAGCAGGCGGTTGTCAATAAGCATCTTGATGCCGTCGTCCTCGTCGGCGTCCTGCGCTCCGAACACCACGCCGACGGCCTCACCTTCGTCAATCCCCCGCGCCAGTCCGAACTGTCGGGGGGGCACTCCACTGCGATCGACGATTTTGATCTCTCCAAATGACCGGAGATAGCGCGGGTCTATCATGCTGTAGAAGGGCCGCGAAATAGTGGGAAAGACGACGATGATCTTTTCATTGGTATTCCAGCGAATCTTGCTATTGAGCATCCACCCATTGACTGGCTTGCCACTGAACTGCTGCGCTCTTTCCGAAAGGTCGGGTGCGAATGCGATCTCCCCAGTCTCCGGTTTGACTTGATAAGCCGCCACTGGATAGCCTCCAGTCCGCAAACCGGCGATATCGGCGACGCCTTGGCCGTCCGTAAGGTGGTACTGCGCCCAGCGCACACCTTTGTGCGATTTGAACCAAGGATCCACTACGACAAGGGCGTCGGCGATAGGACGATCCGGCACTTGACTGCGGCGCGGAAACGAGCGGACCTTGACCCGCAGAGAGCGCAATTTGTCCTTGAGCACGGGACCAAAGTCTTCGAGATCGGCAAACAGGTCCTCGTCGTTGACGGCCCGCGCCAGCATGGCGTTGAGCAGGCGGCTTTGGCGGGCCAGATTGTCGATATTCATCCGCTCTGGCGTATCGAACGGGGTATCGACGATATAACGGGCGTCGTTGACGGTCACAAACGACAGCGAGACGATCCCAGCGGTCAGCGCCTGCACCCCACTGACCGAGACTCCACCCGGCACAAAAGTTGACCAGTCCATGCCGCGAATCGGGCTGATCCCATTGGCCAGCGGCCGCTCCTGATCCAAGCCCAACCGAGCGGACTCCTCCTCGGCATAGGCCGTAAAACGCCGTCCAAAAGGCACGAAGAACCGCTTGAGATCGTAGCTAAAAGTATTGTTCCAAATTCCCAGCCCATCGGACTGACTCGTCAGGTCAATACAGATGAAGAGCTTGGGCTTGAGCGGCTCTGTCATCCGCTGGGCATAGTAGGGATGGAGGCGAGCGTGGCGCTCGAGGAAGTGGACAATCCCCTGCTGAGCTTGGAAATGCGCACCCGTGGCCACCAGCACGACCGGGCGTCTCGGAGGATGGCGCACTAGGTGCTCGGCCAGCGCCAGCAACGCAGCAATGCCGCTGGTTGCTTCGGCCGCCGGAGCCAAGGCGGGAATCACCGACATGCCGTCGTAGTAGCTTTCGATGACAATGGTCTCGTCGGACAGCGCCGGGTCAGTGCCGGGGAACCGGCCCCAGATATTCCAAGCCGTTTCGCGCTGCCAATCCATCCGCCCCTTGAGCACTACGGAAGTTGGCTGCTGAAGCAATCGCTCTTTGAGCTGTAATCCAGCGGCTCTTTCGATCCAAAAGCGCGGGATGTCCAGCGGCGCAGTGGAGTACTTGGCTGTAGCTTGATTGCGCGTGGTCTCCTCTGGCTCTATGAAGACGATGGCGCGCGCACCCAGCGAAGCGGCCTGCAACCACCGGCTCCAGCTATTGAACTCCATCAGCACCACCCGACCGTGGAGTTCTCGGCCCGCGTACTCCTCCCACTCGCCGTCCCCGCCGTAGATCATCTCGCCCGCGTACTCGGGCAGGGTCGAGGTGCGGACCAAGTTGGGCCACAGGCTGTAGAGGCCAAAGCGCTCCCCGCTCTCTGTGAGGAGCAACTCGCCTCCTTGATCGATGGGCACCGTGACTGCAAAGGATTCGCGATTCAGCTCGGGCAACCCGATCTCGTGCAGGCGTTGCTCGACGTAATCCGCGGCCTTAGCCGCCCCAGGATAGCCGCTGACCCTAGAGCCGAGCGACGACAGATAAGCGACGGTTTCGCGCACGCCGTCCTCGCGTGCCCAACCACTATCAGCGGTCAGCACGAGAACGCAGAGGATGTAGTAAGCCAAGCGTTTCATGCCCAAAAAATGGAGTTCCCTACTTTGCCAGTGAAGTAATCTATGATCAACCACAGTCCATTACACGAAACCTGCCCGCAGATCAGCCCCAAAAAAAACATCTGACTGCGGCGATACAAGGCCACTCCGCCAAAGCGCATGATCAGCTTTTTGATAAACCAAGCCAAAAACACGCTAAACCACACGTAGTTGAGCAGGTTGTTGCTTCCAATGGGAAAGCCGATGGGATGCACCGGCCACCACGGCAGGCGCTGTCGCGCCCACATCATCGCCCCCATCACCAGCGCGCCACCGGACAAAAACCCCAGCCCCGGCCAATGTATGCCCGTCGGCTCTAGGTTGCGAAGTGCGTTGTTGTACGCGGTTTCGGGTGCCCCCTTAAAAAACCAACTATTGAGGTTCACGCCACCGTGCTGATAGGCCATGTGGAAAATCATCCAAAACGCACCGAGAGTACCGATGAAGAGCGCGAGAATAATAGCCAAAAACACCAGCCGCCGCAGCCTCGGCTCCATTTCCTCGATTAGCTTGAGGGCGTTGGTACAGGTGGCCATGACAAATACCCGCACGTCTGCGCCCCACATATAGGCCAACGACAAGTTCCACACCCCTGTTCGCGTCACCAAGTCGGTTCCCAATCCCAAAATTACCAAGTCAGGAGCCGTCATCGGGGCGCGCACGGCCGCTAGACCAGCTTCGGCAACGATGCGAGTCACGCCGAGGAAGATGAGCAAAGCCGCGACGACAAAAACAAACGCCACCCACAGCGGCGTCCCCATAACCCACAGCCAGCACGCCATGACCAAGACCCCACCCACTGCGCCAAAAAAAGACCAGCGATAGGACATGATCTCATCCCCATCCTCCACCTCTGGTGCCAAGCCGAGGGCCTTTTTACACACATTGCCAAAGTGTTCCCTGCCCACCCACAAACCAACCGCAACCATCGCCAGCAAGGCTCCGACCCCTTGGTAGGCCATCAGGGGAAAATCGGCCACGCCGAAGGTGATCTTCTGCTCGGACGTCACGCCAGCGACCGCGAAGAACTCCTTTTCAAACTTGGCCAACAGGTGAAAAAACCAGATACCAGCCGCGATATTGGCATTGATGAAGTACGAAAAGCCGACTATGGCGAAGCTGACGGTCAATCGCAAAGTCTGCTCGCCCACTAAGGGTATCCATTTAGTCAGGGCGAAGATCGGAAAAGCCGGGTCGTAGCGATGCAGGGCCTTCAAGCTACCAAAAAAAATCGGCACCATAAAACCGGCCCACATGGCCGGCTGGCGAAAAAAGGTATTGATCTTAAACCCGCGTTCCTCTCCCCGCACCATCGCCAGTCCCACTTGCGTGATCGGATAGGGTAGCCGCTCGCGCTCCATCCACTGTCGGCGGATGATAACCGCGACCGACACCATGGTCACGTATAGTGCCAAAAGAAAAACTGCCCACCAGCACAAAGGCTCTACCCATGCCGCGTAGGGAATCGCCTCCCCGGGTGCCAACCCTTCGTAAAAGGTCTTGCTGTCGCTCCCGTCGTTGACTAAGACTTCTCGCGCGGAAAAATGAGGGAAGAGTATTTCCTGCCACTTGTTTTCCGGCGAGGCAAAGTAAAACACCGCCGTGATCATCGGCAGAATTTGTTCGCTCAGGCCCATAGTGCAGAGAGCCGAGACGATCAACAGCATGACGTACACGAGAATCAACTCGGCCCGGTTGAGGACCAAACTCCGCCCGAAAGAAACTAATACCATATTGAGCAGGGATGAGGCGACTATGAAAGTGCTAAAGAAAAAACCCGGAGCAAAAGGATCGAGCGGAGCCACCCAGCCATAGTAGAAGCCATAGAGCGTACACGAGCCCAAGGCCCAAACCACCGCGCCCGCCGGACTAGCGGCGACCTTGAACAGCACATTGAGCAGCCCAATGAGGACGAGAAACAAAAAAATGGCCCCAGGCGTGCTGAAGTCCAAGGCCATGTAGGAGCCGCGGATAATCATGTTGCCGTACGGAGCGCCGACGGCGAGGAAAAAGCTGAGAAACGCACCCACCCAAAACGCACGCATGGTTAGCTGCTGGGTACCGGGCGGGGCTAAAAGGGCCTGATCGCGCCCGGCAAGATGGTCTAGGTAGTGAGTCGGCAAGCGTCTTAGCAAGTAGAGCCCCTTACTGTATCGCAATAGCGTGTTATAATAAGCAGCTTAACCGATTGGGACAACGAGAGTTGACGACATTGGCATTTAGGGGCTTTTTCTTAATTTATGGAACTTGAATTCCTCCAGTTCGCCAAGCCGCTCCTCCGCGCGCCCACAGCCCCTTTCCACGAACATTTTGCCTTTGGCATCGCGCGCGCATTCGCAGCTGAACGGCCGCTAGTTCAAGTACTCCACGACCACTGTGGCAACAGCTTGCTGCTCTACGATGGCGGGGGCCAACAGGAGGAGGACGAATTCATCGTCTTAACTGCCCACCTCGACCACCCCGGCTTAGTGTGGAGAACCTCGCAGGGGTCAGGCCGAGCACTGTTCGAGATACTCGGCGGTGTCGAGCTGGAAAAGGCGTTAGCGACCGGCGTGCGCCTATTCGACCTGAATCGCCCGGCTACCCAGCGCGGAATCCCCGGGACCATCGTCCGCACTGTGGAAGCAGAGGGGACGCGCTATCCCCTAGTTGAAGTGGCCACAGCACGCGACAGTCTCCAAGGGCCGGGGACTTTTGCGATGTGGGATCTGCCGGCCTTTCGGGTGCGGGGTCGGCGCTTGAGTGGACGGGCGATCGACGATTTGGCCGGCGCGGCCGTGGCTTTGTGCGTCTTGGATTCCTTGGTTCGCCAGCAAGCCTCGGTCCGACTCGGCGTCTTGCTCACGCGCGCGGAAGAGGTGGGTTTCGTCGGTATGCTCGCCGCGCTGGAGGCTGGGTTTTTGCCGCGACGCGCACTCTACATCAATATCGAGTGCTCCAGTGTGGCGGCTGGAGCAGTGCTAGGCGCGGGGCCAATTTTGCGGGTGGGCGACCGGCTCTGGGTGTTCGACCCGGACATCAGCGGCGGGATGGCTGCACTAGCTGACGAATTGGCCGCCCAGCAGCCCCCTTTCCGCTATCAACGCAAGCTGATGGACAGCGGTGCTTGCGAAGCCACTCCGCTTATGCAGGCCGATTACCGCACGGGCGCAGTGGCCCTACCTCTCGGCAACTATCACAACGCAGGACCGGGCGCACAACTGGCCCCAGAGTACATCCACCTCGACGATGCCAATGGGCTGGTGCGCCTTCTCGTCCACGTAGCCCAGCGCGGCATTGGCACGGGCTTGGCGCATTCGGCCGCCGCGCTCGACTCCATGCTCGCCGGCCGCCTAGCACACTACCGCGACCACCTACTCCCCATGTAGAAGTAAGTTCTTTAGCAATTTTTGGATGTTGGTGTGAGGGAATGCGATAAAATCCAGCTATTAACCGCTACTCAACGCGATTGCTAAACGATGGTCCAGCCCCCATCCACTACCAGCGTGTGACCGGTGATCATCGACGCGGCATCCGACGCCAAAAAGATCACCGGAGCCGACATTTCCTCTGGCTCGGCTAGGGCACCGCGCAGCAAATTTTTGGTCTTCACTGCATCGGCAAAGGCTTGGCTCTCCCTCATCGCGGTCTCGGCCAGCGGCGAACGAGTCACGGTCGGGGCGACTGCATTGACTCGTATCTGATACTCGGCCCATTCTGCGGCCATAGTCCGCGTCAGGTTGTTGACGCCGCCCTTGGCACCTGAGTACGGGCCGCGCTCTGGCGCGCCGACCACGCCTGCTTGAGAAGAGATATTGATAATATTACCCCCCCCTCCTTGGGCGATCATCTGCCGCGCGGCAATCTGGCTACAGAAAAACACATTCTTCAGATTGGCATCGACGATCAAGTCGTAGAGTTCCTCGTCGTAGTCGAGGATTTTGCCGACCTTGTTGTAGCCAGCGTTGTTGACCAGCACGTCAATCCGCCCAAAGTGCGCTACGACCGCGGCTATAAAACGCTCGATGGAGCTTACGTCCGTCACGTCGAGCTGATGGTGGAAACACGTCCCACCCGCACCTTCTATCTCCGTAGCCAGCGTTTCCAACTCAGCCGTGGTGCGGCTACCAACGGCGACGCGCCCGCCCGACTGGGCGCATTCTAACGCAATCGTCCGGCCAATCCCCCGGCCAGCACCCGTGACAATGACTATTTTACCCTCTAGACCAAAACGCGCTAGCGGTGGCATTTTTTTCCTTTGAATTTCTCGTATAAGCGAGGGCAACCTACAAGGTTGCCCCTACTCTTTAATACTCGGCGTCGGCTGCCCGTTGCAGCGCACCAGCCGGAAAAACCGACACTTTTGCGTCAGCTCCGTGGTAGTTTTCCAATTCGCTCAATACGGCCTGCCAAGTTTTGCAAAAAATAACCCCCTCACCAAAGAGCGAAGCTGCATCCCATTTGTTGATCCCAGGCGAAAATAGAATGGTGCGCCGGGCAGGCGGCCTAGGCTTTCCCCGCAGGGCGGTACCCGGCCCCAATACCGAATGCCAGCCCAGCCCCTCTGGGCTAGCCGAGCACATGACAGTAGTCGAGTTTTCGTTGAAGGGGTTTTTCTTAGTACCGCTCAACGGCGTCATGGCCAATCCGGCTTGGCACAGTTCCGTATCCTTGGGGAAGGCGTTGAACACGCCAATATCAAAGGCGTCCGGCACTTGGGTCGCGTACTGTTCCCGCCCCAACTCGCAGCCCCGAGCAAAGGCCGCGTCCGTGTCCCCAGCGACCAAGCCGGAGATCTCCAAGTTCTCGTTGAGCAACGGGTTGACGATATACGTGACCCCAGCCATCTTCGCCACCTCGGACAGGTGGGCGCGAAAATTTTTGTGTACGTGGCGATGGTTGAGCATAATCGTCTGCTGCCCACAGGCCCCGGGAATGAGCAATTTAGCTCCGCCGCCAAACATCCCTCCGCGCGGCGTGATCATCCCCAAGGCGATGCGCACCTCGCAGGAGGTCATATCGCGGTTGACCCAAATCGGCACTCCGCGGCTGGAGTAGCCGAGAAATTCCAAGTTCTCGTAGGCATTGTGGTTGAGCACCTGCATGGTATCGACGATGTCCAACCCGACCTTCTTGATCAAATCGTCGCGAGTCATCGGGCGATGAGCCGCCAGCGCGCAGATGATCTTTACCGCGTCAGCCTCAATCCCAGCCACAGCCAACTCCTCAAGCACATAGGGCAAGAGCCGAAAAGCTGGCGTCGGGCGAGAGAGGTCGTCAACTAAGATCGCTGCCGAAGACCGACCGCGGGCGAATTCGCGCAGCGGCGGAGCGCCGATGGTCTCTTGCAGTGCCTGGCGAATGCCGGCGTCGCCGATGTCCGGCCCGCCGCGCATGTGGTGAACCGCCACTTCCCAGTGATCGGGAAACTCCATTTTGAGCGGGGCCTTGCCGTACCAAGCGGCCCACGGGACGAAAATTCCCTGCATGATGTTCCTCCTAGTCCAAGCCCATGGCCCGCAGGTTGCGCAGGCTCAGACCCAAGCTGTCAAACGGGTCGCCCGGGCAAGTGTCTTGTTCGATCAAGTACCATTCAATCTGTGCTCTCTTACAGGCCGCGAGAATGGGTTCCCATTCCAAGTTCCCCTCCCCTACTTCGGCGAAGCACTGCTTGGAGCCGTCCATGCTCAGGTCTTTGAGATGGACGATGTGCATGCGGTCGCGGAACTTGTCCAACCACGAGACCGGGTTGCCGCCGCCGTGTTGGATCCAATAGGTGTCTATTTCAAAGGAAAAGACGGCTGGATCACTTTCCTCGCGCAGGATGTCCAGCCCCGTGCGCCCTTCAAAGCGCTCCAGCTCAAAGCTATGATTGTGGTAGCTAAAGGTCAGGCCCGCGTCAATGAGCGGACGCGCCGCCGCCGAAGCCTCTGCTGCAAAGCGGGCGAACCCTTCGCGGTTGCGGTATTCCTGGGGCAAGCCGCCGATGGCCACGTGACGGCACCCCCACATCTGATGCTCCTCGACGACGGCTTGCGGCTCGTCGCAGATGCGCTCGTAGCTAGTGTGCGTGGCCGCGATCTGCACTCCCTCGGCCTTACTTATCGCGGCCAGTTCGGCCGGCGAGATCGCCCCGAAGGCCGAGGCTTGCACAGCCTCGTAGCCGAGTGCTCGCACCTTGGCGAAGGTCTGGCGAATGTCATCCGGGGTTTTGGTGAAATCGCGCACCGTGAATAGCTGCGCGCCAATTGCTGAAGTAGGCATGTGGTCTCCTGTGTTTTGCTTAACCCCGCGCAATATAGCCGCCGTCCCTCCTAGCGTCAATTCAGCCGAAACTGCGACCAAGCGGCATCCTGAGTAGATTTAGCGAGGCAGTGATTGTGTATCATGTCGTTAATGGTGAGGGCTTCGACGGCGATCAACCCAAAATGATTGACCAGCGGACGAGCCAACAGATGGGCTAAGTATGGCTAAAGCCACACTTATATCCCAAAACTCAAACTTTGGGCTTTGCGGTCTAAAGGCCATTTAAGAGGATTGACAAAGTGTCGAAGCAGAAACAGGAGGTAGTAGTAAACTTATTTTTGTCGGTGTACGCGCCGGCCCTGATCCTGTCGGTCTGCCGGGGTCTGCTATTGCCCGTCCTGCCTTTGTTCGCCCGCTCTTTCGAGGTATCGTACAGCTTAGTGGGCGTGGTCTTAGCTGCGGACGGGATCGGCACTTTGCTCGGCGATGTGCCCGCGGGAGTGGTGGTGCGGCGGGTGGGCGAAAAGCGCGCCATGCTGTTGGGGGTAGGCTGCGTCCTAGCGGGGATTTTCGGCCTGCTGGTGGCCGCTGATCTGTGGCAAGTGAGTGCCTGCCGCCTAGTGTCGGGGGTCGGTACGGCCCTGTGGAATATCTCGCGCCATACGTACCTGGCCGGGGCCATTCGGCCAGCACTCCGGGGACGGGCTATTGCCGTGTTCGGGGGCATAGGACGCATCGGCTATTTTGCTGGACCGCTGCTCGGCGGCCTAGTAGCCGGGGCGTACGGCTTTCGGGCTGCCTTTCTGTTGTACGGGATATTGGCGGTGGTGGCTTTGCTGGCGGTCTTGTCCTGGGTGGAGGACCGCGGGGACTCCCCGGGAGCAAGCCACCGGTCCAGCGGACGGGTCGGCGATGTTGTGCGCAGCCACTACCGCATCCTGCTCACGGCCGGCTCGGCCCAGTTGTGCGCCCAAATGGTGCGCACGGCCCGCCTAGTCATCGCGCCGCTCTACGCTGCCGATGTCCTAGGTTTGGGGGTCGAGGAGGTGGGGGTAATCATAGCGCTTGCCGCGGCCGTGGACATGCTCATGTTCTATCCGGCGGGCATGATCATGGACCACTGGGGGCGCAAGTACGCCTCAGTGCCCAGTTTTTTCGTCCAGAGTATGGGTATGGCCGCCGTTCTCCTAGCGCAGGATTTTTCGGGCCTGCTCCTAGCCCTAGTGGTAGTGGGCCTAGGCAACGGCATAGGGTCGGGAACCATGATGACTCTGGGAGCGGATCTGGCCCCGGACGACGGACGGGGGGTGTTTTTGGGGCTGTGGCGCTTTGTCGGCGATCTGGGCGGGGCGGGCAGCCCCCTCGCCATGGGCTATATCGCCGATTGGGTTGGCCTGACCGAAACTCCATTGGCAGCCGCGGGCATTGGCTTGGCCGCGGCCCTCACTTTGTGGTTGGGAGTGCCCGAGACCCTGAAAAGGGGAGGCCATCTGTGAGCTACTCGTTTTCGCGGAGCAGGATGGCTCAGATACCGCCGCACGAACTGCAACTACTGCACGAGCTGCAGGACGCTCCACTGTCGCCGCTGTCGCCGCCAAAATCCAGCCACGACGAACTTTCTCCGGCCTCAGTGCCCGCTTCCTGGACCGAGGCAGTCTGCTCAAGGCCGTCCTGATAGCTGTGGCCCGCATGGTAATCGACATCGCTGGCGGGCGGGGACTCGAAATCGGCCTCTGGATTGAGGGTATTGCTCTCCCCGGCGTGGAAACCTGCGGCTCCGACATCAAATACGGTCTGGCCCTGTTCATCTACCACGGATACGTCGTGGTAGTGGATGTTGTGGTGGAATGACATGGACGACCACATCCAGGCGTAGAGAAAGAAAGCGTCAAAGCCGTGATAGCCGTGGAAGAGCGGAGGCGTATCAGCCCCGGTGCGCCGCTCTTGCAATTGCTCGGGCCGGTCCACTGGCTCTCGGGGGCGAATGACGCGAGTGTCGAGGGTCTGGCGCACATCGTCGCATTTAATATAAGTGGCCACGGCTTGGTTGAGGCGGCTGATAAAGTGGCTGAAATGGGCTTCTTTCCGGCGCTGGAATTGTTCGTACGCGTCCTGGGCTTGGAAGACGGGCTCCATGCGCTGGCGCAGGTTGTCGGCGCTTTCCCCAGGCTGTTGGGCAAAGTCGTTGGCCGTGCCGTTGATGGTGATGGTAATGGGATACACGTCCGGAGGGTGGAGCCGGTCAATTTCAATTTCAATGAGGTAGGTCAGTTCCCGGTCGGCGTACTCGACGACCAGATAGAGGGCCTCGAACAATTCCGATTCGTAGTAGTCGGTCTCCATGTGAAACTGTTCCATGATGGCCTTCAGATCGTCCTCTAGGCCCTGCTCGTCAAAGTAGAAGTCGTACTGGTCCTTGGCCAAGCGGACGATATTGGTCACTCCCATAGAACGCAGGGCCATGTTGAGCTGTTGCAAGATGGCCACCGCGGTGAAGGTCTCTTGTTCTTCCCGGTCGGACAGGCCACCCGCAGTCAGGTAGTAGAGCATGCGACCGAAGACCTTGGTGGGTCTGACCTTTTCGACTAGGGTCTCTTGGGACGGGTCAATGGCGAGTTGGCCGTTGAAGTACATGGGAATCCTCCTCGGTGGGCGGGCTAGGAATTGGCGCTGCGGCAGGCCCCGCAGTCGGCTCCGGGCAGCCAATAGGCCGCAGGAGGCGGGCCAAAGTAGCGCTGGTACAGGGCCAGAGTTTGGTCGAATTGGCTGTTGTTTTCGTCCTCCATGCCCCCAGGTTGGTGGTGGATCATGCGGCCAAAGTGCCGGCGGCAGAAGGCGCTGTAAGTGCGCGTGCAGAGGATGAATTCGTGCCAGGCTAGATCGACGAGATGGGACGGGGTCAAAACTTGGTCACTGGCGGCGACCAAGTGGAGGAAGCGCAGAACTTCGGTCAGTAGGCGGGGGACTTCTCGGCCCTGCACGTGGGTCCCAGAGGAGATTTTGTCCCACAGAACGGGTTGTTTTTGCAAGAGTTCTAGGGCCAGGGCCGCGTGATCCAAGGCGTTGGGGGCGGGAGCCGACCCGCGATTCTTGTCACTGCCCATCTGTGAAGTAATCCTTGGTGCCCTTGGCTTGAACTGCGTCGCCGATCCGGTTCAAGGCGTGGACGTACGCCGCGGTGCGAGGCGCTATGCCCTGCTCTTGCGCAATGGTCCAAATGCGCTCGGTCTCCTCGACCATCATCTGCTTGAGCCGCTGGTTGACCTGTTCTAAGGTCCAGTACAGGCCTTGGCGATTCTGCACCCACTCGAAATAGCTCACGGTCACGCCGCCAGCATTGACCAAGATGTCGGGGAATACGATCACGTCCCGCTGGCGCAGGATCTCGTCGGCACCCGGCGTTGTGGGGCCATTGGCCAGTTCGTACACCGCCTTGGCCTTAATGTCGCGGGCGTTGGCTTCCGTGATCTGGTTTTCCAAGGCTGCCGGAGCTAGGATATCGACGTCGAGCGCGAGCAATTCCTCGTTGGTGATGGTCTCGTGCTCGACGATGCTGCATACACTGTCCTCGCAGTACGCCGCCTTGAGGGTGCGGGTCGAATCCTTGAACTGGCGCACGCTGGGAACATCGAGTCCTTCGCGCCGGTAAACGCCTCCCTTGGAGTCGCTTACGGCCACAACCTTATAACCAGCATTGAAGAGCAATTCGGCGACGATGGCCCCGGCATTGCCAAATCCTTGCACGGCCACAGTCGTGTCGGCCGGCGAGCCATTCAAGCCGAGCTTGGGCCAAGTCGCCTCAATGGTAAAAAAGGCACCCATCGCGGTCGCCGTATCGCGCCCTAGACTGCCCCCCATAGTCAAGGGCTTGCCGGTGATGACCGCGGGCGTGATCTGGCGCTTGATAATGCTGTACTGGTCCACCATCCAACCCATAATCATCTGATTGGTATAGACATCCGGCGCTGGAATGTCGATGTCTGGGCCGATGAAGTCGGCCACCGCGTCGATATAGCCCCGGCTGAGTCGTTCCAGTTCAAAAGGAGACAGTTCCTTGGGATTGACCGTGATGCCGCCTTTGCCGCCGCCAAAGGGCAAATTGGCCACCGCGCACTTGAAGGTCATCCAAAAGGCCAACGACTGGACCTCGTCGATGGACACGTCTTGGTGGTAGCGAATGCCGCCTTTGGTGGGGCCTCGGGTGTCGTCGTAGCGCACCCGGTAGCCCGGAAAAATGCGCAGCGTACCGTCGTCCATACGCACGGGGATGGAGACTTTCAGACTTGACTTGGGCAACTTGAGCCGCTCGATGGCGTCATCGGAAATGGACGCGTACTCAAGCGCTTCGTCCAAGCGTTGGCTGGCGTCGCTGAACAAAGACTGGGACATGGGACATGCTCCTTTAATTTTAGATGTGCAAGGTAGATACGCTGGACAAACCGTGCAATCGGGAAGCCGTCCAGATCTACTTCCTACCCAAAAATCCCCGCACCAGAACCGCCGTTCCCACGGTCCCCAACCCCGCCAACAGCGCCATGATGCCCGCCGCGCCTTGTGCGCCCCAAGCCTCGGCCATTGCCCCACTCTGCAAGCGGCCAAAGGGGCCGACGCCAATAGCCACGACCAAAGTGCTCATCGCGCGGCTCCGCATCTCGTCCGAGGATTCGACCAAGATGATGCTGCTCTGCATAATGCTAAAGCCCGCCTGCCCCAACCCAGAGCAAAACAGCATCAGCAAAGCGAGGCCAAAGGTTCCGCTCAAGGCAAAGGCGGCAATGCCCATACACGCCATCAACGACCCGGTGACGAAGAGCCATTCGTTGCTCAGCTTCCGGCGGCTTAGCTGCACCGCGGCCAAGCCCACAATCGCCCCAGTCCCGCTAGCCGCGCCCAACCACCCCATGGCTTCCGGGCCGCGGCCGAAGACATCGCGCGCGAAAACCGGCAGCAGATTCATGTAGGGAAAAGCCCAGACATTCATAAAGATCGTGATGAGAAAAACGCCGAATATCGGCGCAGAAGCCCGCATGCTGGCCCACCCCTGTCGCCCAGCCCACCCCGCCGCCCAGGTGCTTGCACTGGGTGCCTTGGAATCTGTCTTGAGGCCCCCCAACAAAAACAGCGCCAAGGTGCCCAACCCGACCAACACCAACAGCGCACCCAAGCTACCATAGGCCGCGGTGACATAGCCCGCCGCTAGGGGGCCAGCAATGCGCGTAAACCCCTGAATGACGTTCTCCAGCACCATGGCATCGACCGTGCGGGCCTTGCCAACTAGATCGGGCACCATGCTGCGCCGCGTCGGCCAGTCCAGCGCCCAAGAGGCCCCCAATGCCAGCGACACCACCGCCAAATGCCACAGCTCAAGCCGCCCCAAAAAGAGCAAGAGTGCCAACAGCCCCGTCCCCAGCACATTGACCAACTGCAAAGTCCAGACGATGTAGCGCCGCTTAAAGCGATCGGTAATCACCGAGCCGAACAAACCCATAATCAGCAAGGGGATGGCTCGGTAAAAGCCGATAACTTGCACCCACCACGGAGAATTCGTCAGCTCCAGCGCCAGCCACCCCAGCGCCAGCATCTCCATCCACATGGCCTGCCACCACAGGCCATTGGCCAGCCACAGGCGCACAAAGTCGCCATTGGCCAAGGGTTCGAGGACGCTCCCTCTGGCGAATCTCATGCTGTGCACCGCTCTCTTGCCGGAGTCATTGGGCGTCCTATATTACTCGCGCCAACTAGCCCGAAGCCATGGGAGATTTAACATGTCTGTGGAAGAAAAACTAAGAGACCTCAACCTACAACTTCCCCCTCCGCCCCAACCGGCCGGCTCCTATACCCGCGCCGTGCAAAGCGGCCCTTTGATCTTCGTCTCAGGCCAGTTGCCCCTACTGGCCGGCCAGATCCAATATGCGGGCATCGTGGGCGAGGACTTGGATGTTGAAGCGGGATATGAGGCTGCCAAGTTATGCGCTCTCAACGCTTTGAGCATTCTCAAAGCCGAAACTGGCGACCTCGACACTGTATCCATTGTCCGCTTGGGAGGATACGTCGCCTCGGCATCCGGTTTTACAGACCACGCCAACGTGGTCAATGGCGCTTCCGATCTGCTGGCCTCAGTTCTCGGAGATAAGGGGATACACGCGCGCTTGGCCGTCGGCGTCGCCAGCTTGCCGCTGGGAGCAGCCGTTGAACTGGAAGTCATCGCCGCCGTAGGCTAGGAGACCTCGCGCTCTTCCTCTTCCGACTGCGGAGCATTGCCGTTGGCCTGCGGCTCGGCGGCGGGAACATCGGGCGGAGCTTCGTGTTTGGGCCTAGGTGGCAGTTCTATACCGTTCTCTACGAGTACGTTGCGCAGTTGGTCGCCGTCCATCACCTCGTTTTCAAAGAGAATCTCGACGACATCCTCCATCGCCTGCCGATGCTGGGTGAGTAGGTCCTTGGCCCGCGCGTACCCTGCTCCGATGATGCCCTTGATTTCTTCGTCGATGAGCTTGGCCGTCTCGTCGCTGTACGGGCGGTCGGCCGGAGTCATGCCCAGTAACTGTTGCGAGCGGTCCGTCCGGTGGGCTACCAAACCAATCCGCTGGCTCATGCCAAACTCCTTGACCATCCGCTCGGCCATTTGCGTGGCCTGCTGCAGGTCATTGGCCGCGCCGGTGGATATTTCGTCAAAGACGATCTCCTCGGCCGCCCGACCACCCAAGATCGCGGCCAAGGAATCTTGTAACTCCTCCTTGGTCATAAGATAGCGATCCTCCAGCGGCATATTCAGCGTGTAGCCCAAGGCGGCGATACCCCGCGATACAATGGAGATCTTCTGCACGGGATTGGCCTCGGGCAAAATCTCGCCGACGATGGCGTGACCGGCCTCGTGGTACGCGACGATCCGGCGCTCCTTCTCGTTGAGCACGCGGCTTTTGCGCTCCAGCCCGGCCACCGAGCGCTCGATCGCCTCTTCCAATTCGGACATGGTGATGGAATTTTTATCTCTCCGCGCCGCCAAAAGGGCCGCTTCATTGACGACATTGGCCAAGTCCGCACCGGCAAACCCCGGAGTGCGCACGGCCAACTTATGTAGATCCACATCCGGGCCCAGCTTGACTTCCTTGGCGTGGATTCGGAGGATGGCGGCGCGCCCCTTGACATCGGGCCGGTCCACGGCCACGGTGCGGTCAAAGCGGCCGGGGCGCAGCAAGGCCGGGTCGAGGATTTCCGGCCGGTTGGTCGCCGCCATGAGGATCACGCCAGCGTTGGTGTCAAAGCCGTCGAGTTCGGTGAGGAGCTGGTTGAGCGTCTGCTCGCGCTCGTCGTGGCCGCCAAAAGAGCCAGCCCCCCGGGCCTTGCCCAAGGCGTCGAGCTCGTCGATGAAGATAATGGCCGGAGCGTGTTTTTTGGCCTGTTCAAAAAGGTCGCGCACGCGCGCAGCCCCTACCCCGACGAACATCTCGACAAAATCAGAACCGCTGAGCGAGAAAAAGGGCACACTCGCCTCGCCGGCGACGGCCTTGGCCAACAGCGTCTTACCCGTGCCCGGTGAACCCACGAGTAAAACCCCGCGCGGAATCCGACCCCCGAGAGCCTGAAATCGCTCGGGGGTACGCAAAAACTCGACGATCTCCAGCAGCTCTTCTTTGGCCTCGTCGATGCCCGCCACGTCGTCGAAGGTAATGCCCGTCCCCTTCTCCATGTACACCTTGGCCTTGCTCTTGCCAATGGACATCAGGCCGCCGCCGCCGCTCATGCGACGGATGACAAACAGCCAGATCCCCACGAAGATCAGCGCGGGCAGAATCCACGACAAAAGCTGCGTGAACCAGTTGTTGCTGGGCTCGCGGGTAAATTCGACTTGGTGTTCTTCAAGCAAGCCGATGAGCTCGGGATCGTCGATGGCAGCAGTGCGGAAGCTGATCTCTTGGCCATCGACGTTGGCGCGGCCGTGGATGAACTCGCCGCTGAAGGTACACTCGACGACCTGCCCGCTTTTGATCCATTCCCGGAACTGGCTGTACGGGAGGGATTCAACTTGGCCGGCGAAATAGTTTTGCAGACTCAGGAGCAGAAGCAGCGTAAGGACGGCATATGCAATGGAAAGCTGGGTCTTTTTCTCGAATTTCATGGGTTATTTTCCGATGCCAGGACGCGCTCTTCCACCCACAGTACGCAAGGGTGAAAAAGCCAACTTGGGAGGCGGTTTTGAAGATAACCGGCGGCCTAGATAGGGTCAAGGTGAGGGGCTGCTAGCCGAGTAGGCCGGGTGTTTCTAGTACCTCCTTGAGCCGCGCGAGGAAGCGGGCGGCTAGCGCACCATCGACGACGCGATGATCAGCGGCCAGTGTCAAGGTCAGTTGCGGGCGCACGGCAAATGCGTCGGCCCCAGAAGCTACCACCCTGTTCTCTATGGCTCCGACGGCCAAGATAGCCACTTGTGGAGGATTGATGATCGCAGTAAAGCGGGAGACGCCGAACATGCCCAAATTCGAGATGGTAAAGGTACCGCCCAGCATATCGTCAGGACCTAGCTCGCCGCGGCGCGCGGCGTCGATCAGCCGCGTCCCTTCTAAGGCGATTTCCTCGACCGTCTTTTCTGCCGCGTCGCGAATGACCGGAACCACCAAACCCTGCTCAGCCGCCACGGCAACGCCGACGTTGATTTGGGAGGCATAGCGGAAGTGACCGCCCTCTTCTAGGCTGTTGACACGGGGAAATTCGCTTAGGGTTCGAGCCGTGGCTTTGACGATCAAATCGTTGAAGGAGATTTTTTTGCCTTCTAGCTGGTAACCAGTGCGGAATTGCTGCAACCACACAGCCGACACGTCCATGCTGATGTGAATGTGTGGTATCTGTTGGTAGCTAGCAGTCAACCGCTCGGCGGCCACTTGCTCGGCTCGGCTCAGTTCAACCAGCCCTTCGGCGACCGGAGCTGCTGGGGTCGGAGCCGGGGCTAGCCGGGCTTGTTCGGCCAAGGCCAGCACATCGGCACTGACGATCCGACCTCCGGGGCCACTGCCGTTGACACCGGCTAAGTCTAGTCCGTGCTCGGCGGCTATTTTGCGCGCTTTGGGCGAGGTTTTATGCGGCAACCGCCCATCGGCATCAGCGGAAGGGATTGGAGTCTGTGGGACTGGGGTTGGCGAGGTCAGGGTTGGCGCAGCAGCAGTTGCCGGTGGAGCCGAGTCGCTCGGAGTAGTAGCAGGAGCCGGGTCGCTCGGAGCGGCAGCCACGTACGAGTCAATGTCTTCGTCCGCGGCAGCAATGACGCCAATCGTCGTCGATACCGGCACTTCCTGGCCGACCGGCACCAGAATTTTACGCAAGATCCCATCGGCCTGCGCTTCGACTTCCATCGTCACCTTGTCGGTGGCGATTTCCAACAGGGCCTGGCCCTTTTGCACTTCCTCGCCTTCTTCTACCAACCAAGCGCTTATTGCGCCGCTTTCCATGGTCAGCCCCAACTTGGGCATGACGATCTCAGTAGCCATATCTCTCTCAGTCTAAAGGGATGCAAAGTCAGCCTTGTAAAATAATTGGCCAGAAAAGCTGGTCAATGCAGCGCAAGTCTGTCACGGGCTTTCTTTCCACCAAGTGACCGGCTATATTGACCTCCAGCGCACTGCAAACGCCCTTGCCTTTTCCTCCATCAAACGCGCGACGAGCGGACACCTTGACGGCAATCACCCGCGACTTTACGGCGACGACCTTTGTCGTCCACGAGGGAGCCACCCTCTTGCTGTGGCACAAGAAAATGCAGGCTTGGCTGCCCCCAGGCGGCCACATCGACCCGGGCGAACTGCCCGAAGAAGCCGCCCTCCGCGAAGTGCGCGAAGAAACCGGCCTGACCGTTGAGTTGTTGGGCCGACAAGAGCAATGGGGACAGGTTGCCGTCCTGTACCAACCCGCGTGTATCCTCCTAGAGGACATCGAACCGGGCCATCAGCACATAGACCTGATTTACTTTAGCCGCGTGGTAAGCGGGCGTGCCCGCGTCAATCCTCGCGAATCCACGCAATTGCGCTGGTGCGACCACGCCGCCTTGGGCGATACGGCCATCGCCGAGGACATCCGCATCCTCGGACGCCGCGCCATTGCATCCATCGACGCAGGAGAAGTAATAAACTGTGGCTAGGACGGCCTTGATCTACCACCCCGACGCCTTGTTGCACGACACGGGCGCGGGGCATCCAGAGCGCCGCGCGCGCTTGGAATCTATTGTCCAACACTTAAAAGATCGCTCGCTGTGGGACGAAGTGCTGCACCTTCAGCCGCAGTTAGCACCGCGTCGCGCCCTGCTCAGAGCTCACTCGCCAGTCCACTTGGACCGAGTAGCGGACCTCGCACAGGTCGAGTATTCCGTCTATGTGAGCCGTGATAGCGAATTCTCTCCAGGCACGTACCGAGCCGCCCTCCTAGCGGCCGGAGCGCCCCTAACCGCCATCGACGCCCTACTCGCCGGCCACGCCGACCATGCCTTCTGCTGCATGCGCCCTCCGGGCCATCACGCCGAAGTCGAGCAAATCATGGGCTTTTGCTTCTTCAACAATGTGGCGGTCGCCGCTCACTACTTGCGGGCCGAATGCGACTGCGACAAAGTGGCGATCATCGACTGGGACGTCCATCACGGCAATGGCACGCAGCACATCTTTGAAGCCGACGGCTCGGTGTTTTTTTCCAGCATTCACCAATCGCCCCTCTATCCGGGCACTGGTGCGGCCGACGAGCGCGGGCTGGGAGCGGGCCGCGGCCAGACCTTGAACATCCCGGTCCCAGCCGGTAGCACTGATGCCGATAACCACGGCCACTTCGCCGACACCATCATTCCCGCTATAGACCAGTTCCAACCCGACTTCATCCTCCTGTCGGCCGGCTTTGACGCCCATCGCAACGACCCTCTCGGGCAAATCCTGCTCAGCTCAGAGGGCTATGGCCAGCTAACCGAATTGGTGCTCCAGCTAGCCACCCGCCACTGCGAGGGCCGCCTCGTCTCCCTGCTAGAGGGCGGATACGACTTAGAGGGAACCGCGACTTCCGTGGCCGCTCACCTAAGCGCCCTGCTGGCGTCTTGAGGCTTGGTAAATACGTAGATAGCGACTTGGGACGCTAGCGATGCGCAGCGAGTTCGATGCCCGTCAGCCCACGATGTGCCGTGCGCGACACGGCGAGGAGAAAACCTTTGACCGCACTGCCAGATTTTCGCCTCGAAACCCATTTTTCCAAATGGGAATTCCAAGCCCGCCATCACCTGACGGCGTCCGATGCCGAGAGTATGCGACTCGACGAACTGCTTGCTATGGCGACGCCCCAACAGCGCGAAGCCTTCAAAAAGATGTGGCTCGGCTATACCGAAACCTGGGGCGCTCCAGACCTACGCGAAGCCGTTGCTTCAATCTACGAGCACCAAACTGCTTCCAACGTGCTCTGCTTTGCCGGGGCGAGCGAGGGCATATTCGCGGCAAACACCGTGCTGCTCGACCCCGACAGCCATGCCGTCGTGGTCACACCGAACTACCAGTCGCACGAGTCTCTGCCCGAGACGATCTGCGAGGCGACCGGCGTGCCGCTCAATCCAGATGACAACTGGTCGCTCGACCTAGACCGCGTCGCCACAGCAATCCGCCCGAACACGCGGCTCGTGACGATTAACTTCCCGCACAACCCAACGGGTGCGATCCTGCCGCTTGACCACTACCAATCACTGATCAAACTCTGTCGCGAGCACGGCATTTATATTTTGCACGACGAGATATTCAACGGACTCGGGCCGACCGGGAGGAAGCATTTGCCCTTCATTGCCGACCTCTACGAACGCGGCCTATCCCTGAACGTCATGTCGAAATCCTTCGGCCTGCCGGGATTGCGCATCGGCTGGATCGCCTCTCAAAACCGCGAGGTGCTCTCGAAGATGGAACGGCTGAAACACTATTTGTCGATCTGCAATTCAGGCCCGA
>JAJDYK010000154.1 GCA_022825185.1 Candidatus Latescibacterota bacterium | reverse complement strand
CCGCGCACATTGAATTCTCCCACCACAGTCATGCGTCGCGGTGCGCAGGCGGCCACCAAATCGTTGAGAATGGTGTTGGTGACCGCTTCGTAGTAAGCGCCTTCTTGGCGAAAGGACCACAGGTAGAGCTTGAGCGATTTGAGCTCAATGCACTGTTGGTCGGGCACGTAGCGGATGTGGATGGTGCCGAAATCGGGTTGCCCGGTTACGGGACATATCGAAGTGAATTCCGGACACGAGAACTCGATTGTGTAGTCGCGGTCCGGATGGGGGTTGGCAAAAACGTCTAGGTTTTTGCTCGGCTCGGTAGCCATGAAATTTCGTCTCCTAACAGCCTAAAGCACTTAGAAGATAAGGCCAAATGGGTGCTTTGGCTATCTGCGACAAAGGGCGACCGGCCCGGTCGCCCCTACTGTTCGCTTGCCTGCTCGCAGGCCAACTCGAACACCCTGTCGGTCATCCAGCGCTTGAAACCCTCGTTGTCCATGAACTGCTTGAAGAGCTCGGTGTCGTCTTTCATGACGTTCGTCATGACCCGCAGTAGCGCCTTGTCGTGCTCGATGCGGGAGTTGGCGGCGTCCGAGTTTTGCCGCGCATTCCTGAAGGCAGCGTCTGCGGCCACCCGGGACGGGATGGTCTTGGTGATGAGTTCTCCCACGCGGTCGGCATCCTCCCAGGTGATGTCGCCGAATAGATCGTTGAAGGTTTTGAGGATGTTCGAGAGCCGGTCCAACTCCGGCTCGGTGCGGTGGCCCCCGCCGGCGGTCGGCACTGGATCGACTGCGGCGTCCTCGTCCGGCAGCAGGATCTGCTGCATCGCCTGCTTTTCGACCCGGTAGCTGTCTAGGTCGATGGCGTCGAGGATGCCCTTCGACAGATCCTCTTCTTCAGGGGCGGGCAGCTTTGGGATCAGGAAGTTCAGGAAGATCGAGCGCTTCTCCCAGCCAGCGTCGTTGTAGGGAAGCACGGACGAGAGGAAGGCGTAGGTACGCACGAAGCCCTTGGCGTTGCCTTTGAACTCCACTTGGCCGTCCTCGTCTAGATCGGTTTTGTAGGCCGCTACGCAGTCGTCGAGGATTGGGTCGAGTTGGTCGCGCTGGGCACCGCTGAGGTAGCGGGCGACAAAGTCGTCGATTTGCTCGTCGGAATATACTTGGGCGCGGTCCAAGCTCGTCTGTAGGTCGTGCAGTTTGTTGGGGTCGGTTTCGTCGGCTAGGATGGTCGCGCGGTAGTAGGAGGCGAAGGCGTTGCAGATGGTGTCGGCGTCGTTGAGGAAATCGAGTACGAACACGTCGTGCTTCTTGGGATGCGCCCGGTTGAGGCGGGAGAGGGTTTGCACCGCCTTGATGCTGGACAGCGTCTTGTCCACGTACATGGTGTGCAGCAGGGGTTCGTCGTACCCGGTTTGGAACTTGTCGGCGCAGACTAGGAAGCGGTAGGGGTCTTCTTGGAACTGCCCGGCGATCTGGGCAGAGGGGAAGCCGTTCAGCGAGGCTTCGGTGACTTTCTCGCCGCCGAATTCGTGCTCGCCGGAGAAGGCGACGATAGCCCGATAGCGGCTCTTGCGCTCCTGCAGGTAATCGCGGATTGCGTGGTAGTACTGGATGGCTCGCTCGATGCCGTTGGTGACCACCATTGCCCGCGCCGCGCCGCCGATTTTGTTCTGCGCCAGCACTTGGTCGTGGAAGTGATCGACCATGATCTGGGCCTTGAGGCCAATTGCGTGGTCGCTGCTCTCGACGAAGCGGCGCAGTTTCTTCTGGGCCTTGTTGACGTCGAACTCTGGGTCTTCCTCTACCGTCTTGGCGAGCTTGTAGTAGCTCTGCACTGGCATGTAGTGGGCGAGCACGTCGAGGATGAATCCCTCTTGGATCGCCTGTTTCATGGTGTAGCTGTGGAAGGCGTGATGACTGATCTTGCCGTCGGCCTGCGGGCTCGGGGCACCGAAGATTTCCAGCGTCTTGTTCTTGGGGGTGGCGGTGAAGGCGAAGTAGCTGGCGTTGGGAAGCAGCTTGCGCGACTCCATCAGGCGGTTGATCTGGTCCTCGAAGGTTTCTTCTTCCTCTTCTGCTCCTGCTTCGGAGAGCGCCTGCGCCATGGCGGCACCGGTGCGGCCGCCTTGGCTGGAGTGGGCTTCGTCGATGATGATGGCGAAGTGCCGTCCGCGCTGCTGGTTGCCGATTTCGTCGAGGATGAAGGGGAATTTCTGGATCGTCGAGATGATGATCTTCTTGCCGCTTTCGATGAATCGGCGCAGGTCTCCCGAGCGGTCGGCGTGTCCCACTGTCGCCGACACTTGGGAATACTGCTTGATGGTGTCGCGGATCTGGCGGTCGAGAATGAGACGGTCGGTGACGACGATGATTGAGTCGAAGACTGGAGCGCTGTCTTTTTCTAAGCCGATTAGTTGGTGGGCCAGCCAGGCGATGGAGTTGCTCTTGCCGCTGCCGGCTGAGTGTTGGATTAGGTAGCGCTGGCCTACGCCGTGGGTGCGCGCGTCGGTTAGCAGGCGGCGCACTACGTCGAGTTGATGGTAGCGCGGCCAGATTTGGGTCTGCTTCTTTTTGCCTGTCTTCTCGTCCTTCGATTCTACCACTTGGGCGTAGTTTTCTAGGATGTTGGTCAGGCTCTCGCGGGGGAGCACTTCCCGCCACAGGTAGTCGATGGCCAGTCCGTTGGGATTGGGCGGGTTGCCAGCGCCGTCGTTCCAGCCTCGGTTGAAGGGGAGGAACCAAGAGGTCTTGCCGCTGAGGTGGGTGCAGAAGCGGATTTCGTTTTCGTCGAGCGCGAAGTGGGCGACGCAGCGGCCGAACTCGAATAGTTTCTCGCGCGGGTTGCGGTCGCGCTGGTACTGCTGGACTGCGTCGGCTACCGTCTGTTTGGTGAGGCTGTTTTTTAGCTCGAAGGTGAAGACTGGCAGGCCGTTGATGAACAGGCCGATGTCGAGGGCGCGTTGGGTTTCGTCGCGGCTGTAGCGAAGCTGGCGGGTGACTGTGAAGCGGTTTTGCTTGAAGCGCTCTTGGGCTTCTGGGTTGTCGGCGGAAGGCGTGCCGTAGAATAGGTATAGGTTGTGCGCTTCGTGCTTGATGCCGTGGCGCAGTACGTCGATGGTGCCGCGTTTGGTGATTTCGCCTTGGAGGCGGGCTAGGAAGCGGCGGCGCGTGGGGCTGGCTTCGGACAAGTCGAGGGACTCTGCTGCTTCAGGCTGGGTGGCGCGGAGGAAGGCGGAGAGTTGGGCTAGATCGACGCAGTATTCGCGGTCGTAGTCGTGGAAGTTGCCGCCGCTCCAACCGACTCCGGCGTAGTGGGCAGGTGGTTCGCCTACGGTGGGACCTAAAGGTGGGTCGCAGGGATGGCCGGTTAGGGCTGTGCAGATGAGGCGTTCGAGGCCGCGTTCGGAGGTGTCGGTGGTCACTGTGGAGGCTACTGGTCCGTGAACGGGTTTATGACCCGGAGGCCATCGTAGTCCTGTTCCGAACTGAGGTCCTCAGAATAGACCGCGTCGCAGCCGAGGGTCCGGGCTGCGGCAAGGATCGCGCCGTCCCAATAAGACAGCCGAAAGCGTCGGCTGATGGCAGTGGCTTCGAGAAAAACGTCCATCGTCATGGATTGAATCCGGAACAGCAGAATCGGCTCTAGGAATTGCAATGCTTTATTGCCAGAAAGACTGGGGATCCGCGTCGGCCGGGTGGCTTGGTGATAGAACTCCTGCAGCACCTGAACGGACGCGGCGAGGTCGGGTTCTGTCAGGACTTCCCGCGCTCGCGCCCGCTTGTCGGCCTCTTCCGGAATCTCGCTGACGGCGTACAGCAGGACATTGGTATCTACGAATCGCATGGTGAGGTTTTGAGTGCTTCAGAGATGCTGCGCTGCCGCTCGCGCTCGGCGACAGCCTCGGCCCTTGCCGCGACGCGGTCGTACAACGCCTCTCTGGGCAGATTGTCGGACATCCGCAACCCAATACCCTGCCCATCGAAGTCCGCGAGCACTTCCCGCAGCAGCCTGCACCGACGCTGATAGATGGTTTCGCTAGACTCGGCACTGGCTTCGCCCCCCGCGTCTGGCTCCGCTGCCAGATGTCTCAGGTAGTCTCGCACGAGGGCCGATACCGAGGTGTCCAACTCCGCCGCCCGGATGCGGGCGAGCCGGTGGGTCTGTTCGTCGATGGATACGGTGATGTTTTTCATAGTCGCAGCCTCACAGTTTCTGTGTAGCACAATATAGATGTTCATTGGCCGATGGGCAATGCCTGAGGCGGTGCGGCCATCCTAGTCTGGTAGGGGCAGGTTTCAAACCTGCCCCTACGGTCGGACCCTGGAGGCGGTTGCAGCGATGGCCGACTAGGGCCGTGCATATAGGACGCTCCAGCCCCTTCTCGCTGGTGTCGGTGGTCCGCGCTATGCCTCGTCTCTCATCGGGATGGGGACTTCCCGCACTTCACCGGGCTGGATTTCATTCAAAGCAATGCGGATGGCTTCCGTTCTCTGCGAGATGTGCGGCCAAGCGGTATTCATCAAAACGACCACGGCCACACGCCTGTTCGACATGTTCTGCTGATGCTGGATGCCTTGGTCGGTGGTGATTAGAACTTCGAAGCCGGCCTCTTCCGCACGGTCCAGCAAGTCTCCGTTGGACAAGGCGTCCCAGCCGCGCTCCCTGGCCTCTTCGACGACATGGCCGAAGAGCCGGAGGCGTAGCTGCCTGGGCGTCCCGTTATCGAACAGGATGTGCATGGGCGACTTGGGCCCGGAGTTCCTGAGCGACGTGCTCCAGCACCGCCTCCACCTCCGATTCATCAACCCCGCCGAACCACTCGATGAAGTCGTGGATGGTCGCGCCCGCCGCAAGGTTCTCGAAGAGGGTGTACACCGGCAAGCGGGTGCCCTTGAACACCCAGTTGCCGCTCACCCGGCCGGGTACGCTCTCCACCACCGGGCACTTGCTCCAGTCAGTCATACGGTCACCTCCTTTTGATCGTGTACTCTGCTGCCGATTTCTCGGCGTCGGGTTCGCCGAGATTTGAATTCTCCCTATCATGGATTGTACTGTCCAAGTCGTCTTCCGCAAGCGGGTCCACTTCCGGCAGTTCAGCCGCCGCCTCGCGCACGTCGATCTTGCCGGTGACGACATCGGCGATTAGACGGGTGCGGTATTCGCGGAGATGGTCTATTTCTTCTGTCGCACGATGCACTGCGCGATCAATTGTTGCCTCACTCGTCCTAACAAACTGCAAAATGTTCTCTTGTTCCGATCTTGGAGGAACGGGTACTGGGAGGTTAGCATACTTGTCGGCACTGATATTCTGGATCGTAGCAATGATAAATGTGGAGTCTTTCCATCTCTCGAATCCTGCACTCTGAGTGAATCTAAAGAAAAGAGCGGGATGAAGGAGTTTACGGTTTAGCCGAGCTCGAATAAGGTAGCCAGCATGACAGGCAGTTCCGGCTTGCTCATCTACTAGGAAAGCTTTGCCTACAGTTGCCCCGCTCCGAGCAAGTAACACATCTCCCGGTTCTACAAGATAGTCCTTCGCAATCTCAGGTGGCAGAGACCGAAATGTGTCTGTCCGTAATTTACCGTTCTTCGAAAAGTCTGTTATTCGTAGGTAACGGGGCCATGTGGTGTCGTTGTGTTCAGCTACGGCATTAGCACCGTAGGTCAGTCTTCCAATGATCAGAAAACGAAGCCGCCGGATTTCCCAGTGCTTTGGAACATCCCTGATCCATTCAAAACCGGAGGGCTTGTACTCCGGGTAGGGCTGGCCGGTTCGCACGTCGATCTGGCCCGTGACGGCTTGGTGGATGATGGCCTGCTTCTGCTCCTCCAGCAGCGCAATCAGCTTCTGCTTGGCGCGGATGTAGCGCCGGATGCGCCGGTCGGCGTGGTCGAGGAAGCGGACGATGGCGGTTTGTTCGGGGAGAGGAGGGAGGGGCAGATACGAACGGGCGAGTCTCTCGTAGTCTATGTTTTGACCCTGACGAATACCTGTGACGAATAGCGATAAATTCTCGATGTAGGGACGTGACTTGAATACTTTGGCGATATATGGTTGGTGATCTCGGTCTGAGGGATATAGAATTGTGTATGCGGGACTAATTATCCCTTGCTCTCTTGCAAACTCAATACCACCCTGAAAAGATCTAAGGCTGATCACAAAGTCGCCAATTCGTACGATCTTGAGTAATTGAAGATCCTTCAGTGCGAGAACTGTCCGGTTCTCGTATTTCTCCTTGCGAACGACTCCCTTTGTTTGAGTAGCTGCCAGTAATGGTTCATTCGGGAATCCCTTTTCGCTGCGTTGGACTAGAAGACTCTTGGTTCTCCTGAGGTTCCAATGTACGGGCACTTTCCCTAGCCACTCTATACCTGAGTCCTTCATTTCCGGATACGGCTTCAGTTGGCCGGCGTTAGGTAACTTCATACCAAGAAAACCTCATCGTGTTCTATAGGTATTCCACATGTCCCACCATCTCTTCCGCTGCCAAAACCTGATAGATCAACATCAAGCCACGAATTATCTCACCAACCGTGTTTTCTTGAGACGTGTAAACAATTCCTCGGTGGTCAGAAACAGTTGCTGCAAGACGAAGAAAGTCATCATCCTGCGTGAAGATGACTCGTTCTGCTTCCCTAGCCATTCTAAAAATTTCCTCATCAGACGCTCCAAGATTTCCGGCTTCGGCAACAGTCAGTACATCCACACCTCTTCGACGTAGCCCCATCACAACTGCTCTTGAGACATTCTCATCCGTGTAAAACTTAATCTTCGCCACGTTGCGTCAGGTCTTGAATCTTTTGAGGAAGCTTCGAAGAGGATTTTTGGCGTAAGATATTTACAAATGCTCGACTCTCTTCGAGCGATTGGTCAATCTCATGCCGGTGATCGAAATAGTAAGCCAATGCCGCATATACATCCGCGAGGGTTATATCGTAATCGCTGGCGATTTCGTCGGCACTCTTGCCTAGGCGCTCGTGCCAGATGACGATATTCTCCACAGTGATTCGATGACCGGCAATGCGGGGTTTGCCACTTGATATGCCCGGGGTGATCTCAATATGTTGATTCAGGGTTTCCGTTGTCATTTCCACTTCCTCCTGAGTTCGGTGCCTGTCACGGGGCCCACTTCGTCTTTCCTGACTTCAAAGATGATCTCGGTGCTGGACATCGCTCGTCCCTGCTCTATATGGCCGCCGGCCGTTGGCTTTCGCCCAGTATCTCACCCAGCAACCC
The DNA here is from genome assembly GCA_022825185.1 of Candidatus Latescibacterota bacterium. The sequence goes on along the minus strand of JAJDYK010000154.1, from coordinate 4,872 downwards.
TTCCGTTTCTTGCTCTAACTCCAGAATGTCGGCTCGAATCTCCTCCAGCGTCCGCATCGGCTGCGGCTTGTAGAAATATCGGGTAAAACTGATCTCGTAGCCGATCCTCACGCTGTCCGGTTGGTACCAGGCGTCAGGCGCGTAGGGCAGGACCTCGCGCCGCAGGAACGCTTCGATGCCGCCTTCCTCTTGCAGCGGAATCTGCTCAGTGTCGCGCAGGTCGGTGTCCGGTTCGTACTCTACCACGACGGGCTTGCCGTTGACAGTCGCCTCGAACCGGCCACGCAGTGGGTCAGCCTCTGTGCCTCGCTTGTGGATCTTCTTGATGACGGGCGGTGCGGTCTCGCTGCGCTCACAGTCCTCCTTCAGCTTCTTGATCTCGGCGACTTTGTAAGCGCGGTTGGGGTCGGCCCCTTCGAGCCGCAGCGGTCGCTCGACCGTCACCTTATAGTAGCCGAAGGCGTCGTTGTCGAAAATTTTGCTTTGCTCGCTTTCTTCAAAGGCGAGGAAGGTGTCGCAGATGCGCTGGATGTCCGCCTCGCCAAGCTCGCAGTTTTTCTTGCCCAGATTCTTGCGCAGCGGCCGGTGCCACTCGGTGGCGTCGATCAACTGCACCTTGCCTTGGCGATGCTCCGGCTTGCGGTTGGTGAGCACCCAGACGTAGGTGGCGATGCCGGTGTTGTAGAACATGTTGAGCGGCAGGGCGACGATTGCCTCCAGCCAGTCGTTCTCGATGATCCAGCGGCGGATGTTGCTCTCACCTTGGCCAGCGTCGCCAGTGAACAGGGAACTGCCGTTGTGTACCTCGGCGATGCGGCTACCGCCCGGCTTCATCTTGGAGAGCTTGTTGGCGAGAAAGAGCATCTGGCCGTCGCTGGAGCGGGTGACTAGGGAATACTCGGGATCGCCGTTGTGCTCGATCACGAAGCGCGGGTCGCGCATGTCGCGCTTGCCGCCCATGCGCTCTAAGTCGGTTTTCCAACTCTTGCCATAGGGCGGATTGGAGAGCATGAAGTCGAACTCTTGGGAGGGGAAGGCGTCGTTGGCCAAGGTGGAGTGCTCCGGGCCGCCCACGATGTTGTCGGCGGCGTCTCCTTCACCCTTGAGCAGCAGGTCGGCCTTACAAATGGCGTAGGTCTCGGCATTGATCTCTTGGCCGTAGAGGTGGGTGGAAACTTCCTTGCCATGTTCGGCGGCGAGCTGCTGAAGCACGTCCTCGGCCACAGTCAACATGCCGCCGGTGCCGCAGGCTCCGTCGTAGATCAGGTAGGTGCCGGACTTGATCTGGTCGGCGACGGGCAGGAAGACCAGCTTTGCCATCAGGGTCACGGCGTCGCGCGGGGTCCAGTGTTCGCCCGCCTCCTCGTTGTTCTCCTCGTTGAAGCGCCGAATCAGCTCCTCGAAAATCGTGCCCATGCCGTGGTTGTCGAGGCCGGGATGCCTGACCGTGCCGTCGGCGTAGTGTACTGGGGCCGGGCTCAGGTTGATGTCGGGCGAGGTGAGCTTCTCGATCAGCGTGCCCAAGGCGTCGGCCCTGGACAGCCGCGAGACTTGGTTGCGGAACTCGAAGTTTTCGAGGATGTCTTGGACGCTGGGCGAGAACCCGTCGAGCCAAGCCCGAAAATCGGCCTCAAGCTGCTGGCGATTGGCGCGAGCGCGCAGGTCGCTCAGGGTGAACTTGGAGGTGTTGTAGAAGGCTTGTCCCGCGATCTGCCGCAGGGTCGCATCCTGTTCGATGACGCCGGCGTTGTCGAGGGTGGTCTTCATGTCCAGGACCGCTTGCTTGCTGTCTTCCAGCACTGCGTCGAGCCGGCGCAGCACGGTCATTGGGAGGATCACGTCGCGGTACTTGCCGCGCACGTACAGGTCGCGCAGGACATCGTCGGCGATGCCCCAGATGTAGTTGGCGATCCAGTTTAGGTCGGTGTTGTTCGTTGTCACGTTGCTAGTCGTCATCGCGATTCCCTACGGGTGGTTAAAACATTTTAGAATAAGGCCAAACAGGTGCTTTGGCTATGCCGCGCCAAAGCGCTCGATGACGTTTGCGGTAATGCGCGAGACGGTCTCATCTACGAGAATTGAGGCTGGATAGGTGATGGAGCCGACGGAAAAAACTGCGCCGCCACTCGCTGTTTCGTAGTGGACGATTTCTGCACCGCCTTGGTCGGGGTTGAGGCCGCGAGCGACGATTTCGGTGCCGGGGGGCGAAAAGGGCGAGGTTTTGTCGGTCTCGTGGCCGGAGGCACCGCCAGGGATCCGCTCGTGTAGGCTGGCCTCGCCGAAGGTATCGCCGTTTTTGACGCCCGTGTTGGCAAAAATCCAGTGGTCGGCGGCGAGGACTTGGTACGGTGCGGCCGTCATAATGCCCGGATGGGTAAAGACCACGCCAAGCAGGTTGGCCTCAGACTCGTTGTACTGGTGAAAGCGGCTATCGTGGCCCTCGGCTCGCTGGACGCGCCCGTCGCCGTTTTTGACTTTCATCGTCTGCTCGTCGAGTAGTTCCACCTCGCAGTTGAGGCCGTTGCCGCCCAAGTACATGAATTTGCCGCCGCGCTCGCGCACCCACGCCTTGACGTCGTAGTACATCTTGCGCGACCAGTACTCGGGATGAGTGGTGGTGATGAGGATTTTGTACTGGTCGAGGTCGAGTTGGCCAAAGTGAAATTGGGTCTCGGCGTACAGGTCGTAATCATAACCCTCGCGCTCTAGCCAGCCGAGGAAGCGCCACTCGGCTGGGGCGACATGGCAGGCCGCGCGGCCCGCGATGGGGTCGATGATCTCGACGTCCTCGGGAATGTGGTTGATCGGCTCGGGCCGGTCGAAGGAGAGGGGAGCGTAGTCCTCGGCGTCGTAGTTGATGTGCTCGGGGTCGGTGTAGCGCTTGAGTTCCAAGCGGGCATTGATCGTCGGCGTGGGCGGAAAGCAGTCGGGGTGGATGTAGTTGGAGCGCCCGCCGAAGTTGTTGTACGCATTCCAGTTGATGTTGGCGGCGAGGACTGCGATGTCCGCGCTGGGGGCGGCTGGGGCGACGATCCAAGGGAAGGAGAAAAATGCGCCGGACTCGCCTTTGGCGTGGAAGTAGTACAGGCCAGAGCGTTCCGGCGCGGTGACGAACTGTTTGTGAGATGGGCTGGTGTAGCCAAACTTGTTCCACATTACCCCGGTCTGGGTGTAGTCGCCGTCCGGGGTGATTTGCATGGTGGCGCGCGGCCCGTGCTCGTCGAACCAGCCCAGCGGGCGGATGTGCTCTTTTTGCCAGCCGTAGCGCCACAAATCGAGGCGGAAGGCTTCGAGCGCGTGGACGCGGAACTCGGATTGCTCGCCCGATTGGACCCACTTGGGCCAGGCGTAGCCGAGCAACTGATGTGCGAGCAAGCGGAAGTGGTGTGGCCGCTCGGGGTGGATGTTGATCTGTCCGCGTTTGGGGCCGAAGCCGTCCTTTTGCAAGGTTACGGTATAGGGGCCGGGGGGGATGTCGGCGAAGACTTCGCCGGTGGCTCGCGAGCGGGTTTCGATATGCAGGTTTTCGTTGGCGATTTCGAACTGCACATCGTGTAGGGCGATGTAGCGTTCGTCGCTGACGTAGCCGATTAGCATGGGTTAGCTCCTTGGAATAGAGGCGTAGGGTAAGGGGTCGCTAGCACCGGCCCGGCGAAAGCCCGCCAAGCGCATGCGGCAACTCTCGCAGCGGCCACAGGCGAGGTCTTCGTGCTGATAGCAGGACCAGGTCAGGTGCAGGGGGGCGGTGAGCGCTAGGCCGCAGCGGACGATGGCGGCTTTGTCCCAGTCTATGAGTGGGGTTTGGATGCGGACTTGGGTTTGTGGGCCGGTGCCAGCGGCGACCATGCGCTCGTAGGCGGCGAAAAACTCCCGTCGGCAGTCCGGGTAGTGGCTCTCTGCTTCGTGGGCACCGATGTAGATGTCGGTTGCGCCGATGACCTCGGCCCAAGCTACGGCCACGCCGAGGAGGTTGGCGTTGCGGAAGGGGACATAGGTCGTGGGCAAATCGGCTGCGTCGTCTTCTTCGGGGATGGGCTGAGTCGCATCGACCAAGCTGGAGCCGCCGATCTGGCGCATGTAATCGACGTCCACCACGAGGCGGGTTTCCACTTGGAAATGATCCGCGAGGGCGGAGAATGCCGTGAACTCGCGTTCCTCGGTGCGTTGGCGATAGTGCAAGTGGAGGAAGGCCAGGGGGCCGCGGCGGGCGGCAATGGCGGCGGTGACGCAGGAGTCGAGCCCACCGCTGACGAGGACGATTCCGAGGCTCAAAGTAAGACGACTTCGTTTTGGATGGGGGTTGTAACTTCTGGGCCGGTCTCTGGATCTACGTACACATTGACTTCGAGCCGCACGCCGAACTCCGACAGATACGCGCCCGGCTCGACGGAGAAGCCCGTGCCCGGTAGGATTGACCGCGCGTCGTGGGTCTCTAGGTCGTCGAGGTTTACGCCGAGTGCGTGGATACTCGGTCCCGGGCCAAGGCTGTGTCCCGTGCGGTGGACGAATTGCTCGCCCAAGCCGTGCGTCGTCAGGACTTGGCGCGCTACGCGGTCGAGTTGCCAGCCCTGTAGTAATTCGTCGGCGTGCCACGCGGCGTCGAGCCGTTCCAACACTTGATCGCGCGCTTCGCGCACTGCGGCAAAGACCTCGGCGTGAGCGGTGGGGACGCGCGGGCCGGCAAAGGCGACCCAAGTTATATCGCCAAACACGTGCTGCTCGCCGGGGTGGCGCGCCCACAGGTCGATGAGGATCCAAGCGCCCGGCTCGATGGGGGCGGCCGTGTCCGCGTGCGGCTCGTAGTGCGGATTGCCGCTGTTGCCATTGACGGCGACGATCGGCGGATGTCCAATGTCGAGACCGCGCTGCTCC
>JAJDYK010000296.1 GCA_022825185.1 Candidatus Latescibacterota bacterium | reverse complement strand
GACGGTCTCGGCTTCGACGGCTCGTCCATCCGCGGCTGGCAGGAAATCAACGAATCCGACATGCTCGTCCTGCCCGATCCGACCACCGCGGTCATGGACCCGTTCATGGCCGTGCCCACCTTGTCGCTGGTCTGCTCCATTGAAGACCCCATCACCCGCCAGCCCTATGCCCGCGATCCCCGTGGCGTTGCCCAGCGCGCCCAAGCCTACTTGCAGCGCACCCGCATTGCCGACACCGCCTTCTTCGGACCGGAAGCCGAGTTTTTCATCTTCGACAACATCCGCTTCGACCAGCAAGCGCATTTGGGTTTCTACGAAATCGACTCGGTGGAAGGACGCTGGAACTCCGGCTCGGCCGACGGCCCCAACTTAGGCTACAAGCCCGACTACAAGGGCGGCTACTTCCCCGTGCCGCCAACGGACTCGCTGCAAGACATCCGCACCGAGATGGTGCAGACCATGCTCGCCTGCGGCATCGACACCGAGATCCACCACCACGAGGTGGGCACCGCCGGCCAAGGCGAAATAGACATTCGCTTTTGTCCGCTGTTGATCTGCGGCGACCGGATGATGATGTATAAGTACATCGTCAAGAATGTGGCGCGTCAGCACGGCAAGACGGCTACTTTTATGCCCAAGCCGCTGTTTGAGGACAACGGCACGGGCATGCACACTCACCAGAGCCTGTGGCAGGGCGATACGCCTTTGTTTGCCGGCAGTGGCTACGCGGGTCTGAGCCAGATGGCGTTGCACTACATCGGCGGGCTGTTGCACCACGCACCTGCGCTGTTGGCGTTTACCAATCCGACGACCAACTCCTACAAGCGGCTGGTACCCGGCTACGAAGCGCCGGTGAACTTGGCTTATTCGCAACGCAACCGCAGTGCGTCGGTGCGCATTCCGATGTATTCGCCTTCGCCCAAGAGCAAGCGGGTGGAGTTCCGTTGTCCCGACCCGTCGTGCAACATCTACCTGGCGTTGTCGGCGATGCTGATGGCGGGGTTGGACGGCATTGAGCGTCAGTTGGATCCGGGGGAGCCGTTGGACAAGAATCTGTATGATTTGTCGGCGGAGGAGCGGGCGGGAGTTCCGCAGACGGCGGGATCGTTGGAGGCGTCGTTGGATCACTTGGAGCAGGATCGGGACTTTCTGTTGCAGGGGGATGTGTTCTCCGAGGATCTGATCGACGCGTGGCTTGACTACAAGCGCACCGAGGAGGTCGATGCCCTCCGCTTGCGGCCGCATCCCTATGAGTTCGCACTCTACTACGACGTGTAAATAACTATAACTACGGGTGCTCACGGCAAGGGAAGATTTCCACTGAGGGAATCTTCCCTTGCCTATATACACCCTAACGGCCACACCTCGTGAAACTCGTCATTGGCAGCCGCGGTAGCCAACTCGCCCTCGTCCAAGCCCACGAAGTCCGCAACCGCCTACTAGCGCTGCACGACAGGCTGGACATTGAGATCTCAATCATCCGCACCACCGGCGATGCGATGACGGGTTCGCTACGTAGCTTGGGAGGCACGGGCGTTTTTACCAAAGCCCTCGAAGACGCCCTGTTAGCCGGGCACATTGACTTAGCGGTCCACAGCCTTAAAGACCTACCGACTCAGATGCACTCTGACCTCGCCCTCGTCGCCACACCCGAGCGCGAAGATGTGCGCGATGCCCTCGTCGGCTCCGGCATATCCTCTCTCGCCGACTTGCCGGACGGAGCACGAGTCGGCACGGGCAGCCTGCGCCGCCGCGCCCAACTCAAGGCCCTGCGGTCCGACCTGAACATTCTAGATATTCGCGGCAATCTAGACACCCGCATCGACAAAGCCATGCGCGGCGAGTGCGATGCCGTGGTCTTGGCCGTCGCCGGACTCAACCGCCTCGGCTGGCAGGAGCGCATCGGCTGCTACCTGCCCCTGAATCAGGTTCTACCCGCGCCCGGCCAAGGCGCTTTGGGACTGCAAATGCGCACCGATCATCCCGCGCGTCCCACCGTCGCAGCCCTCAACCACGCCTCAACCTTAGTTGCGGTGCAAGCCGAGCGCCACCTGTTGCACATCCTGCGCGCCGGGTGTCACGCGCCCGTCGGAGCTTGGGGCCGCATGGAGGGTGACCTCCTCGCACTCGACGGCTTAGTCGGCCATCCCGAAGGCACCCAGTTGCTGCGCGCCGAACAGCGTGCCTCCCGCGCCTGTGCCGAATCCCTTGCCGACGCCCTTGCGGACGCCCTGCGCACCCAAGGTGCCGACGACCTCTTACAGGTTCCCTGATGTCCGCTGAATACACCACCCCGGGCACCGTGTACATCGTCGGGGCCGGCCCCGGCGATCCCGGCCTGCTGACCCTCAAGGGCCTGCGCTATCTGCGCGAGGCCGACATCGTCCTCTACGACGACCTCCTCGACAGCCGCTTGCTCGACCTAGTGCCCAACACGTGCGAGCAAATCGCGGTAGGCAAACGCGGCGGCCGCAAAAGCCCCTCTCAAGACGCGATCCATGCGCTCCTCGTCAATCGCGCCCGCCAAGGCCATGTCGTCGTCCGCCTCAAAGGCGGCGATCCTTTTATCTTCGGTCGCGGCGGCGAAGAGGCTCTGCACCTGCGTCAAGCCGGCATTCCCTTTGAAATCGTCTCCGGCGTCTCCGCGGCTTCTGGCGTCTTGGCCTACGCGGGCATCCCCCTAACCCACCGCGGCATTGCCTCGGCCGCGCTGCTAGTCACCGGCAATGAGGATCCGGCCAAGCCCGACGCGGCCATCGACTGGGATCAGTTAGCATCCTTTGACGGAACCCTCGTTATCTTCATGGCCGTCCGCAAGCTCGCCAGTATATGCCAGCATCTCGTCGCTCGGGGCCGAGCGGCTTCGACGCCGGCCGCAGCTATTGAATGGGGCACTTGGCCCGACCAGCGCACAGTCGTCGCCGATCTCCAACACCTGCCGGACCGCGCCGTTGCCCAGCAAATCCGCTCGCCGGCCCTCATCGCAATCGGCCCCGTCGTCGCACTGCACCAAGAACTCAACTGGTTTGAGAGCAAACCGCTTTTTGGCCGCCGCCTACTCGTCACCCGCAGCCGCGAACAGGCCGGCCCCCTCCAGCAACGCCTCGAAGCCGAAGGAGCGGCCGTATCGACGCTGCCCCTTTTGCACATCGGCCCGCCCGACGACTGGACGGCTGTGGATGCAGCCCAAGACCGGCTTGGGAACGCGGCTTGGGTCGTCTTCACCAGCCCCAACAGCGTCGCCTTTTTCTGCGATCGGCTCTACCAACGCGGCCTCGATGCCCGGGCCTTTGCCCACACGCGCATCGCGGCCGTCGGCTTGGCTACGGCTGCGGCGCTGCGCCAACAGGGCTTAGTCCCCGACCTCGTGCCCCCGCGCCAATCGCAGGCCTCGCTAGCCAGCGCCTTTGCCGCATTCGACGTGACCGGCCAAGAGATCCTCTTGCCAGCCTCTTCCATTGGACGCACTGAACTCGCCGATACGCTCGCCACACGCGGTGCCCAAGTTCACCACCTAACGACGTACGTAAATCGCCTGCCAGACCAAGTCGAATTTCCCGCCGCACTGGCCGAGAACAAACTCGACCTCGTCGTCTTCGCCAGCCCCTCCAGCGTCCACAATTTTCATCAGGTTCTAGGGCCAGAACGCACGGAGGCCGTATTCGCTCGCACCCACATCGCCTGCATTGGCCCGACCACGGCTGAAGCCGTGCGCCAGCTCGGATTTGCCGTTCACGTACAGCCCAGCCAAAGCAGTATCCCCGCGCTCGTCCAAGCCATCATCGCCTTCTACGCCCCGTGAAAACCTACCCAGCCGGCAAGCTACCTCCCACTGAACTAGGCCGTCTGCTCGCGGCCTATACCCACCGCCACGAACGCCTGCTCGTGCCGCCGACCGTGGGCGAAGACGCAGCGGTCATAGACTGCGGCGACCGCTTGCTAGTGGCCAAAACCGACCCGATTACTTTCGCCAGCGACGAAATTGGCTGGTACGCAGTCCACGTCAATGCCAACGACATTGCCGCCATGGGAGCGACGCCCCGCTTCTTCCTCAGCACCATCCTCCTCCCCGCAGAACGCGCCACACCCGAGTTGGCGGAATCCATTTTCCGCTCCATCCACCAAGCAGCCGAGAGCTTGGACATCGCCGTCTGCGGCGGCCACACGGAAGTCACTTACGGACTCGACCGTCCCTTAGTCATCGGCCAAATGCTCGGGGAAACCACGCGCGACCGCTTGGTGCGCTCCTCGGGATTGCAGCCCGGTCACGCTCTGCTCCTGACCAAGGGCTTGGGCATTGAAGCCACCGCCATCATCGCCCGCGAAAAACGCGCGCAACTGCGCGATCGCGGCTGTACGCCCGCCTTTTTAGACACCTGCGCCGACTTTCTCCACACGCCCGGCATCAGCATCGTGCGCGATGCCCAAGTCGCCGTCCAAGCCGGACGAGTCACCGCCATGCACGACCCGACCGAAGGCGGGGTCGCCACGGGACTGTGGGAATTGGCCACCGCATCTGCTGTAGGCGCAGAAATCGACTACCACGCGCTGCCCATCGATCCGGCCACCGCGCACCTCTGCGCGGCCTTTGAACTCGATCCTCTCGGCGTGATTTCCTCGGGTGCGTTGCTAATCGGCTGCACAGCCGATTCCGCCGACGCCATACTCGCGGCCCTGCACGACGCCAACATAGCCGCAGCCCGCATCGGCATGGTTCGTCCCTCTTCCTTCGGGCTTCAGCTACGCCGCGACGGCCATCTGACGTCATTGCCCACTTTCCCGGTGGACGAGATCACGCGCCTCTTTGCCTAAGTCGGTTATCTTGACATCGGCGACAAAAGCGGCAACGCAGTGGTAGGTTTGCAGTGATCGTAGCGCAGTGGGTGGGAAAGATAGATTACGACGAATTAGAGAAGGAAGTCTTGAGACGGTTCACTCAATTTCATACACCACAGTGACAGTCACGGTAACAGTGAGTTCACCTGGGGCAATGGGAGTGGCAGTACGCGCGGCATCATCGAAGGCTGCTTCTGCAGTCGCAAACGCGATTGGCGGACCTTCGAAGTAGATACTTTCAGTAATAGTAATAGGTTCCCCTAGCCTTACACCGCTTGCCTCCGCTAAGGTTTGTGCTTTCGCTTCAGCATCCTTTACCGCCAAACTACGCGCCTCGGTTTGTAATGGTGTAGTATCATCAATCATAAATTGGATAGAGTTAATAACGATGCTATCCCCTCCCGCTCCAGCGGCATCATCTATGACATCACTGAGGGTTGCCAAGTCTCGGACCTTCGCCCGCACGGTGTTGTTTACTCTGTAACCGCGAAGGACGCGTCCGTCATCTGTATAGTCGTACTGGGGATAGATACTGAAATTCTCCGTTTTAATGTCTTTTTCAGCCACGTCGTTTGCTTGCAGAGAATTTATTAACGCCGTCATCGCACTTGCCGCTTCTTCACGTGCCTCTGCGACGGTCTCTCGCTCAACAGACACACCTATATCGAGTGTTGCAATATCTGGCTCACCAGTAACTGAACCGCTTCCGGTTACATGGATAGTTCGGTCCGTTGCTGAAGACGATAATACCTCCGAGGCAATATTCACATCACAGGCAGCGAGGGCTACAATCAGCAATGTGCCGATCGCTAAAAACCAGTAATTATATCTTTTCATTTTTTTCTCCTATAAATCTCGACGAAAACAAGCCCTAGCCGCCAGCGGGCCGTCCTCTAGCAGGACCAACTCCTGAACCAAGAGCGCCGCAACGCACAGCCAAGCTGCTCCAAAGACGCCGACACCGCTTGACCTGTTCCCTGAAAGGCCCTTTATAATTCCTATACAATTCCGGGAGTTGCTGCAAGCTTTCTCGAATTAGAATCCGACTACTTTTTAGAAACCGCTTAGACGACAATGTTCCGCGCCCAGCCAGCGCACGAGGTGAACTCTGGTCGACTATCGCTGATACCGCATTCAGTCTCTAGCACCGAATAAGCTCGTTCATGGCCAAGTGCTATTGGCAAAGTATGAAGAGTTCGCTAGATTCTTACTATAAAGTTGGAGCCTTGAAAAAAGTAGGAATCAACGAAAGGATCACGCGATGGCCGTCGCCAAACTAACCTCCAAAGGACAACTGGTCATTCCCCAAGCCATACGCCAGCACCTGCACCTACAGCAGGGCGACAGCGTGGATTTTATCATCCAAGACGATGGCGAAGTGGTCGTCAGACCGGCCACCCGGGATGTGCGAGACCTAAAGAATATCCTGCCGAAACCCAAGAAGGCCGTATCGCTAGAGGAAATGGATCGCGCGGTGCGCGAGGGCGCGGGAAAAGCACTGTGAGGGGGCTGGATACCAATGTGCTAGTGCGCTATCTAGTGCAGGACGATGCGGCACAGGCGCGGCGCGCGGCAAAAGAGATCGAAGCGGGATCGGATGCGGGCGAGATCTATTTTATTGTCGATGTCGTCGTCTGCGAACTAGTATGGGTGCTCGATCGGGCCTATGGATACAGCCGGGCGCAGATTGGCGACGCGCTGGAGGGCATTTTGCAGACGCGCTCATTTCATTTTGTGGACAAAGACCTGCTCTGGCAGGGGCTGGGCGATTACAAAAAGGGTAGGGGCGACTTTGCCGACTATGTGATTGGGCGCGTGGGCGAAAAGTCTGGGTGCGAAAAAACGCTCAGTTTTGATCGCGCCTTAAAAGGCGATGTACGATTTGAAGTGCTTTAGGGAAGTCCGCATGGTATGGTATGCGAGTGATTAATCGGCAAGTAATCCAAATGAAAGTCTCTGAATTGGAAACGGCACCTGACGAGCTTCGTGCTCATTGATTGTTGAGAAGCAAACTAGCTATAGCGAGGAATATCCCATGTCACTGCACAAACCCTTTACAGAAGAAGACCTAGCGCCGATTCTCGAAGACTTTTACAAAAACGGCGCAACCATCATCCGCAACGTCTTGTCCCGGGAAGAATGCGAGCAAATATGCAGACGCGTCAATCAGATCTTCGCCGAACCTTATTTCACCGAAATGCGGAATGTAAAAATAAGGCCAGAGCTCGATGGCAAAGCGCCCATCGTTGTCCATCGGCTATTTGAATGCGACCGGATGTTCCGCGATCTGCTCGTGCGCGAGCCTATAATCTCCATTGCCGAAACAGTCCTCGGCCCACAGTGCCACTGCATGGCGCAGGGCTGCATCTTGAATCGCAGGGATATGGGCATCAACCGCTTTCACGTAGATGACAGCCTGGAATTTCCAATCACAGATGACAATATCAGCAGTCACGACCGGCGTCTGCAAATGCCCGTTTTTCGCATGTCGTTCCAGATCGCCCTGACAGACCAAGACGAAGACCAGTATGGCCCTAGCCAATTCGTGCCGGGCAGCCACTATGCGGGCAGACAACCCAACGATCCAGAAAATCCAACCTTCGACGGCCAAGGCCCCACGTCCCTGCTCATGCAAGCGGGAGACCTCTACCTCCTCAGCAGCCAAACCTGGCATCGCGGCGCCCCCAATACATCGGATCGCGTCCGCTACCTCTTTCACCAAGTCTATGGTCAGCGCTTCGTCGCCCAGCGATTCTGGCCCTATCTCAACTATCGCATGCCCGATTACGTCCTCGAAGGCGCCGACGAACGCCTCCTGCGCGTTCTCGGCAAACACCCCGAAATGGCCTATGGATAACCCGCGACGACAGACATGGCGCGCGTCTGACTCGTCGATACTGGGACAATAAATCAAACCAAGAGAGGAGATCATTCGTGGCGTACCAATTTCAGCCGGGCGCAATGTACCTCATGCCCACTCACTTTGGACCGATGACGGGACCGCGGCGCAGCCCCGACGGCAAGGGGTATGCCTGCATCGACACCCCCAAGTCCTCCAGCTACTCTGTCAGCTTCCTGACCAACGCCGAACAGCTCAAAGAGCTGCTGCCGGAGGGATTCGCGCTGCACGGCGAGCCGGTGGTAACGGTGTACCAGATCCACATGAAGGAGATCGAGTGGTTGGCCGGACGCGGCTACAACATGATGGGCGTGACCTTTCCGGCGACCTACACTGGCAAGCGCGACCGCGCAGAGGGACCGTTTCTGACCGTCCTGTGGGAAAACATGACCGAGCCGATCCTCACCGGCCGAGAACAGCTCGGATTCTCGAAGATCTACTGTGAACTGCCGGACCCAGCCGTGTGCCGAGGCGAGACCCACGTCACAGCGCACTGGCAGGGGTTCCGCTTCCTCGATATGAAGCTGACCAACATGCGCGAGGTGGCACCCACTGACTATCCGGCACCAGCAACGCCGCGCACCGACGGCGTGCTGACCGGGCTGCTCCATTACAAGTACATCCCCCGCACCGGCCACTGGGGCGAAGCGGACGCGGCCTATGCCTGCCTGACCCCGGAGGAGGGCAGCAACAGCCGCCTGACCGGGTTGTGGCAGGGCGACGGGACGGTCGATTTTCACTCCGCGCGCTGGGAGGACATGCCGACCCAGTACATGATCGTCAACGCGTTCCACAACCTAGAGATCAAGGAATTCCGCGGCGGCACCATCAGCAAGACCGTAGGCAGCAAGGATCTCAGCGACCAGCGTATGCTAGTGTAGGGTTGTGCGCGAGGCCGATGACATCTAGGGCGGCCGGTTCTTTAGCCTCAATACCCCAACTGTCGGTCGTCGCATCGCATTCACATAAGGGAGACAGGTGCATGATTAAACTGGGGATGATCGGCTGTGGCGGCATGGGCGGTGCCCACATGCGGCGGTTTCACACCCTGAGCGATCGGGTCGCATTGGCCGCGGCGGTCGATGTGGTTCCCGAACGCGCAGAAGCCGTCGCGCAGCAATTTCCGGGAGCCTGTGTGGCGACGGATTATCGCGAGATTTTAGACTCGGTAGATGCCGTATTGCTCGCACTGCCCCACCATTTGCACTCTTCCGTCGGACAGGCGTGTCTCAATGCGGGCGTCCACGTCTTGCTCGAAAAACCCATGGCCAATAGTGAAGCCGCCTGCAAAGAACTGATGGAAGCATCTGCAACTTCGGGCAAAGTGCTGATGATCGCGTATTGCATGCGCTTTCATCCAATTGTCCAGCGTTTGAAGGCATTGTTAGCTGAAGGCGCGTACGGCGATGTATTTCAGGTGTCGATCTGGACCGAGCAACTCACTCGCTATCCCCCCGATCACTGGGCTTCGAGCCAAGAGCGCTTGGGCGGCGGGCAGTTGTTTAGTCACGGCTGTCATTACATCGATTTGCTGCTCTGGTTTTTGGGACGACCCGTGCAGGGCATGCACATGGGCACCAATTTTGGCACGCCGTGGATGGAACGCGAAGGCACCAGCAATGTGACGATGGAATTTGCCGATGGCCGCCTCGGCTATCACTTTGGCACTTGGGGCGCGCGGGGCACCCGGTTGCGCTACTCAATCCACGCGCATTGCACCGAAGGTATGCTCGACGCCGACATCTCAGGCGGCAAACTCGTGCATATCCTACGCGGTCAAGAGGAAGTTTTGTTAGAAGCAGAGCCGGGCAAACACACGGAAAACGAGATGGCCCATTTCCTCGATTGCATTGAAACCGGGCAAACGCCGCTGACCGATGGCAAAAGCAGCTTGCAGGGCTTGCGCGTGATCTGGCGGCTATACGAGGCCGAACAAGCAGGGCATATTGCAGATTTGACGGGCTTGGGTTTGGACGAGGCCTAACCCGCGACTACGCACTGTATTGCTCAATCTTTGCTTCATCTACTTCAACACCCAGTCCCGGCCCCAACGGCACGCGGATGCGCCCATTTTCAAACTGCAATGGTTCAGCCAGCACGTCATCCGTCAGACCGTGGTAGCAGGTGTCGTTCGGCCCGGAAAAATTGGGGGTTGCTGCCGCAATGTGCGTGATGGCCGCGGTCTTGAGTCCGAGATCGTGCGAACAGTGCATCAGGCACGGCACGTCATACGCCCCTGCGACAGTAGCGACTTTCTGCACAGGTAGCACTCCGCCTGCCGCTGGGGTGTCTGGCATCAGCATATCAGCCACCTCGTTGGCGAGCAAGTTCACAACAGTGTCCGCCGTGCCAACGCCCATGTTCACCAAGATACCCATGCCGATTTCCGTCCGGCACCGGATCAGCGCGTCGGGGTACTCGGGCGAGCACGGGTCTTCAAAATAGCGAATCCCCATATCTTTCATTTTTCGCATTATAACTTCTGCCTCTTCGGGCGAATACCCGCTATTTGCATCTGGGCGGAGTATGGCTTCGTCGCCCACAGCGGCTTGTATCGCCTCGGCAATCTGCAGGTCCTGTTCGGAATCGTCCCCCGCTTTTGTTTTTAAGAACCGAAACCCCCACCGCTCCATGTACTCGCGAGCGGTTGCCGCGGACTCCGATGGTGCCTTGAGTCCCATGCAGGCGCAGAAGTCCACTTCCTCCCGCACCACGCCGCCGAGCAGTTTACAGACCGGCAAATCCGCCCTCTTGCCCATCGCGTCCCACAGTGCCATCTCAATACCAGACATCGGGCCTTTGCCTATGCCCCCTGCTTCCAGCGCTGCAATGGCCCCTTCGATGTTGGCCACATCTTTACCGGCCAGAATTGCGTTTGGATCCGTTTCAAACCGTCCCGTTCCTTCGCCCCACCCCACTACGTCCGCGTCTGTTTCAACTTTCACAATAAGTCCCGCTGCGCCCAAAGTGCCACTACCGCCACCGCGCCCGACGTAAGGGCCAACGGGCGGAGCGTATGGGATTGTGACGCTGGTTCCTGTGATTCGCTTGATTTTCATTTTGGCACCTCTGCATGAGATTTGTGGTTTCCGCTTGGCGTAGCCTAACACCCTTCGCGCCTTGTTGTCAATGTTTGGTCGGCTCCTGTTGACGAGTGTGCAAGGGGCGTTACCTTACGGCAAGACTTCACGGGTGCATCGAACGCAGCGCAAAACTAACCTTTTACGGAGGTCGATCCGCCGGTAATGATGATCTCGGAAAAAGACAAAGATACGTACGCCGAGCAGGGATTTCTCATTCTGCGCCAAGCCTTCACTAAAACCCGCATCGAGGCGCTGCTCGAAGGGATCGAACGCCTGATCGACAAGGGACTTGCGGGAGAATGCGAGATAGGCTGGATCGACCGCAAGCGCCGTCTGCCAAGCCGCACCGGCCACCTGCTCAACCCCGATAAGTACCACCCCGCCTTCGCCGACTGGATAGACGAGGATCTCGCCCCCCATCTCAAAGCCTTAGTCTCCGGTCCGGGAGTGCGCCACAGCCTATTCGGCATGCTCGCCAGCGGCGGCGGAAAGCCGTACACCCAGAAATGGCACCGAGACCTCGGCAAACCAGGAGCTGAGGAAGAAGCCGCGTACCTGCGCCGGCACGAGGGCACCTTCGTACAGTTCAACGCCCCGCTCGTTGCTGGAGACCGCTTTCTTAACATCGTCCCCGGGAGTCATCTGCGGGCGTCGACGGCTGCGGAGATCGAAGCGTCCCGCAGCGAATCGGGCGAGATGCCCAACGCCCACGTCGTCGAACTGGAACCGGGCGACATCGCCTACTACAACGCCAACCTCTGGCACCGGGGCTGGAACCCAGAGGGACGCAAGCGCTGGACCATGCACTGCGCCTTCTGGAATGCTGGGACGACCGTGATGGCGCACGAGTACGGACAGCGAGAGCCGCTGACCCAGCAGGGACATCTCGAGCAGATGCCTCCCATTACGCGGCAGTACATCCAGAGATACCTCGACAACTATCCCGAGGGAGACCCGCCTTCTCTGTTCGACCTGTAGCCCAATGTGTCAGGAGATGAATAGCGATGAGCGCAAAATACGAATGGCACTGCGTCACTGAGCAAGCTGCATTCGCGGCTCGCGACGGCGCTGGCGCATTGGTGTTCCATGATAAAATGTGGCTGTTGGGCGGCTGGAATCCCGGCGATAAAGTCCACTTCCCGCTGATCTGCAACAGCGAGATTTGGTCGTCAACCGATGGGGACTCTTGGACGCTTGAGAATCCCCAAGCGCCTTGGGAAGGAAGGCATACAGCCGGATATGTGGTGCACAACGGCCGGATGTGGATCGTGGGCGGCGATTGCAATCAAGGCCATTATCAAGACGATGTCTGGAGCAGTGCGGACGGCATTCATTGGGATCTGGCCAATGATCACGTGCCGTGGGCTCCCCGAGTGCTCCATTATACCTTGGCCTTCGACGGCAGAATCTGGGTTATGGGTGGGCAAACCATTCCCAATTTTGCCGACGCCGACGAGGTCTTCCACAACGACGTGTGGAGTTCGGACGATGGGATTAGTTGGACCCAAGTTACCGAGCACGCTCCGTGGATCCCCAGAGGGATGATCGGTGGAGCCGCTGTGCATGACAACAGGATGTGGATTCTGGGTGGAGGCACATACGATACGCCTGCAACTCCCATGCGCAATTTCTACAATGACGTGTGGAGTTCGGACGATGGGATTAACTGGGAACAGCACATAGCGCACGCCCCGTGGACGCCCAGACAATACCACGAGGTGGCCGCGTTCGATGACCATCTGTGGGTGCTAGAAGGCTATGCGGCAGAGAGCGGCAATCGCCGCGACGTGTGGTATTCGCCCGATGGCGTGGACTGGACCGAATTGCCTGATACCCCCTGGGCACCCCGACATGCCGGGAGCGTGTTCGTGTACGACGGGTCGCTGTGGATGGTGGCGGGAAATAATATGGAGCCGGATGCTTGGAGACTTTCGCGCAGAGAATAGGTGTCTCTATGGACAGAAATGCAGGGAACCTCAGAGAATAAGGGAGAGGCGCTTGAGGATGACATCTCGCGCAAGCCCAATTGACATTAAACGCCTCGCAGCCGATGAGGAGTTGCGGCTACGCACGATCCGGTTGCGGGCTCTAGCCGATGCGCCTGACGCCTTTGGCAGCACCTATGACGAGGCCGCTGCTCGACCACTGGATAGTTGGACGGCGCAACTCGAAGAGATCGCCACCTTCGTAGCGGTCGTGGATGGAGAGGACGTGGGCCTAGTGCGGGGCGCGCACGATGAATTACAATCTGACGCCGCTTGGCTGATTTCGATGTGGGTGTCCCCTGAGGTCAGAGGACAAGGCGTGGGTGAAGCGCTCATTGACGCCGTCGTTGGGTGGGCGCGGAACAGTGGCGCTCGGCGGGTGTTATTGGATGTCGGAGACCATAACCAGCCGGCCATCGGCCTGTATGCTCGCAAAGGCTTCGAATCCAACGGGACAATTGGTTCTCTGCCAACGCCACGAAGCCATATTCGCGAGCATCAACGAGAGTTGCGGCTCTAATCCCGGCAAACGATGACCACGAGACCTGTGGTATAATTGTCCTGGTCGAAGCCGTCAGCTATCAACCAGCGAGAGGGCGGGTGTTTGCCGCTTCAGTTCAAGACATCTCCAAGGCACGCTTGACCGCTTTGGGATCACGGGAGATTACGCGCAGGAGCGTACGGGCCGCCTGATCCGGCTGGTAGCGCCCCTGTTCCCAATCTCGCACCGTCGCCAAAGAAAGCTGAAACGTAGTGGCGAATTCGTGCTGAGTTAAACGCAAGGCTTTGCGGATCGCCTTAGTGTCAGGAACGCGCTCAAATGCTGCGAGTTCTTCATCCGTCAAAGGCGGGTTGTCGGGATCGGACAACGCGGCTTGCTCGATCTCCTCGTCGCTCATGGAATCGAGACGTCGCGCTTGGGACTTGCTCAGACGCGGTAGGTTCTTTTCGTCCAGCCTAAATCTCGTGGTATTTTCTTCGCTCATGACGCGTTGCTCTCCGGGCAGAGATGATTCGAGTTCGTGAAAAACGTTCTGTATAGACTACGAGCAATACGCGATCATCGACCATGCCAATAACGCGACGGCGCACTTCCTCCTCGTATTCTATCAGTTCCTCTTCTTCTAATCGGTAGGGATCGAGGAACACTCGCACGGCGTATTCAAACGGAATCCCATGCTTGGCCAAATTCATCGCCGCTTTGTTCTCATCCCATTCGAATTCCATGAGACGAATATACGGGATTCCCGTAGTTGCGTCAATGGAGGCTCGGGCTACCGACCCAGCCCTTACAGATTACCTTGACGTCGGCGACGGGCGCTAACTACTTTCCCTCCTGTACGCACATGACCTTCCAAACATAGGGCGCGATGTTAGCTTTCAAACCACCTAAACCGAGCGTGACAACGATTCAAACTATACAAGCCCTGATACCGCTTGTGAATCGCTTGTATTTGAAAGGGTTAACGCTGGATGTCGATGCAGAGTCCATTGATCGGTTGGAGGCCATACGCGGGCATTCTGCGGTCTTAGCCCCTAACCATCCGGCGCACGAAGATCCCATGGTTATGTTCCTCTTGTCAAAGCGGTTATCGCAACCGTTCTACTACATGGCAGCGCGAGAAGCCTTCGACAGGGGTAGATTCGGGCCTATCAAATGCTATCTGATGCAGCGGTGTGGTGTGTACTCGGTCGTGCGCGGCACTGTAGATAGAGATGCCTTCCGCATGACGCGGGAGCTTTTGTTTAAGGGCGACTGGCCGATTGTCATCTTTGGCGAAGGGGAAATTTCGCGCCAGAATGACACCGTCATGCGCTTTGAGAGAGGCATTGTCCAGATGTGCTTCTGGGCGTTGGACGATATGGAAAAAGCGCAAGTCGGCAAATCGCTCTACGCTGTGCCCGTCGGCATCAAATATCACTATCCGCGCGACATGTGGAATTCTATTGACGCTGCTCTCACGAGGTTAGAACGGTATATCCTCCCGCCGGCCGAACAGACGCCAGTAGAACGCTACGATCGGCTGCGCCGCATCGGTGTCGCGATAGTCAGGACACTAGCAGCGGAATATCAGTATGAGATAGACGAAACCGTGTCTCTTGATGTACACATCGAAAATTTGAAAGATGCGATCCTGTCCCATGCCGAAGGGATTATGGGTATCCACACTGAAGCCGACATACTCACAAGGACGCGTGCGTTGAAAAACATAGTCGATGCCGAAATCTATAAGGACGTTGAGCAGATGACGGAGTACGAGCAGAAAATACATGGAGAGCAGCTCCAGAAATTTCAACAATTCTATCCCGACCTAGAGCGATTGATCAATTTTATCTCAATTTCTGATGGGTATGTAGCCGAAGAACCGTCGCCAGAGCGGTTTCTCGATGTGATTCTCCGTCTTGAAAGAGAAGTCTTTGGCAAGTCCGAAATGCGCGGACCGCGAGTGGCATCCGTCCGCGTCGGCGAACCAAAAGATCTCCGGGAATGTTACGATACCTACAGAACTCAGAAAAGAGAAACAGTAGAACAGATAACCCATGAACTTGAAACATCAGTTCAGAGTTTGGTCGGCGGGTCATCCTAGTTTTATGCAGGTAGCCCCCACCAGTTACCTTGACATCAACGAAGAGCGCTAGCTACTTTCCCTCCTGTACACAGAGGATCGTCCATGCCCGTCCAAACCCACTTCGACTTCCGCCATCCCACCCGCATCATCCACGGCCCCGGGTCTATCGCCTGCTTGGCGGATTGCTTCTCGCCGGCTGACAAGGTCCTGATCGTCTCCGATCAAGTCTTAGGAGAAATCGGCACAGTGGAAGCCGTCGCCGCTGCCCTCGGCGACATCCCCCATGCCGTCTATCTCAAAGACGGTTCGAGTGAGCCGACCCAAGAATCCGTCGAAGATGGAACCCAGGCTTACCGGCAAGAACGCTGCACTGCCATCATCGGCCTCGGCGGCGGTTCACCCATGGACGTAGCCAAGATGATCG
>JAJDYK010000228.1 GCA_022825185.1 Candidatus Latescibacterota bacterium | reverse complement strand
GCTTAGCCGTGCGCATTGTCACTGGCACCTATCGCGGTCGGCAGATTCCCTCCGGGCGACGCCTGCGCCAGATCCGCCTCACCTCCACGCGCCTCAAAGAAGCCGTATTCTCCATGCTCGGCCCCAACCTGAAGGGCCGTACCTTCCTCGACTTGTGTGCTGGCTCGGGCCAAATGGGACTTGAAGCGCTGAGCCGGGGCGCGAGCGTCGAGATCAACGAGCCAGATCACCAACGGCGGCGGCAGATCCGCTCGCTGCTCTACCAATGGAAGGCTGGCGTCGAGGGCCTGCACTCGGTCAAGGCTCAACACCTCATCCCGCAATTGGCAGCGGCCGACCGCCGCTTCGACATCGTGTACGCCGATCCCCCGTACCACGCTCGCTACTGCGGTGCCCCGCTCCTGCTCGGCCTCATCGAAGCCCTCGGGGAATCCCCGCTCTTTAACGACGAGGGCCTGCTATTCGTGCAGCACCAGATCGACCTAGACGTGCCCGAGCAGAGTGGGCACCTCGCGCTTACCGAGCAGCGAGCCTACGGCAACACCACCCTCAGCATCTATCGCCACCTAATCCCATGAAAATCACTCACGTCGAAGCCATCCCCGTGCGCGTACCAAGGCCGCAGCCGTTCCAAAGCAGCCTCGGCACGCACCAAGCCTCTGAAAACGCCGTCGTCTTAATCCACACCGACGCTGGCCTCACTGGCCTCGGCGAAGCCTCCAGCATCTGGGACCGCCGCGGACGCGGGGAAAGCGAAGCCATCAACGGACTGCTCGCCGATATGCTCTGCGGCCTAGACCCGCGCCGCATCCGCGAGATCGCCGACCGCATGAATCAAGTCCTGCACCGCTCCTTCCCGGCCAAGGCCGGCATTGAAATGGCCCTCTACGACCTAGTCGGCAAAGCCTGCGACGTGCCCGTTTACCAACTGCTGGGCGGCCAAGTCCGCGACCGCGTACTGCTGAGTCATTCGCTGTCCATGGGCGACCCCGAGGCCATCGCCGCCCAAGCCCAGAGCCTAGTGGCGCAAGGGTACAAGACTCTCAAGGCCAAGATCGGGCGAGACCTGCGCGCCGACCTAGCCGTACTCGCAGCCGTGCGCAGCGCAGTCGGCAGCGATATCGTCTTGCGCGTAGATGCCAACATGGGCTGGTCCTCCGCCAAGGAAGCCGTGCGCAGCATCGAAGCAATCTCGGATTTTGACTTGGAGTTAGTCGAGCAGCCCCTAGCAGCCGACGACTTAGAGGGACTGCGCTTTGTCCGCGAGCGCGTCTCGCTGCCCATCATGGCCGACGAGAGCGTTTGGACTCCGGCCGACGCCCTCAACTGCGTCCGCCACCAAGCCGTCGATGTCTTCAACGTGTACGTGTCGGAAGCCGGTGGCTTGGGGGCAGCCGCGCGCATCTTCGCCATTGCCGAGGCCGCGCGTCTGCCCTGCATCATCGGCAGCATGCCCGAACTGGGGATCGGCACTGCGGCCCAAGCTCACCTCGCCTTTGCCATGCCCAACTTGGGCTACGCCAGCGACGTAAACGGCTGCGTCTATCACAGCGGCGACGTCATCCGCGAAAAGCTGCCCATCGCCGACGGGTACATCCTCCCGCCACCCGGCCCGGGCCTCGGCGTCACCCTCGACGAGGACGCACTCGCAGAGTACCGCTGCGACCGCTGATGCGCTTTCGGCCCTGTATCGACCTGCACGAGGGGCAAGTCAAACAGATCGTCGGCACCAGCTTACGCGACGACAGCGCCCCCCAAACCCACTTCATCGCCCCCCATCCTCCGGCGTACTTTGCGGCGCGCTATGGCCGCGACCAGCTCTTCGGCGGCCACGTCATCATGCTCGGCCCGGGCAACGAGGACGCAGCCGCACAGGCGCTGGCCGCCTTCCCCGGGGGCTTGCAGATCGGCGGCGGCATCCGCCCCGACAACGCCGCGGCTTGGCTCAGTCGCGGTGCTGCGCAGGTGATCGTCACTTCCTACGTCTTCAGCGACGGCCAGCTCCACCACGACCGACTGGCGCAAATGGTAGCTGCGGTGGGGCGCGAGCAACTGGTCTTAGACCTCAGTTGCAGCAACCGCGATGGGCGCTACGTGGTGATGACCGACCGCTGGCAAAAGGCCACGGATTTTGCTATCAGCGCGGACAACTTGGCGCTCCTCGCCGAGTCTTGCAGCGAATTCCTCATTCACGCCACTGGGGTCGAGGGCAAGCAGCAAGGAGTAGATGCCGAACTCGTCGCGCTCTTGGGCGAGATCGCGCCCATTCCGACGACGTACGCCGGCGGCGTGAGCAGCACTGAGGACATTGCGGTCCTCCGCAAGCTCGGCCAAGGGAAACTGGATTTTACGGTGGGAGCGGCGCTGGATATTTTCGGAGGCACGGGGCTGCGCTACGAAGATATGTTGGCGTACCGAGGGGAAGGCGAGGATAACCGTCCCAACTCGTAGAGCTTGACGGCGACGTCCGTGCGTCTCTACTCCACCAGTGCATTCATATACGCCGACACGGATCAATCAGGGATCAACTCAATGTTGAGCCGACATCCTACAGCCTCAGCGTATCTTCGCAGTGTTTCAACTTTGGGAGAGTGCTCGCTGTTGGCAGACTCTAAGCGGGTAATCGCCGTCGCCTTCGTGCCCATCTTCTCAGCTACTTGCTCTTGAGTCAGGCCAGCGCGTTTTCGCGCTTCAAGCATCTTGCGCAGCAATTCAAATTCGGGTGCTGCTTCATCATACTTTTCTTTGTATCCGGGCTGCGACCGCATTTTTGCGATCAATTCTTTGTGCGTCATCATC
>JAJDYK010000298.1 GCA_022825185.1 Candidatus Latescibacterota bacterium | reverse complement strand
TAGAGGCAGCCCACCAAGGTACTTGCCCGCGCGCAGGGCGACCCCAGGCTCGGCCCCGTCGATCTCACTCGACGGCAGGACCGTGAATTCATTGAGTCCCACCTTCTCGACCTGCTTGCTCAAAAGCTGGGCGGCGGTGGTGCCAAAGATTGTGGCGGCGGTGCCAAGGGCCTCAGAAGTCGAGCCAAAGGCCTCAGCGTAGTCAGGGTCGGCCATGTTAAAGGCCAGTAAGTTGACGGTACGCCTAGTACCTAGCGTCTCCAAGTTCTCGTCCCCAATTGGTTCCGCGGAAAGCTGCGGCGCGATTTTCTGAGCCGGACCTCGCAGCGTCAAATTCGCGATGTATTTCGCATCGTCTTGAATGTCTATGATTTCCTCGGTCTTGGCCTCTAAATCGAGTGTGGGATTCAATTCGAAAGGATCGTACATCACGTCGAGGATCGATTTAGTCGGCGCGAGGCGGTTGAAGACGACGCGCCCCTGTGTGATATCGAATTGTTGATTGAGTACGAAGACCCGCCCTTCCTCTATTATTATGTCGCCTTGGAAGAGCGGCTTGTAGAAGGTGCCGCCTACTTCAACCGCGCCCGACGCTTCGACCTCGGCTAGCTCGCTGTCGAGGGCAAGGCCGCGGATATCGACCTCAACGGCGAGGGCCATGTTCTCCAAAAACTCGTTGCGCAACGCCGCCGGTGGTGGTGGCACGGGAAGCGTGAGGACTACGAGGCTCGCCTCGGACTTTGGCCGGTCGAGGCGGACGCGCCCCGCCAACTTGGACGCGCTGAGCGAGCCGGCGAAAGACAGATCTAAGTCGATGTCGTCCGCCTTAAACGACTGCCCAACGTTCTCGTAGTAGGAGGTCATCCGCTCGGCTCGGAGCCGCAAGTCGAAGCTAGGGTCGTCGAGCCGTGATAGGTCGAACTGCCCGATGAGCGACGCACTGCGAAATCCCCGCTTAGGTTCTTTCTCGACGGAGAAACCCACCAGTTCGATCTGCCGATCATTGAACTGCAACTGCCCGTCGGGCAGTGCGTAAATCGGCTCTAAGTCGAGGAGGGCAAATTCGAGGCCCACGACCCCTATTTGGCCTTGCAATGAAAGCGTTGAGTCCAATCCCTCGGCTCGGAGATCGGCACTGACCCGACCGTCGAGATGATCCAGTTCGGCTATTAGGTCGCCGAGAAAAAGAAGTCCGATGCCGTCGGAACGCGCTTCGAGCCAGCTCTCGTCTAAGGAGAGTTCGCCGGCCTGCAAGTCCCAAGGTACTCGACCGATTACGGTGAGGCTATCGTCGAACAAGGGTGTCCAGTTCAAGTGCCAATCGCCGCCATCTTGGTCGCCGACGAGTTGGCCGCGCAGCTTGCCCAAGTCCGCGGATTCCACGGCCAGATCGGCGGCAACTTGAGGAGCGGATGTCGTGCCGCTGACCTCAGCGTCGAGCTGGACCAGCCCCTTGGGGCCGCCGAAGAAAGCCAAATCCGCGTCTTCGATGGCCAGCTTAATTTTCGATGGCTTGGTGTCCACTAGTTGGCCCGCCAACCGCAGAGTGCCCGCCGGCTGCAGGGCGAGGCGGTCGCGGTCGTAGCGCCGCAAGCCAATCGCCACCGAGTCGAGGACCACGCGGCCCTCGCCGAACGCGAATTGTCCTCCAGACAGGAGGTCCAGCCGCAGCGAGTCGGCTGAAGCTTGGCTCTCGATGGCCAAGCCGTGCACGTCGATATGCCCGGACAAGTCCCGCCAGCTCGGCATGGAATCCCCCAAGGCCGCTTCTAATTGCCCGTCGAGATCGAGCCGCCCGTACAGAGGGCGTCCCAAAGCATAGCTAAGCACCGGGCCCAAGTCGGCCGCCTTCGCCTCGATTGCGAGCTGTGCGGGGGCTGCCCCCGGCCCGAAGAGCGGCGCGGCTGGGCAGGTGAGTGCGAGGCGCAGGCCGGCATCGGCGGTAAACTCGGTCGTGAGCGTATCTGCCAATGAGAGACGCAGCCGAGCATTGCCGAGGGCGAGAGTGTCGAGGCGCATCTCTGTAAGCGTCACCACTCCCTGTGCCTCTGGCCTCGCTAGGGTGCCGCCAATTCGCAGATGCCCGCCGCCCGTTGCGCTGAGGTCGGACGCGAGGTTCGACAGCTCAAGGGCGGATAACTCCGCGGCAACGGCGAGCGAATCCCGCCCGACCCAACCCGAAAGATCCACTAGGCCGACTGACGTTTGTAGGTGTAGCGCCGTGAGATCCATGCGCCCGTCTCCATAGTCAGCTTGGAGGGGACCGTGGTTTTGCAATTCCCATTTCCCCTGCCGCAGCAAGAGCGAGTCTAGGGCGAGATTTGCTTGGACTGCGTCTAGGTCCTCCAGCGGCCCCTCCCAGCGCAAAGTACCGCCCAATGCGGCTACGGCACCATCTATCCCCCGCAGCAGGGTATCGGCAAAATCCGCTTGAGTCGTTAAGTGTCGGGCCGCGTCTAGTTCCGCCCGTAAGCTCACGCCCGGTCCGCCGCCGGATACTTTCGCTGCGCCTTGGTCCCAGTCCACGTCTAGCGCAAGTTCGCCGGTCTGCCACCCCGCGTATTCTAACGGCGTGGTCGCAATGTGTCCGGTCAACTGGAGTTCGTCGAGCGACAGCCCGCCCCCCCCGCGCAAATCCGCGTCGAGCCGTCCGCTCAACCCAGGCATGATCCGCTCTACTGCCAGTCCGTCCACGTCCGCTACCAGCGTATCGATCTCGCTGTGCTCTAGGTCGATGTCTGCCCGCGCTACTAGGAGATCGCGTTCTAAGCGCAGATTGGCTGCGAGATAGCGATTGGCGGACAGGTGTAGATCAGCGTCGAGCGGACCGAATTCCTCGCCCAATTCGCCGGGGAGATGGCTGGTCGTCAGCCGCAACGCCAGCGTATCGGGCTTGGCCTGTCCGGCGATGGATATGGGCGCTGCGCCGCGCAAAAAGGATGCCGCCTGCAACGCGCCCTTTAGCGCGAGGTCGTAGTCTCCCGCTAAGCTGGAAGAGCCGGTAGCTACCAACTCCAGCAAGGGCGATTGCAGGTCGAGACGAGTCGCCCCATCGGGCCGATGCCAAGCCGTTATCTCGGCGTCAAATCGCCGATCGGGAATTAGGTCCACATCGTGCAGGAGGGCGGCGAAGTCCGCCGCATAGCGCAGGTGTTGCAAGTGTACGCCAGCCGCTAGATCGAATTCCGCCCGTCCCGCAAAGGGAGCCACGAGCGCAAGGTCAAATCCCTCGCCTCGCAGTTGGGTCTGCAAGCTGTCGCGGGTAAAGAAATAAGTCGCCTCGCCCGTCAGGGTGCCGTCGAACAAGGAGACGAGCAGAGAATCCACCACTAGGCGCGTGCCGTTGGCGCGCACGTCCCCTCGCAGATCCACTGCGGAGATCGTCGGTGCGCTGCCCTCGCCCTTGAGCGTCCCGCGCAGTTGCAGGGGCGTCAATGCCCCGTCTATATCCGCTGATAGGGAACCCCGCGCGGAATCGGTCGATACTGTCGCCTTGGCATCTACCTGCAAAGGCCGCGGCAATTTCAGCCCCAAGGCAAACGAGGCGTGCAGGTCGGACCTTACACTGTCGCCAGCGCCCACGGCTCGTATCTCTCCGCGGTCAATGCGGTGTGGACTGAGCGCGAGATCTAGCGTTAGCGAGCGCAGCGGCACGCCCTGCAATTCGGACAAGGTTAGCTCTAAGTGCGCCGAGGTGTCGGCTACTGCGCGATATGCGCCGTGCCAGTCCTGTGCCACGATCCGCGTTTCGCCCAACTGCCAGTCGAGCGCACCGGCTTTCGCGTTGAGGTTGGGGAGGAAGGCAAGGGGTAGCTCGATGTCTGTGGCTGCGCTAGTTGAATCGGCCTCGGAGCCTGGCTCGATCCGCACCTTGGGGGCCTGTATGGCGACTTCCCAAGACCACGGCCACGCGGCGATGTACTCGGCATTGACGGTTACCCCTAGCGCGGGGTTTTTGCAGTACACGTCGGAAAAGGAAAACGCGTAGAGCAAGCCCCCCCGGCGACTGCCGATGGAGATTTGCCATCCCCCAACTCCGCGCTCTAACAGGTGCGCGAGTGCGGCCGGCCCTATGGGCGTGACCGCGACTAGGACGAAGACGGCACCCAAAACGGCCGCCGTCCCGAGCAGCTTTCTCTTCATTCGGATTCGAGGCGGGTCAGGGTCTTAGACACGTGGAAGAGCGAGTCGGGCAACGGCGCGTACGCCATGGCCTTGATCGTGCGGTCTAAGCGGAATACTTGGCTGGGCTTCTCTTTTCCGGGGAGCTTGACTGCGGCCGTCAAAGTCGAGCGCAGGGCGAAGCCTTTGAGTTCCTCGGCGTTTTCTAGCTCGTCGCTTAGAGCTTCGTGATCTTCCAACCCTTCCAGTCCTCCGCCGATTAGCGACGGATAGGACGTGCTGGCATTCTGCAAGGCCATAAACGCCGTGATCTCCCGAAAGCCGGGGAAATCCTTGGCAATGCAGGCATCGTACGTGTAGCGATTTTCGCGTCGCAGTTCTTGAGTTTTGGGGTCGAGGTAGCGGGCGCGCATCTGCGCGACGACCCGCCGACAGGGAATGCCAGCGATGCGCGCCGTGTCTCCCGGCACCTTGACCGCAAGGGCTCTCTGCGGCCCGCCGGGAGCGGCTTCCGGCTTGGCAACGGCCTTGCGCGCCGGAGGGGCTTTCTGCTGGACGAAGGTCTGGGCCGTCAGGTCGATTTCGTACACTTGCGCTTGGTCCAGCCGCAAGATGGTGCTGGTATTGAGAGACTGGCCCTGCCGGCGGAGGGCCTTGGCCATTTTTGCGTCGGCCTCAATTAGCTGCTCGACCCGCTGGCTCTTGCCCTTGATGTAGATTTTGTTGGTCGTTTTGCGCGCTCCAGTCTTGTCTTTGCCAAAGCCTCGATTGACGACCTCTTCCTCGAAATACACATCAGCACTAACGCTCGCTGCGCTGACGAGCAATGCACATAACAGCAATATCATGGTCGCACTCTCCTGTGATAGGATGGAAGACGTGTACCATATATAACACCATAGGGGATGGAAGAGTGTCCTCCTTTACAACGACAATAGAAGCATAATATAGCGAAACGCAGTTGCTAGCCCATAAACAAAAGGCCCCTACCCGCAAGGGCGAGGGGCCTCGAATCTCTTGCTGCGCCTGCTGTTATTCGTCCGAGCCGCGCATGAGCAAAAGACCCACTAGCTGTAGCACGGCGGTCGCGGCGGCTGCCACATAGGTCATGGCCGCGGCATTGAGCACCCGCCGAGCCGAGCGCACCTCGTCGTTGGCTAGGTAGCCCTGCGAGAGGATGGCCATGGCCCGCGAGCTGGCGTTGAACTCTACCGGCAGGGTGACGAGTTGGAACAGCACTGCGCCGGCGAAGAACATGATGCCGATATTCATCAGGCCGGTGGCTTGGAAGAACATCCCCGCTATAATCAGGGGAATGCCCAGAGACGAGCCCAAATTGGCGATGGGCAGGATCGAGTGCCGCAGGTTGAGCGGCATGTAGCCGTGGGCGTGTTGGATTGCATGGCCGACCTCGTGCGCGGCCACGGCCAAGCCGGCTAGATGATGCCCGTGGAAGTTGTCCGAAGAGAGGCGCACGGCTTTGGCGCGGGGGTCGTAGTGATCGGAAAGCATCCCGCTCGTCTCCTCGACCGACACGTCGTAGATGCGTTGCTGGTGCAGGATGCGCCGCGCGGTCTCAGCGCCCGAAAGCTGCGCGGCCGAAGCCACTTGGCTGTACTTTTTGAAGGCGCTGCGGACCCGCATCTGGGCCCAAGCGACCAAGATCATCGGCAGAATGAAAAACGGGTTAAAAAGAAACGAAAACATCTCCTCATCTCCTCATATGCAAAGGGCTTCTATTGGGACGCTAAAGGGAGCCCCCAAGTTTCTAGCAGAATAACGAAAGCACCCGAAAATCGCAAGAAAAGGGCTTATACTTTCTCTTTAGCTTCAGCGGGAAGAGCAAGGGCCGGGGGCACAGCGACGCCAGCCGAAACGATCATTTTTAGGGCCTCTTCAACGCGGAGTTCGGTGGGGCGCAGTTGTTCGGGCGGCACGATGAGCATGAAGCCAGTAGTGGGATTGGGGGCCGTGGGCACGAAGATGCTGTGTGCCGGCACTGCCTCGTCTTCGCGGGGGACGTTGCCGGCCAAAAAGCCCAAAGTCCACATCCCGATGCGCGGATACTCGACGAGTACGACTTTCTCGAAACCGGCCTTGCCCGGAGAGGTCAGCGACTCCATTAGTTGCTGGATGGGTGCGTAGATCGTGCGCACCAACGGCAGGCCCTCTAGCGTTTCGCGCGCGAATTGCCACAGACTGCGGCCAACCACGTTGGTGGCGAGCGCACCGACGACCCACAGGATGATAAAGGTCAGTATAAAGCCCAAGCCGGGGATGTGGAACTCGTCGTAGCCGAACGGCTTAGCCACTTGGCCGATCAACGGCGCGGAGAAGCCGTCGGCCCAGTTGAACAGCGTCTTGAGAACCCAGCCAGTAAGCCACAGGGGCACGATGATCGTCAGGCCGGCCATTATCGTGCGCCGAAGCCGCTGTAGCCGAGTGGGGCTTTTGCGCGGAGGCATATCACTCATAGCATAAATACCTTATAAATTGACATTTTTTGAATATCCAACTGAGTCAAATTACTGTCAATACAAAGGATGCGTCCGCGCAAGGCTTACGTTTTTTGCGCAGTGGCCTATTTTATCCTCTATGACGGCTATTCTACTCAGCGGCGGCATGGACTCGACCACCTTGCTCTGGTGGCTAAAAGCGCGGCAACAAGGCCCCATCCATGCCATTAGCATTGACTATGGCCAGCGCCACCGCGTCGAGCTGGAATGCGCCGCCCGCCTCGCTCACCGCGCCGAGGTCGCGGCCCACGAGACGCTGGCGTTGGACTTGGCAGCCCTAGGGGGCAACCCGCTGACCGATCCCACGCTGGACGTGCCCACCGCTGAATCTAAACGCCAACGCGACACTGTGGTTCCCTTCCGCAACATGCTCTTTGCGACGCTGGCGGCGGCGTATTGCGCAACCAAGGGCATTACCGATCTGTATATGGCCCCGGTCAAAGACGACTACGCGGCCTACCGAGACTGCCGTCGCCCCTTTTACGAAAGCCTCGCACAGAGCCTGCGCTTGGGCGCGGCCCACGACGCTCCTTGGGCGATCCACGTCCCTTTTGTCAAGCTGTGGAAGCGGGACATCGTGGCCATCGGGCTCAATCTCGGCGTTCCCTACGGGGAAACTCACACCTGCTATGAGGGCTTGCGGCCGGCCTGCGGCGTGTGCGATGCCTGCTGCGAGCGGCTCGCGGCCTTTGCGGCGAATCGAGCTTGTGACCCTCTGGCGTATGCCGCTGGTGAGCAGACACCGTGACCGCTCAGATGCCAGCCGAAGAGCGCGCCGAGCGCCTGCCGGTGTGGAACGACTCCGGGCGCGTCCTGCAGATCAACGAGATTTTCTACTCGATTGAGGGCGAGGGCCTGCGCGTCGGCGAGCCTACCACCTTTGTGCGCTTGGCGCGCTGCAATCTGCGCTGCCCGTTCTGCGACACGGAGTTCGACCGCTTCACGCCGATGGGCGTCGAGGACATTGCCGCTGAGGTGGCGCGTCACCCGGCCGAATGGGTGTGCTTGACCGGCGGCGAGCCTTTGGGCCAAAATCTCGCGGCACTGGCTGGCCGGCTCAAGGAAGCGGGCTACAAGCTGCACATTGAGACCAACGGCACGATTGCGCCCGATCCGGTGCTATTCGAGCTGATTGACCATTGGACTGTATCGCCGAAGTGCTACCCGGTCGTCGCTGGTTTTGCGCGCATTACCGAACTCAAATACGTCGTTGGCCGGGCTTTTCGCGAGGAGCGCGTTGAGGAGCACCTTGCCGACTACGTCTATTTGCAGCCCGAATCCTCTGAGCCGCGCTACGTGCAGAAGGCCCTTGAGATCCTCAAGCGCCATCCGCGCTGGCGCCTCTCCACCCGCATCCACAAGACGCTCGGCTTGCCTTGAGCAAACACGTCAAAGGAGATACCATGCCCGACGTAGCTGAAATTTACAAGTTCGACGAGCTTACTTGGCCGGAGGTCAACGAAGCAGTGGCCATGGGCAAAATTCCCATCCTACCCACTGGTTCGGTTGAACAACACGGCCACCACCTGCCGCTCAAGGTGGATCACCTGTGCGCCAATGCGGTGGCGACGGAAGCCGCGCGCCTAAAGCCCGAACTGGCCCTCGTCCTGCCGCCGGTGAGCTACGGCTATGTCCACCATGTGATGGACTTTCCGGGTTCGCTCAACATTCACTACGAGCACTTCATCCAATACGTGCTCGACATCACCAAGAGCTTGGCCTATCACGGCTTCAAGAAGATGATCCTCGTCAATGGCCACGGGTCCAACCACAACCTCGTGGATATGGTCGCGCGGCGCACCATAGTCGAGACTGACGCGAGCTGCACGTTTTGCTCGTGGTGGCATTTGCTCCGGGTCCATCCCGACTTCGACAAAGAGTGGCGCGAGAGCGTGTTCCCGGGCGGCTGCTCGCACGCGTGCGAGTTGGAGACTTCGATGTTGCTATATCTCGCGCCGGAGAGCGTGCGCAAGGACAAGATCAAGAGCGAGATTGCCAAGACGAACAAGCTCGGTTCCAAGTTCTTGTACACCGATTTGTTTTCACACGGGCCGATGGGGTTGATCGAATGGACGAGTCAGTACTCGGATACCGGGGTGATGGGTGAGGCGGAGAAGGCCACGGCCGAGAAGGGCAAAATCGTCTTTGAGGAGGCGAGCCGGAACTTGGCCGAATTTGTCGAGGAATACCACGCAATGAAGATCGAGTCGCGCACTCGCCATCAGGACCAAGAGCCGACCTTTCCGCTGTCGTTTCCGACGGATTAGGGGGCGAGATAGCTAAGTTCACGACCAAAGTTCGGGATCTACTTGGTCCATGGCTTCGATGGCCCGGTCAAAGGCCGGATCGTCCACCCAAGTGCCAGCCAAGTCATCTAGATCGTGGTGGCGTACTTCCTGTTCCGATAAACCTAGGCCGCGCGCTAAGGCCCACAAAGCGAGTTCATTTAGGCTCTTGTGTTCTTGGTGAGCTCTTCTTCTGAGTTCTTCGTCTAAGTGCGGCGGCACTTTTCTGATGGTGTATTGAGTATATTTCTCAGCCATGCCTACAATATAGGCTACATACGCTACATTTAGGCAAATCAATCGCAATGAGGCATTGGAAGACGAGATTGAGCCGAGCGCTCGCCGCCAAGCCGCAGCGCCGACTTTTCCGCTGTCGTTTCCGACGGATTAGGACGCAGGCTACCTATCTTCCCGCTGGTCAGCCTTGCACGTCCTTGCTGTCCCACCCGATGTGGTCATGCCCCGGCTCGTGCAGGGCTTCTCTATTTACGTGGAAGCCCTCTATTCATTTAATTTACAGTGCTATCCGACCTACAAATACCTAAGACCGGACTGCTGCGGCCTGAGCCCCAGTTATCTCCGGCCAGTAGCAGGTTGGTGACGCAGCCCAAAACCAAAGGATAACCATGCCGACACCGAACGTCTGCAAAGAGCAATCCTGCACCGAGAAAGTACGGAGAAATCACTACTTGTGCCGTGAGCATTGGGAGGAATCTCAGGAAGGCGTTATTGATGAGTGTCCCCAGTGTGGGGTATATAAAGACGCAGGGTACCCCCTCTGCATCGAGTGCAACAAGAAAGCCAGCTCGGCGAGCAAGAAAAAGCCGAAATCGGGGAAAAACAAGCAGAAGATTCGCAGGTACGACCCGGTCAGAGCCGGCACCTTCGACGAACGCGCGGCTTTACTGGAAGATGACCAGAAGGCACAGGACAAACGCCAATTGTTCCACGATCAGCAAGGCAAGTGCGTTTACTGCGGCAACGATTACCAGTACGACGAACTCGAAATTGAGCACATGATTCCGAAGGCCCGCGGTGGCCCAGACCACATCCGAAATTGCCAGTTGGCCTGTGGTAGTTGCAACCTAGCCAAAGGCACGAAGACCGACATTGAATTCCGGCAAGAACACGCTAGTCATCTGCCGCAGAAAGAGAGGATACCGGCCGACCCGCCCATAGATCCGAAACTGCTCAAAGCGCCAGCCCAGAAGCGCCGCTTCTGGCGATCCCGACGTAGGTGATCTGGTGATCGATAGGATACGCAAAGCTCGCCATAGCATATCGACGGAATGCGGACACGATCCGAGGAAGCTAGTTGAGTATTATATAAGGCGTCAGAACAAACAGAGGTCGTCGACATCATCAGCGGCAAGCAATGAAACGGTCCGGTCGGACGATGAATAACAGTGCCTATCTGAATTGTATAGGAGGCCCATTTGTTCCAGCACAAGTTTGAGTGGGACCCTAGCAAAGCAGAACAGAATCTCAGGGAACATGGTATTACTTTTGAACGCGCTGCTACCGTTTTTCAGGATCCAAGAGCACTCTCCGAGTTCGACGAGGAACACAGCCAAGATGAGGATCGGTGGATCACTCTTGGTCTAGATCGGACAGGTAGCTTACTGGTCGTTTGTCATACGTATCGAGAAGAGACTACCTCAAGCGACCGGATACGGCTGATCTCGGCACGTAAAGCAAACACGAATGAAACGAGGCAATACAATGAAACAGGAATATGATTTTTCTAGGGCTGTGAGAGGGAGGTTCTTCCGCGAGGGGGCCGAGCTACAGCTACCAATTTACTCTGATAGGGGTTCTAATACTCATCAACGGCCCAACCTCTTCGATTATGCGACTTCCGAACTCTCGCAGGATGCCGTCATCTGCTGGCTCGTCGCCTGTGCTGCCGAAGCCACTGGAGACCTCCAGAGGTGTGGACTAGAGTTCGTACGTGCCTTATTCCGGGCGGGCGCGTCGGATCGGACCGACGGCGTTCCGGTGCTGGGTCCCGATGGCGAGTCAACGGCTCCTCACCGTGGTTCGTGCAACGTGAGCGATGTGATCAATATCAAGCGTCAGTATCACAAGATTGATGCGTACTTCCAGGCCAAAGTGGACGGAGAAACGGTCTCTTTTATCATCGAAGACAAAAAAGAAGGATCGGCGCACAGTGACCAATTGGCGCGGTATATAGAGGCCGTCAGTACGGATGACGAGGAGGAAAATCTAATCAAGCCCGTCTATTTCAAGACTGGGTATGTGTTCAGTGATGAGAGAGAGGATGTCGAAGAAAACAAGTATTCCGTATTTAAGGCGGAAGACATGGCGAGTTTTCTCGGCAGTCAGAAAGTAACTTGGGAGAACGAGATACTGCGTCAGTATGCGGAATATCTGGCGGCTCTGGTGGAACCAAGGACAACAGCCCAAGCGAATTGGGACCTCAATCTGCACCATGTGCAGTGGGAGTTCATGCTGAAGCTCCGTGATATGCTGGAAAATGCGGATGGCGAATGGCACCCCTTTATCCCCGCTGAATTGTCCGGTTCCCCGCCGAATTCGGACTGGCTTTGGCGCAGCTTGGGCAGGGGCACAAGTAGCGGTTGTCCGTGGACGCAGTACTGGTTCGCAAAGCATCTGTTTTGGCGGCTTGATTCGTGGACACCGAGACTGCGACTGATGATTCACCTTGAAAACGCTGGGAGGAGCATCGAGGAGAGTGATGGTATGGTAAGTGAATACCGGGACTCCTTCAACAAAGCCCTCCAGGAAGAGGGACTAGATGCCAGACGTTTTGTCCGGAGGAAAGGTAATGAATGCACCGTCGGATCTGTTGAGACTGACAATTTTCAGGGTATGACGGTGAGCGAATTTTTGGATCGGGTGACGCGGGTGCATATCAGATTCCTTGATATGATTGGCGCAAAGGTTGAGTTAATGAAGAAACTGTGGTGCGAAATTGATTCTACGCTGGAAGAGGAGATTCGAGATCTTCCTTCCAAATCCGAAGAACTCTCGGATGTATCCGAGGAGACGATCAAAGGATTCAAAGATCACGGTCTGTACTATCCGTTTGGCAGTAGAGCCGCCTCGCTTGGCGTTGTTCAGGAAGAGGGCAGCATTTTCTTTGGAATCTATTACGACAAGAATCAGGACGAACACCGCGAACTTGAGGCGGAATTAAAGGCGGTATTAGAGGACGTGCCCGGTGGTGATAAACCAACCAATGAGTGGCTTTGGTGGGCGTGGGCCGATGGAGACCTCAAATCGTATACGGAAAGAATCACACAAGGCTTGAAGCCGGTTTGGGAGGCGATTAAACGGGCTGGTCTTGATCGATAGCGGCGGTTTCCCGACCCCATGCGCCCCGATCACAAAGGGCCGTCGGCTCGCCTCAAGACACCGGTCTCAGCCGCCCCTCCTCCTCCTCGTAGCTCGCGCCGCACTCCGCACAGACCAGATTATCGCCTAGCGTGACGCCGCAGCGGCAGGCCCAGCCCGTCTGCCGCCCCGGCACGCCGGTTATCAGCGCATAGGCCGGCACGTCGCGGGTTACGACCGCTCCCGCACCAATGAGGGCATACTCGCCGATTTCGACGCCGCAGACTATGGTCGAGTTGGCTCCTAAGGAAGCCCCCTTGCGCACTCGCGTCTCTTGGAATTCGCGTCGGCGGTCAACAAAAGCGCGAGGGTTGACGACGTTGGTGAATACCATTGACGGGCCGCAGAAGACCTCGTCTTCGAGGGTAACTCCCTTGTAGATCGAGACGTTGTTCTGTATTTTGCAGCCGTCGCCGATCACCACGCCGCGATCGATATAGACGTTCTGACCGAGATTGCAGTTTTGGCCGATCTGGGCGTCGGGCATGAGGTGGCAGAAATGCCATATATGGGTTCCCGCGCCGATGGTGACCGGCTCATCGACGCAGGTGCTGGGATGGATGAAGTATTCTTTTGCCATGCTGACCGAATATAAATTGTCCCTATCTATTTACCAATGCACCGACCGTTCGGTCGGCGCAGAAACCCTTTGCATACGGAGGAAATCGTGAAACTAGCTACGTACTCTGCGGCTGGCGAACAGCGCGTGGGCGCAGTAGTTGGCGACGACAATATCGTCGTGGATCTCGCTGCGGCCGACCGCGTCTTGGCCCGCCGTGAAAAGCGCAAAACGCATCCCTTCTTTACCGACATGCTGACCCTGCTCTCGGCAGGTGCCAAGGGCCTGCGCGCCGCCAAACAGGCCGCGGCGTACGCCGAAGATAAAGAACCCAACGGCAAGACTATCCACGCCCTCAACAAGGTCCGCCTCCGCGCTCCCATGCCCAACCCGCGCAAGGTGTTCTGCCTAGCAGGCAACTACCAAGACCACATCGAAGAGGGCGGCGGCAAAATGGATGCCCAAGACAAGGAAACCCCGCGCGTCTTTATGAAGCCGCCGACGACCACCGTCGTTGGCCCCGGGGACCGCATCCTCATTCCCCCGATCGCCAACAGCATCGACTGGGAAGGCGAGCTGGCCGTAGTTATTGGCCGCAAGACCAAGGGCGTCAAAGCCAAGGACGCGCTCAGATACGTGGCCGGGTACACCGTTATGAATGACGTATCCGAGCGCGAGTTGGTCATCAAGAAGCGCACTGACAGCCGCCCGCGCGACGAGTGGTTCGACTGGCTCAACGGCAAATGGCTCGACACCTTTGCTCCGCAGGGCCCTTGGATCGTCACCTCAGATGAGATTAAGGATCCCCAGGTTCTCGACATCAGCACGTTCATCAACGGCGAGCGCAAGCAACACAACAACACCGGCCAGATGCTCTATCCGGTTAATAAAATCATCGAGTACATCTCGGCGATTATCACCCTAGAACCGGGCGACCTGATTAGCACCGGCACCATATCGGGCGTCGGCGCGACCACCGGTACCTTTATGAAAAAGGGCGACAAGGTCGAAATCGAGATCTCTGGGATCGGCGTACTCAAAAACTCGGTCGCCGAGAGCAAGAAATAACCTCTTGGACTCAGCGTCTGCGACCACGGGCCAGGAAGGCGGGCTGCTCAGCCGCGCTTTCTTGGCCCTTTGTTTGATTTACTTTTTCGAGAGCTTCCTCGTCGCTCCCTTCCAAGCGCTCTTTCCCGTTTATATCGAAGCCGACTTGGCGCGGCCGCCGTGGTTTACTGGGTATCTGCGCGGGCTAATGCTGCTCCTCGGCGGGATATTTGCCGTCGTCGCCGGTCGGCTCTGCGACCGCTTTGGCCGCAAGACGACCCTGATGATCGGCCTCGTCGGCAGCGCATTCACCGGCTTGGTCTTTCGCACCGCAGACCCTTGGGGGCTCTCGTGTCTGCTGTTGGTGATGGGCGCGGCCAGCGGCCCTTGGTCCACCGCTGGGCAGAGCATCCTCATCACCGCGGTCACCCCCGCTCGACTAGGTTTGGGTGGTGCTTTGTACTTTCTCAGCAATACGCTCGGCAACGCGCTCGGCAGCTTCTGTACCGGCTTGGTCAAAACCGCCTATTCCTTCGCCCAGATTGGCGCTGTTATGAGCATCGGCATGGTCGCAGTAGTCGTCCTAGCTTTTGCGCTGTTGCCCGGCGACGCGCCTAGCCCGCCCACTGCACAGACGGCGCGCCTCAATACGTGGACAGCCTATCGCCCGCTTTTGGGCCGCGGCAATGTACACCTCCTGCTCAGCTTGCGCCTGACCATCACCACCTTCTGGGGCATGGCGACGCTGGCGCTACCCCTGTTGATCT
Organism: Candidatus Latescibacterota bacterium; assembly: GCA_022825185.1. The sequence goes on along the minus strand of JAJDYK010000298.1, from coordinate 3,575 downwards.
ACCGAGTCGGCGAAAGCGAGGCCCTACCCGCGTTCTTTGCCTCCCTATCGCTGGTGGCGGCAGCCTGCTGCCAGCTCAGCGTCGGCTATCTCAATGACCGCCTCGGCCGCACGGCACCGCTCCTCGGCTCGGCTGTGGGCATTTTCCTCAGCGCCTTGGGACTGGCCCTGTGGCACGATTCCCTCGTCGGCCTCTTTGCCTGCGGCACCGCTCTCACGGCTACAGCGTGGGCCGTCTCGACGCTGATCCCCCGGCTCATCAACGACGTCGCCGCTCCTGAAGAAAAAAACCGCCTCGTCGGCTTGGGCCACTTCGCTTGGAGTGGCTCGATGGTGGTCGGCAGCCTGCTCGGTGGCTACTTGATCGAGATAAATGCCGCCCTGCCCTTCTATCTCGGCACGGCCCTTACGGCGCTTGGTGCGCTCGGTGCCTTTGGTCTCTGCCGCCGTCTGGACGGCGCAGGGGTTACGGCTTAGACTAGGCGAATGCAAAAACTCCGCTTGTTCGTTATCACGATCTCGCACTTTTGCGTCGATAGCTACGCCACGATGTTGGCCCCGCTGTTGCCCCTGCTGAAGGTCAACTTGGGGCTGAGCTTGGCGCAAGTTGGGTTTTTGGGTTCCATCGTTTCTATATGCAATATTAGCCAGCCGCTCATGGGCTTGTGGGCCGACCGCATGGCTTGGCGCTGGCTGATCGTCGGTGGTTTGGCATTGGCGACCATTTTCTCCCCGCTCATGGGGCTGGCTCACAATTATCTGACGCTCGTCGGCATTCTGACGCTGGGTGGGCTTGGGGTCGCCGCCTTCCACCCCCAAGTCTTTTCGCTGGCCGGCGAACTCAGCGGTCCGCGCCGCTCCTTCGGCTTGGCGCTCTTTATCTTTGGGGGAACGCTGGGGCTGGGCCTAACGCCGCTGTGGGCACCTGCGTACACCAACTCTTTCGGACTGGCCGCCCTACCTTATCTTTCCATTCCCGGCCTGTTGTTCCTCCTGCTCATGTATCGCGCGGTGCCGCTCGGCAATCCCAACTTCTCTCACGGCAGAAGCACGGCCCAGTGGCGCAGTCTCGGTGACCAAGCGGGTCCCCTCGTGCTGATCACCGCAATCGTCGTATTGCGCTCGGTATCGGGACTGGGTTTTGGCACGTTTTTGACGCTCATGGCCCAGGAGCGCGGCCTCGGTCTCGTCGCGGGTGGCATCCCCTTGGGAATCTACAATATCGCTGGCGTGGTCGGTGCGCTCGTTGTTGGCTATCTGGCTGATCGCATCGATCCCAAGCCGCTGGTCTGGGGATCGCTGCTGTGCTCGGTGCCGCCGCTTTACGCCTTTATCTATGTCGAGGGAACGCTGGCTAGCTATACTCTGCTTTTTTTAGGCGGCGGCCTACTGCTGTCTTCCAACTCGATTATGGTCGCCATGGCCCAAGAGTTTGCGCCGGAAAATACGGGCTTGGTCTCCAGTCTGCCGCTGGGCTTTAGCTGGGGCTTGGCCAGCCTCACGCTGCCGCTGATCGGCCATTTCGGCGACCAGATCGGCGTGGCTGAGACCTTGAAATACCTAGCCCTGCTGCCGATATTGCCCGCTGGACTGGCCTTCTTTTTACCCAACAAGGACCCCGCGCCATGAGCTTGCTCATTTTAGACCCCGAGCAGAAGCAGTTCTTCGACGACAACGGCTATCTGCTGCTCAAAGGCTTCTATGGCCCTGCGGAGATGGAACAGATGCGCGGCGAGTTTCATCGCTTGGTGACCGAGATCGAATCCCGGCCCAAAAACGTCAAATACTCCTTCATGGACGCGCCGGAAGGCTACGCGCCCGACCCCTTCAACCCGCGCAATGTCATCGGCATGATGGATCAGACGTTGGCTGGCGACTACTGGTTCGATCAGTTCACCGAGCCGCGCATTGTCTCGGTCATGGTCGATCTGTTAGGCCCGGACCTCGATTTCCACAACGGCAAGATCCGCAACAAACCCCCTGGCTTTGTCTGCACCCAGAGCTGGCACCAAGACTGGCCGTACGAGCGCCACACCGAGCCAGACTTGGCCGCGGCCATTACGTATCTCGATCCGAGTGGATTTGAAGCCGGGGCCACTGAGGTCCTGCCCGGTAGCCACCTCAAGGGCGAGTACCCCACCGTAGAAAAGAGCCACACTATCCCCGACGAGTACGTTCCTGCCAGTGAGCAGGTCGTCTTGGAGGCCGAGCCGGGCGACGTGGCAATCATCCACGTCCTCGTCGTCCACCGCGCTGGCCACAACTACACGCCGCGCGCGCGCCACGCCATCATTAACGAGTACAAAACTGCGGCTACTATCGACCAATGGGGCAACTCCTGCGCCTTTGCTGGCTTGCCTTTGGCCCGCAATGGTCAGCTTCTGATGCCACGCGTTTATCAGGGATGATGCGACCTTAACATGCCTCCCGCCTTGATATTGTTATAAATCCCTAGTACTATGGATCGCTTATCTTGTCCGCCGACCTCGGAGGCCCCATGAGCAAAGCATTCTACGTCACCACACCGATCTACTATGTCAACGACGTGCCCCACATCGGCCACGCCTATACCACCGTGATAGCCGATTTTCTCGCGCGGTTTCACCGCCTCGACGGCTTCGACACCTACTTCCTGACTGGCACCGACGAGCACGGGGAAAAAATTTATCAGGCCGCCCACGAGGCCGGCATTGACCCGCAGCAGTTTTGCGACCGCATCAGCCAGCGCTTCCGCGACGCTTGGCAGGTGCTCGACATCTCCCACGACGACTTTATCCGCACCACTGAGGAGCGGCACAAGGCGGTTGTGCGCCGGATACTAGAGGCGGTTCACGCGGCTGGGGACATCTACTACGACGAGTACGAGGGGCTGTATTGCGTCGGCTGCGAGCGCTTCCTCACCGATAAGGAGTTGGTCAACGGCCAGTGCCCCGATCACCTGCGCGCACCGGAAAGCCGCCGCGAGGGCAACTACTTCTTTCGCATGGAAAAGTATCGCGAATGGCTGCGCGACTACATCCGCGACCACCCGGATTTTATTCGTCCCACCGGGTACAGAAACGAAGTGCTGGCCCTGCTTGGCGAGCCGATTGGCGACCTGTCGATTTCGCGGCCCAAAGGCCGGGTGCCCTGGGGCATTGAGTTGCCGTGGGACGCCGAGCACGTGGCGTACGTGTGGGTCGATGCCCTGATCAACTATACTTCCGCGCTTGGCTTTCCCGACGGCGCGCGCTACCGTGCGTATTGGCCGGTGGCTCAGCACCTGATCGGCAAGGACATTCTCAAGCCCCACGCGGTGTTTTGGCCGACCGTACTCAAAGCGGCTGGGGTGCCGCTGTATCAACACCTCAATGTCGGCGGCTTCTTGAAGGGACACGACGATGAGCAGAAGATGAGCAAGAGCTTGGGCAACGTCATTGATCCCTTTGAAATGGCGGAAAAATACGGCACCGACGCCGTGCGCTACTACTTGTTGAAGGACACGGTGTACGGCCAAGACTCTTCCATTGGGGAACAATTTTTGGTCGAGCGCTACAACGCGGATTTGGCCAATGACTTGGGCAACCTGCTGTCCCG
>JAJDYK010000079.1 GCA_022825185.1 Candidatus Latescibacterota bacterium | reverse complement strand
AACAATATCGACCACTACACAGGGGCTACGTTTGGCTGCCACGAAAACTATCTCGTGCGGCGGGAGGTGCCGTTTTCGCAAGTGCTGCTGCCGACCATGCTGCCCTTTTTCGTCACCCGCCAGATATTCGCCGGTGCTGGTCGCGTGGGTTGCCACACGGATATTTTCGAGTACGGCAATGCCGAGGACGAAGGCGTTGGATTCCAACTGTCGCAGCGGGCCGACCACATCGTCACTGAGATCTACCAGTGGATTCAGTTCAGTCGCGCGATCATCAACACGCGCGACGAGCCGCTGGCCGACTGGGGGCTGTACCGCCGCTTGCACCTGTTGGTAGGCGACTCGAATATGATGGAGTACGCGACGGCTCTAAAGGTGGGGACCACGGCCTTGGTGTTGCAGCTTTTGGAAGAGCAAGAGCGCGTGATCTGCGACGACATCAAGCTCCTCGACCCGGTGCAGGCCATCCGCGACATTTCGCGCGACATGACCTATCGCTGGGAAGTGCAGCTAGAGGATGGCCGCTACACCACGGCGACGGAGATTCAGCGCGCGTATCTCGACTTGGCCGAGCGCCATTTGCGCGGCCGGGACGAAGAAGGCGATTGGGTGTTGGACGAGTGGCGCTTTGTCATCGACGCCTTAGAACACGATCCTGGATGCTTGGTCGATCGCGTCGATTGGGTGGCCAAGAAGTGGCTGTTGGAGTACTTCATGCGGGAAGAGGGGTTGGACTGGCAGGATACTTGGATCCAAAGTTTGGATTTGGAATACCACAATCTCAACATGGAGCGGAGCCTCTATTTTGATTTGTACGAGCGCGGGATGGTCAAGCGAGTAGTAAGCGACGAGCAGATCAACCAAGCCATCACGCATCCCCCGGTCGATACCCGTGCCAGCGCCCGCTCCCGCGTGATGAGATCGCTGACCGACCAGAAGGTGCGCTACCAAATTGATTGGGATTCCATCTGCGTGGGCGACGATAGATTCCTCAGCCTCGACGATCCCTTTCTCACCTATGGCCACGAAGCCGAAGTCTTCATCCGCGAATGCCGGCAGATGCCGATTGATAAGTTTTGATGTATGTTGCTCTAAAGGAATGGCGTGTAGGTTGTTCCTTTTCCTTCTTTTCCTCCTCCCATCTCAAGCTCTAGCGGCCCAGTTTGCCTGCGCGGCGTTGGAATCGTCGGCGCAGCAGGTTGTGCAGACGCCGGAGCATCTGAGTGCATTAGTTATCTTCGCGCAGTTCCAAGATGAGGGTGCTCCTACCACTGCGCCCTCGTGGGCAAACGACCTTTTCGACGACGAGTTGCCCGGCAGTTTTGCCCACTTCTACCGCGAGATGTCGGGCGGGCGGATTCACGTCGATGGTCAGGTGCTGCCTCGGCGCTATCGCTCGCGCGCTGCCGCAGATACCTACTTGGCCGACACTATAGGGGCTAGGGGCCAGTTTGGTCGCTTCAATCTGGAGATTCTCACAGCCGCGGACGCAGACGCCGATTTTGGGCACTTTGACAACGACGGCCCCGACGGAGTACCCAACTCAGGTGACGACGACGGGTACGTCGATATCGTCTTTATCAATTTGCATACTGCTCCCCGCGATTTCTTCGTCGGCGCGGCCACTGGCATCGCCAGTCTGGGGCTAGACGCCGATTACATTAGTGGCGATCCGGCAGCCGGCGGTGGCTTTGTGCGGGTGCGGAGTCGCTTCACGGGTTTCGGCGGCACCACGCAGCGGGGCCACACTTTCAGCATTACGGCCGCGACGATGTGCCACGAGTTTGCGCACGTGTTGGGATTGCCCGATCTATTCGATCAGACGGCGTTGACCGTGGCCGAGTTGGACCCGGAGGAGGATTCTGCGGGCATTGGCAATTGGGGGATCATGGGCTGGGGAACGCTTGGTTGGGGCGTAGAAGATGGCCCCAATGCCTTTTCGGCGTGGTCGCTAGCCACGCTTGGTTGGGTGGAGGTGGTGGAAGTGGAAGGGAGCGTCGCAGGGCTGGAGATCGGGGAGATCTTCAGCGACCGCAAGGCGTACAAAATTCCCCTGACCCAAGACGAGTACTTCCTGCTGGAACATCGGCGCGCTGATGGCTCGTACTACAACCGCAATATCCCGCAAGACGGCCTGCTCATCTGGCACATAGACGAACGGGCCGACAACGACGAGGAACGCCACAAACAGGTCGATTTGGTCTGCGCTGACGGGCTTTTTGCCCCCAACGGCGACCCCGATGTAGTGGAAGGACGGGACCATCTCGACTTTTGGGCGCGGGACGAGGCATATTCTTCGGCTCACAATGGCAACAAAGGCGATGCGACCGACCCTTTTGACGGCGTGCGTTTCCGCCGCTTCGCTTGGGACACAAATCCAGCCTTCAGCGGCCACACGGGCTTTGGGCGGAATTTGCCGTTGGGCGTGGCTATCGACAACATCCGCCCGCAAGGCACAGCTATGGTCGTCGATGTGGTGCGGCAGCAACGCCCCGGCCACATTGTCGGCGACGCGACGTGGACGGGTCGGGTGGATTTGGACGGGGACGTGGTCGTGATGCCGGGTGCCACGCTGACTATTGACGCTGGTGCGGAGGTCCGCTTTGCTCGCGGGGATGTGCAGGGCACGGGGTTTGATCCAGACCGCAGCGAGCTGATCGTCTATGGAGGTCTCAAAATCGGCGAGGGCGCATCGTTTGCGTCGAGTGCGGCGCGCACCGGCCCCTTGGATTGGTCGGGCATTTATCTGCTCGACGGCCAAGCGGTCGATCCTGCGGCCATCGCCATTGAACACGCCCATCGCGGGGTCGTCAGCTTCCGCTTGCCGCCGGGGCGGACGCAGTGGCTGGACGAGCAGGCTGTGTACGCGGATTTGGTGGTGCCGATTGGGTCCGAACTGCACATCGGCCCGAGCAGGGTGTCTTTTGACCGCTCTGATCTCAGTCGGCGCGGCGTGTCTCCGGACTTTGCCGAACTGATCGTGGCAGGCGCGTTGACGATTGAGGGGATGGCCGGACAGCGGGCGCAGCTAACCACCGATCCCGGCCCGGACAACGACGGCTTGTGGTATGGCATTCACGTGCTGCCGGGTGCTCAAGTCGAGGTGCAGCACGCCGAGCTAACGCGCACGGCTTTTGCCTTTAGCGGCGAGATTGACGAGGAGACGAGCTTGCGCATTGCCGACTCTGTGGTGCGCGAAAGCGGCGGCAATGGCCTGTTGCTGAGACTCAATGGCCAAGCACAGATAGATCGGAGCGAATTTACCACCATTGCTGGCCCGGCCGTGCTCGTGGCCGGTACCGGGCAACTCGCGCTGCGCAACGCCACCATTGAGGGCAACGGCCAAGAGGGAATCCTGCTCTACAACGCATCCTTAGAGGCCATCCGTGTCGCTGTAATCGACAACGGTCGCCTCGACCCGGACGACCCGCGGGCTGGGGTGCGGGCCATAGGCGGTCGCGGTCAGCGCATTGAGATGTGGGAGTCGCAGATTGAGCAAAATACCGGGCACGGCATGGATTTGGAAGAGTGGCAGGGGGAGGTGGAATTGCACAACAGTCGCCTCGTCGCCAACCAAGGCGATGGGCTGCGGGCTGGGGGTGCGGCGCGCTTGGTCCTTGCGCAGGTGCTGGTCGAGCGCAATTTGCGCGCTGGTGCCGAAATCGTCGGGTCGCTGGTGGAGATATGGAACTCGACGTTTAGGGCGCATGTTGCCGCGGGTCTGCGCTTGGGGCCGGGGACGAGGGGGGTGATTGAGATGGGGTCGTTTGTCGGGGGCCGGGGTTTGGAGCTAACGGGCGTGGAGTCACTGGAGATTCGCGGCAGCGAGTTTGTCCGCGGGACGCCGGCTATTCAATCTGTGGATTCTGCGCCGCACATCTTTGGCAATCGCTTTGCGGACAATGCCGTGGCCATCCGGGTCGAAGGGGCACGGATGCCGACGGCGATTCGCGGCAACACTTTTGCCAACAATACTACGGCCCTTGAGAATCTGAGTGCCGAGGAGTTGAAAGCCCAAGACAACTACTGGAGTGGGGCCGACAGCACGGCTATTGCAGCGCAGATCGAGGGCGCGGTGGCGTGGGTGCCGTTTCTTACGGAGGAGGGGGTGTCCAAGGCAGTGGCCTTGCCGACTGACTTTGCGCTACATCCGGCCTATCCCAACCCCTTCAACGCCGAGGTCGCGCTGTCGTTTGATCTGCCGCAGGCGGCGGCGGTCGCGCTGGTGCTCTACGATGCGCTGGGACGGCCCGTGCGCCACCTTGTAGAAGGGCCATTAGCGGCTGGTCGCTATAGATTTGCCTGGGATGGGCGCGACCGAGATGGGCGAGCGGTGGCCTCGGGGATTTACTTCTATCGCTTGAGGGCGGATTCGTTTGTTGCGGTGGGACGCTTGGCGTTGGTGCGGTGAGAAGCGTGCGTTTGCCAAGCGGGTACGTGCGCCGTTAGCAAGGCTTTGAAGAGCTTGCCGTGGTTGGGCACGCGCAGGTGCAGCAGTTCGTGGACAATGACGAAGTCTTGGAAGCCTGAGTCCTGATCGGCCAGATCAGCGGCAAGGGTGACAACGCCCGCAGTCGAACACGAGCCCCACTTGCGCGTCATGCACTGCACGCGCACCTGCCGTGGCTGGACGTTCAGCCGCTGTGCCCAAGATGCGACGCGCTCGCGCATGGTCTCGCGTCGTTCGTCAGGCGTCCGCATCAATGCTTGCTCCCAAAATACCGAGGATGCGCTCTACGACGCGGCTCCGTTCGTCCCTTTGCAGTCGCAGTAGCGGAACATAGAGGGCCGTGCGCAGCCGTCGTTGCTCATCGGCGTTGACGGGCGCATTGGGGAAGCGGCCGAGAAGCATTTCTGCTCGTTGTGCCAACTCCAAGGTGTTGATGCCAGCGATCTTCAGCTTGTCGTCGTCCTTCAACGCCCAATGAACAGCGAACGCGCGCGACGATAGCCCGCTATCCCGTTCAGCCCGGATGGCTGCATCCTTCTCCGCGGCGAGATCAGCTAACCGATCCATAGCTGCTAGCGCGGTCGTCTTGCGATTTTCCATTTCCTTCAGGATGCTTTCAGCGCGTTCCTTTAAGGGCAGCAGCACGGACTCTTTGTCTGGGTTGCTCTCGATTTCCTGCCGGAGGCCGCGCACGAGGTTGAACACTTTGGCCGCGTCCGAGCCTGACTCGCTTCGCAGGGCTTTAAGGGTGGATACGTCAAACGTCGCGGTCTTCGTCAAACGGCCTAGCCCTTCTTGAGTAGCATTCTCTTGTACCAGGAGGCGCGTTTTGTTAGCTAAGTCCGCCGTATAGCTGGTGCCGCTGGCATAGGCGTTTCGTACAATCTCGTAGAGTCGCGCCAGCCGCCTGAAGGTTTCGATGTGGTCGCGCAACGCTGGCGAAGGCGACAGGATCTCCCAAAGTGCCTCAATCTCCTTGTAGGCTTCAAAGAACTCCTTGCGCCGCTCTGGTTCTAGAAAACGCCCATAGACGAGCTGCTCTAGTCGTTCATCTGCGCCACCATTTTTCCCATCGGCGAGGTAGGTAGCTTTCGCTTGTCTGAGCTTGTCGAGCAATTCGCTTAGCAGGAGATCAAGGTCTTCAATTGCGCCGCTGACGTCGGACGAGTCGAATTGCAACGCCTTTTTTAGTTCGCGCAGAACGCCGACAAAATCGACTACGAGGCCGATCCGTTTTTGCGGGCCGTAAGGGCGATTCACGCGCGCAATGGCTTGCAGGAGTACGTGGTCGCGCATGGGCTTGTCGAGATACAGGCAGTAGAGGAGCGGCGCGTCGTAGCCTGTGAGCAGTTTGTCGGTGACGATGAGGATCTTCGGGTTCGCATCCGCTTTCTTGAACATCAGGCGCGTGTCTGCCTCGCTTTCCGGTGAAAGCTGGTACTCTGCCACGATCGGGCGGTTGACGATGTCGGAGGCATTCTCGGTATAGACTGGCACAGTCCATTCGGGCGGCAGTAGCTTGTCGAGCGCCCGCTTGTACTTGGCACAGGCTTCGCGGTTTACGCCGACGAGGAACGCCTTGTAGCCGAGCGGTTCCACGTTCTTTTGGAAATGATTGGCGACGAATTTGGCGACCTTTTCGATGCGGTCGTCGGCAGTGAGGAAGGTGCGCAGGCCGACGGTTTGGTCGAGGACCTTGTTGAGTTCATCGACATCGGTGACGCCCTCCATCTCGGCGAGGGCGAAAAATTCTTGGTCGAGCCGCTCTGTTGGCACCGTCATCTCGCTCGGGGCCATGGTGTGGCGAATCGGTAGCGTTGTTTCGTCCTCAATCGACTCGGCGATGGAGTACTTGTCGAGATAGTTCAACTCGTCATCGACTCCGAATATCTTGAAGGTGCCTTCTCCGTACGCAGTTTGGTCAATTGGCGTGCCGGTGAATCCGATGATCGTTGCGTTGGGCACGGCCGCCATCAGATAGGTGCCCAGTTCCTTGGCGACCGAGCGGTGCGCTTCGTCGATGAATACGTACACGTTGTCGCGGGTATTGGCGTCTTTCTCCAGCCCCTCGAACTTGTGGATCATGGACAGGATTAGGCCGCGCTTGTCGGTTTTGAGCATATCCCGCAAGTCGTCCTTGGAGTTCGCACGCCATACTGCGATGTCCTGCTGCTGCATCTCGCCGAGCAGGCGCTCGACCCAGCCCTTGAGTTGCCCTTCGAGTTCCGTTCGGTCCACGACCACGACCACTGTCGGCGTGCGGAATTCATCCTTGCGTTCCAAGATCAGACGAGCAGCGGTGAGCAGGGTGAATGTCTTGCCGGAGCCTTGGGTGTGCCAGATGAGTCCGCGTCGTTTCGCTGGCTCGGCGCAGCGCTCGACGATGCGGTCCACGGCTCGGCGCTGGTGCTGGCGCAGCACGGACTTTCGCGTCTCGCCGTCTTCGACGTAGAACAGGATCCAATCGCGCAGTGTGCGCAGGAAATCGGTCGGCTCGAAGAACGACTGGACGGCGAAGCGGTAGTTTTCCTCCGACTGCTCTTTCCAACGCGCCATGTACCGGCGCGCTATGTTCCAAGTGACGCCGTACCAATAGTCGAGGAGGTGGGTAACGTTGAAGAGCTGCGCCGCCCCCATCAGTTCCGGCGTCTCCTTCTCGTAGCGTAGCAACTGGGTGACGCCCCGCTCGATGGCGTCGGCGTCTTTTGGGTGCTTATGCTCGACGATGGCAACTGGCACGCCGTTGACGATGAACATCACGTCGGCGCGGTTGCCCTTGCGCGCTGGTGGCTTGAGCTTCCATTCCCAAGTGACGTGGAAGATGTTGGTGCTGGGCGCAGCGAAGTCGATGAACTGGACGGGGCGGGATCGTTGTTCGGCCTCGTCGTACCATTGCCGCTCCCCGCGCAGCCAAGCGAGCATCTCGCGGTTGCCCTCAATCGTCGGCGAGATCGCTTCGAGTCGTTCGACGACGGCGCGGATGGAATCGTCTGTCATCCAGGGATTGAATCGCCCGAGTGCTCCTTCAAGTTCATCGCGGAATAGCATCCCGGCTTCGCCGCCGCGCTTTTGCAGGGCGTCTTGTGGGGAGAGTGGCGTCCAGCCGATCTCGGCCGCGTGGCGGACCATGGGGAACTGGACGGTGGTGGCTTCGGTGATGTTGAGGGCGTTCACAAAGGGCTCTCCGTTTGCCAAGTTACTTGGTTGGCTATATTCTCAGCTAACTTCATTCCCAAGGAGTTGGCGATGGTAACAGTGAATGTCCATGAAGCGAAGACCAACCTGTCGCGCTTGCTTGCCAAAGTCGAGGCCGGGGAGGAGGTCGTCATCGCCCGCAGCGGCACGCCGGTGGCCCAGATAGTAAGCGTCCAAAAGCAGGGTAAGCGGAAATTCGGCTCCATGAAGGGCCGGATAAAACTCGACGACGGCTTCTTTGAGCCGCTCCCAGAAGAGGAATTGGCAGCTTGGGAGGGTAATCGTTTCAATTGAACCGCTCTTCGATAGTTATGGCGTTCGCCGCCTTTGGTGATCTTGGCTAGATCGGATTACCGTACACTTTTGGATAAGCTAGCCTGACGCGAATGAGATATAATAGCGCCCCTTAAGACCCCCTTAAGACCCCCTTAAGACCCCCTTAAGACCCCGATAGCACCTCCGTACACAGCAGACGCTGTTTCACGATTCACCCGCGATTCTGTGATGGCTTGTCACAGTATGCCATGTCATAGCTCCGTGTCACAGCTTGTCATAGCTTCCAGATGTGTGGGCAGTATCCACGAATAAGCCAGAATAGCCGGAATAAGCCAGAATAAGCCAGAATAAGCCAACCTGTGGTCCCACAGGCGTTTCCAACGCGCATCGGCCAAAACTTGACATGCGCCCGCCTCGGAGAGTACATTTCTCGTCAAGTTAAAGTCCTCTCCTGACGACGGCATCCCCTTAGGATGCCCCCGGGTGGTCAGGAGGGGCGGTCGGGTATAATTCATATAGCCCGATGTCAAAAGGTTCCCCCCCGATGACAAGCGCTCCAGGTGAGAACTCTCCGGCAACGGAGTAGTCGGGGGGGTCATTTTTTCTTTAACATACGGCGTGTCGCCTTGCGGAGCATTTGATGCTCGCTCGCCAAGCTCGGCCGGATGCGATCAAAATGAGTCGTGTCCCCCTGTTCCCACTTCCTGAATACAGCCCAACAGCAATAATCCGCCACCTGTAGTCCGAAGTGTGAGCGGGAGCTATGGTGCATGATGCGATACTTCTTTGTCTGTGGTAACATCTTCGTCAACGCTCGCTTCACCGCTTTGGCAATGACGTGCCGTCTATTGTGCAGCGGAATGGAATCTGTAATGACGATGATTTCCTTGGCATCTGTGGTCAATTCCTTGGACAGGATATGCTTCAACAGGTAGCCCAGCATTCTCGGATAGAACTGAGTGTCTCGCCGTAAGTTAGCACTGACCGTTGATTTCTCTGTCACCAGACATTCCATACGCATGTCATTGAGATGAGCGGCTATCAGATCGAATACCCGATTACGGACTACCCTGCGGTCGTGAGCACAATGGAAGTACTCGATATTTCGACCAGCTTCAAGAAGGTCATGCTTGTACGAGTCGAGCGTCCGCAACGCCGGAAACGGTCGCCGCATGCTGACTCCGGTCAAGACGAAGTAGCGGGAATCATTCGCACTGAAGTCGAAGTTTCCAGACTCGTCGAGAAAGATGTAGGCGCAGCGGGTCATACTATAGGTTCATTTCAGGTTCTGATAAGCCCTATCTCTGCTCGTTCAGGTAGTGCGATCACTTGGTTATGCGACACTCTATAGCAGCTTTGGAGAAAATCGGTATCTTTGGAGACCAGTGTGTCTGTCATGTATTATTTCTCCGTTGATGTCGATTCTTAGCCTCTCTCAAATCTCGGAACAACTCCGCAGGCCACAACTAGATGAGTAGTTTTACGCACAATGGTTATTACGTTTAGTTCTGGAGTCGCGTACCAGAGCTTGGAGTTGGGTAAGCCGATAAAGATTGTCATACAGAATCTGCTGAGCCTCCGGCACATTTTTGCCCCAAAGATCGGCGAGGATAGTCACCGCTCTATCCACCTCCCACGGTAGGATTGAACGACAATCAATCTGTGCAAATGGCCCGTCGGATTCGGTTAGAATGCGTTCGCGCGGAATACGTGCCGCGAGCATTTTTCCTCTGGCACCACGCAACATCGCGGGGCCAACGCTAAACCAGCACTCCATAGCGATCGCACGCTCAAGATCGCGTAAACTGCCAGAAAACCAATGCAGAATGGGTATACCGGCATAGGGATGCGACGCCAAGCAGTCGAGTACAGCCTTGCTAGCATGGCGACTGTGAATAGACATGATTCTCCCGCCAGCACGAGCACACGAATCAAGCACATGATTGAAAACAGCAATCTGGTCCCTCCAGTGGGACCGGAACTCCGATGCACCATCTAGGCCGATTTCACCAACATAACGGGTGTACGGTAGAAGCTCATTAAAGAGCCCGAGTTCGGTCTTTCGCTTACGGGCGAGTTGGGGATGCAAGCCTAAGGCCGTCCTAATCCTATCCTGTGCAAGAGCATTGGTACCATGCCAAGCACTCGGTGTTGTGGTCACGGACAGGACATAAAGGCCGCGCTCATTACAGATGCGAGCCATATTGTCAGGATCTGGATAAAGATCAAGGTGACAGTGAAAATCGATCACAACACCCCCGATGCTCTGAGAAATGATCCCAATTCATGAAGCCCTCGCCCTACCACATCTCGGTACGCCTTGACATTGCCAAGCAGAGCAGTACTCAACGAAGAGGCAGCCCACTGCGAAATTCCGTCAGCCTCCGCCGCTACAACGGCAATGGAGGCAGAACGGACATCGTCATAATACGCATGGTTTGGGTCATCTCGCGACAAGTCGGCATAGACATATTCTGTTTGATCCGTAACACCCCATGCGTGAAAGGCGGAACGACGAATGAGACAAGGCAGGCACCGGCCGCAGTGTTTGTAGCGGCGTGTATAACGCCCACAACTCGTGCTGGTATGTGCATGTTTTTGCAGAAATGCTTGATCAACGCAGTGTTGGAGCATCTCCCCTTTGGTCTGAAACTGGTAAGGGTTTTCGAGCTTTACCCTAAGACCAGCAGCATTGAGAAGTTGCTGAAAAAGGCCGATGAAAACAGGATGGGTCGTTCTTGTACTCAGGCTGCCGATTCGTGCGCCGGTCAAGGGAGGGTTGATGGAAATGAAACCGTTCTCGCAGACATAGAGTGTAACGTCTTCGCCATCGTGATAGCGAGCGAGAATCGTGGCTGCGAGTACGCCATAGGCGAGAAAGATAAATGATCGGGCACGCTGAGATAGCTCGTTCTGGCCTGGACAACGGAAATTGTGGTTGAGTTGGAGATGTGCGAGACCACCCCCGATCATAGATGCGAAAGAGGTTTGCGTCTGCTTGTCGCCCCGCGAAATTTGGCTGACAGCATAAGGGACTTTTCCGCCAGCGCTCAGGAGATTGATTGTTCCAATAAGGCTGTCGAGCCCGCCGGACAGAAGAACTACGCAATCCTGATCAGGTTTGGATATAGGTTTTTTGGGGACGGGATGAACACCGCCTGCCAAAAAGGTGACGGACCAGATATCGGTGGTAAGGAACTTGAGTTGTCTGACCAGCAAATCGGTTTGTGAGTTCCAGAACGCGGGATCACTAACGGCAATATGTAGGTCGAGTTGGCGAGTCCAGCCGTCCGGGCTTTCATTGCGCCGTGCGGCTGTATCGGCTGCGATAATAGATAAAGCGATTGAAAGAAGATCCCAAGCTCGGGCGGCCGGCTGGAAGTGGCACTGCTGGATCACATTCCTGGCTGTTGCACCAACTGAGCCGATCTCTGGATTCTCCGTACGCCCGTAAAGAACGACATTGAGATCACAAGATGGGGTCGCCACAATATCATAATCTTCTGGTACACAGACGATTCTCATTGGACATACTCCTCGAAAACTGCGAATGTATCGTGTAGGGCTTGTTGAGCAAGGTTGGATATGTGGCGTGCGTCAAGTTGTTCTCCGACTGTGTGCAGGTCGCTAAACCGCGCGGAAACAGTCTCCCTGATGTAATCCTTGACCTCCTTCAGTCGAGAGAGCGCTACACTCGCAGTAGGTGCTTTATCTTGTAGCGTCTTGCCGAGGTCTAAGTTGAAGCGGTTGAAAATCTCAAGAGCAATATAGCTCTCAATTGCGAATATGCGCTGATCCTCGGAGAGATCGAGTAGAGAGGTATCGGGAAACCGATCGAGTAACTCGGATAGGGCGTCACGAATGGCCTGTTGCCCTGCCTCAGCGTCTTGTGTCCCATCAACCGGACGCACGGCCTCAACCACGGCGTCTATGATTTCGTAAGCGGACTGTCCCTCAAGGAGGACAAGATCAAGAGGGCTACCCGGTACTGGCTGCTCGGCGTCCGTAGAGGAAAGGACTGTATAGAGCCTGCCGGCGGTGCGGGCGGTGCCGGTCATACGCTGTGCTGCTATTCCGGCACCACCGTAGCCCTTATGGACGTAGTGCCCAAGCCCGCGAAACATTCTACCTGACGCGCTGGTGCGGGCGAAGTCTCCTAGGCTCCTGCGTGCCGAGCTGAATCGTCTCGCAGGTGCTAGTGGGGATTGAGGGGCCGGTTGCGACTGTTGGGCTTGGCTATCTTCCCCATTGTTACTATCAACATCCACCGACGATGGATCGGTCGCCCACGGCGGAACAAGGGGGAGGCCCGATCCTGGGCCTGTGCTGGAGTTAGACGTTCCCATGCTGCTTCTTTCGTTCCTGTGTGATAGCTCTCTTCACCGGCCCGGTTACCGTAGATTCGTACCAATTGTCGAAAACCTCTCCGGACCAGGACTGGCCGCCAATCTTAGGCACGATGCCCGGTTTAATCTGTGAGGGGGGGCGCTCGCGGAGGAAACTCGCAAATCGTGTACCTTGAACGGGGTCGGCAATTGCAACAGCAAGGGCGGCATCCAAGATGGGTGGCGTACCCCACTCTTGCTCTTGGCGCGCACGTTCCAAGATTCTGTCCATGATAATCGTAGTCTCGGGTCGGGGAAGGTGCTTCATCCGGTCATGTATCTGCGCTGCCATACGTGGGTGCTCCAGAATAGCGGCGAGTACATCGGCCCCTTCCGAAGATAGGCGGTCTTCCGGTGTGATCAGCGGGGCATGTTCGCGACTGACATAGAGGATTCCGCGCAGATCCAAGTTGGCAAGGCGAGGTGATATAGTGAGCCATTCCCGGATGAATAGATCGTCCCAAGGTTCTTTTAGCTCCAGTTCCTTGCCCTTTAAGGCCGCTTTTTCCCAATCGGCTAGGAAGCGCGGCTTGCCCTCGTCGTCATTGTTCACTGCCTTAGTCAGCATGTCATAGGCGGCCGGAACCGCACATCGTTCGAACAGCAGCATCTTCGCGAGGGCAGCCTCATCCACACTCACACTATGTGTGTTAGAGATCGTCATACGGATTGATAGTGCGTTCAGAAAGCGCTTTATAAGTCGTGGATTGCCTCCGATTTGCGACGCGGTTGTCATTAGAGGTGCCAGCCGGTCGGCAGTATCAAATCGGCCAAGAAGATTGGTGGGCAGCGCATCGTGAGTTGTTTGCATAAAAGCCCGGTCAACACGTTGTCCTCGCCAAGTTTGGGCGAGTTGGGCACAGACCCTAGATCGGATGGTTTCCTTATCGGGATCGGGAAGTTCACTGTTCTCTACAAAGAGCAGCATCATGTAGGCTCGAACTTCTTGCGTCCCAAGTGGCGGCACTCGGATCGGCACTTGAATGAGCTTATCGAAGTAGTTGGTGACCAACGTGTCATCAACACCATCGAAGTGACGGCGCACCGCGTGTTTAATCATAGTATCGTCCGCAGCGATGACAAAAGCGGTATTTTTCAAGAATAGGAACAGACGAATTGCTTCGAGCGTGGAAATGGTGGTGGGCGGTAGGCAGCGATCCAAATCGTCAATCAGTACCACAAGCCTCACGTTCATCTCTGACAGCGTCTGCTCAAAGCACTGCCGGATCGCATAAATTTCTTTGGGTGGAGACGAGTCAGGTCTCGGCTTCAGCAATTCGCCGGTTTGGGTTTCAACCTGTTCGGCCATCCCCTCGGCATTGGCCACCGTTTGCGCATCGGCCTTTCCAGCCAACACTGTCTCTCCAAGTTTGTAGACCTCGCTAGCCAGCCCGACCGGAGGCAGACCGAGCGCCAACGCTAAAGCGGACCCAGTCGTTAGCTTCGCGGCACGAAGCCAGTTAACCCGGCCAAGTAACTCTCTCGCCTTATCGGCCCCGCTCTTTCGCTTTTCCGCCTCTGTAGCTAGGGTGCTGGCAATGACCTCCAGCAGCGCAGCGCGGGCGTCATCGTAGCCCTGATAAAGCCAAGCATTAAATTCGACGAAGACGAAATCTCCGTTCCCCTCTTGCATACGCTGCGCCAAAGAACCCCGGATAAGCTTGATCATAGAGGACTTACCTACACCCCATGCTCCGGCCACACCGACCGAGATGGGGCGGCCTTGGGCTTGGACAATGATTTCAGCGACCGTATCTGCAACTCCGGAAAAATTCAGGAAATCTTTTTCTGTCTCGTTATCTGACCACATTTTGGCCTCCGATTTGTTTACCCATCCCTAGTTGGCACTACTTTTTAATCCGATTCGGATCCTGCGTGGGCACTGCTTGGCAACAACTCAACGTACCGCTGAGTGCCGCGAGATTAAGGTCTCCCACTCGTATTTCGCCAATCATCAGCTTGTGCAGCAGCGCCTTAAACAAATCGTCGAGCACCGCCCGTTTCCTGCGATGTAGGTCAACCTTGCGGTCAATGGCGTCGAGGATAGCGACGATTTCGCCTTGCTCGTCCAAGTCTGTTACCGGAATTCCAAACTCCCGAAGTTTTCCGGCACTGATGTTGGCTTGACTTACTCCTCGGCTAGCCAGTTTCTTCAGTTCGGCCTGCGCTGAGTCCCAATTGAGAAAATGATTCAGAAACCGAGGGTCGAGACGCTTGTCGTCAACCGATACGCGCACAAGGTACGAAGCAAAGACCGCATTAGTTTCCATTTCGACAATTGCTGTTCTTCCCACAAGTTCATAGCTATTGGTTCGATTGAACAGGATATCGCCCGGTTTGACGCGATAGGTCTTAGCCGTTTCGTCATCGACGTTCACAAACTGTAAATCACGTAGAAGGACTTTTCCATCCTGCTGGCAGTTCATTCGCAGTATCGGGTAGCGGCCAGAAGGCTCGCCGCGCACTGAGAGTCCATATTGCAACTGATGTGCGAACTCACCGATAGGTCGTAGTTCCCAGCTCTCCGGCACCGGCCCAATCTCGGTCTCCTGCTGCGCCTCACCCCTGAGTCCACGAGCGAAGAGGGTCTGCATCGCGGCACGTTTTAACTCCTGTGCAAGCTCGACGCTCTGATGATGTGTCTTGATGGCTTCCCGAACCCGAGAAAGAGCGGCTACTATCGCTAGCTGCTCGTCAATCCTTGGCTGCGGTACCTCAAGTCCTACCAATCGACTACGCGATAGGTTTGGGATCGTCGTCTTGTTACCCGCACCCTCGAATATGCCGAGTTGAGTAAAGGCGGATTGCAGGAAGTACACGTAAAAACGTGGCTCGACCTCCTCGACAATGGGCCGTAGCCGATGCAAGTGGTTCTGAAATGACATGGTTTCGACTTCGCCGTTCCATATCGCAGCCCGCCCGATCTCGCCACCTTCGCACACAAGCAGGTCGCCCCGACGCAATAGCTTGGCTTGTAGTTCGTGGTCTGGAATCGCCATCTCATCTACAGACGACAGGTTAATTTCATCCCAGAGAACATTCGATGTCCGAAGGAATGGAGTCTTGTGAGGACCGTTGCGAGCGGCGGCGGACATCGTCTTGCCCGCGCCGATCTCGAACATCTCCCCGAGGGGACGCCATGTCCACGCTTCATTCATCGCAAACCCGCCATTCCCTTGAGCCGCACGGCCGGCAGCCTCTTTAGCCGCTGATTCACCGGATCCACTTCTATGCCGACGGATTCCAGCGCCGTCACACCCAGCAGCGGCTCTGCGTCAGCGTCGCCGAAGATGACCGTCCCGCCGACGAATTCGCCCATGAACTCAATCACCGCAGCCGTGACGTCAACGACGAGTTCACGGCCATCGGCCAGCTCATATACTCTTCGCCCCCTAGGCTCCAAGCCGATAGCCTCCAGATGCGGTCTGGGCACAAGGGAATCTGTGGCTCCTGTATCGACCAAGAATAGTCCCTCCCAGTACCTATCCGAGTCAGCAGGGTTCGTGATTCTGACTGTTACGTGTGTCGCTCCCATCTTCTTGCCTCCTTATGTCATTGAGTGTGCGCTTACTGCAATCGGGCCAACATTTGAGCCATCAACGCTTCAATCTCGCGGGCCTCTTCATCAAGGCGCTGCATTTCGGCAATGATTTCCTTAATCGGACGCTGAGACACTGCATCCGTCTGCCCCACCCACCGGCTCGGACTCAAGTTGTAATCCGCCTTCTCCGCCTTCTCCCGCGTAATAACAGCAACCTCCCCCTCCACCGGCTCGCCCTTCGCAAACGCCGTCGCAATCAGCCGAATGTCCTCCTCCGGGATGAAATTCTTGGGCCGTCCCTTGCCCACGCGCTTGCTGGCGTTGAGCAGCACGATTTTGTCCTGCCGTGCCTCTGGCTTGCGTTTCGACAGCACCACGATCACGCCAGCGGCGCTGGTGTTGTAGAAGAGATTATCCGGTAACAGGATCACGCCGTCGATCAGGTCTCGCTCCACGAACCACTTGCGGATGTTGCGCTCCCGGTCTTCGTGCTTGGCACCCGAGCCGCGCGTCACCGCGCCGGTGTCGAGCACCACCGCAGCCCGCCCGCGCTCGTTCAGACAGGAGAGGGTATGCTGGAGCCAAGCCCAATCGCCCTTGCCGGTGGTCGCGCCGCCTTGGGTACGGAAGCGGTCGAATGGGTCATTGGCGAACAGTTCCGGACTGAACGGCTGGTTCCACATGGGATTGGCGACCACGATGTCGTGCGTGGCGATCTGGCCGGTCGCGGTCTTGAACTTGGGGTTAATCATGGTGTCGCCGCGCTCGATCTCGACCTCCATGTCGTGGATGATCCCATTCATGCGGGCGACGGCGTAGCTCTCGGCTTGCAGTTCTTGGCCGTAGAGCTTGAGCGGTACGCGGCTAGTGGGGTCGAGTTCGCGGGCGACTAGTTGGAGCTTGACGAGCAAACCAGCCGAGCCGCAGGCGTAGTCGTGGCAATCCTCGCCGGGCCGCGGGCGCATAATGTGCGCCATGAGGAAACCGACCTCGGTGGGGGTGAAGAACTCGCCAGCGCTTTGGCCGGAACCTTCGGCGAACTTCCTCAGTAGATACTCGTAGGCGCGGCCGAGGAAGTCGGGTTGTACGTCGGCGAGGCCGAGCCTATAGCGCGGGTCGGAAAAGGTCTCGATGACTGCGGCGAGTTTGGCCGGGTTGATGTCGCGCTCGCCATTGCGCTCGGCGGCGAAATCGACAAAGTCGATGACGCCTGAAAGCGAGGGATTTTGCCGCGCGACCGCCCGCACAGCCTTGGTCAGATGCTCGCCGATGTCCCTCGGCTGCGTGCTGCGCCCTTGGTCGTCGAGCGGCCACTCGTAATTTTCGCGACCGCTAATGATGCCCCAGCGCGCTTCCGGGGGCAGGTAGAAGCGCAGCAGCGCGTGGTCGCTCTCGGCGATTTCCAGCGCGATGTCTCGTTCGCCGTATTCCTCGACTAGCCGTTCGATCTCGTCGTCGAATACATCGGACAGCCGCTTAAGGAATAGGAGCGGCAGCAAGTAGTCCTTGAATTTTGCCGCATCTTTCTCGCCGCGAATAGAGCAGGCCGCGTCCCAGAGCATCTGCTCCATGGGCTTGGTCGAAGGCACAGCCGCACGGCCTTTGCCTTTCCGCCGCTGGGTCACGCGCACGGCTGCTTCGGTTGGCTCGGCCGCGTCAACGCCCGCTTCGACAGCGAGTGCGGCGATGGCCTCCTGTGCAGCCTTCTGGGGCTTGATCGCGCCGCCTTCCCAGCGGTTGATACTGGCGAAGGAGACACCGAGTCGTTCGGCGAGTTGCTCTTGGGTGAGATCGAGGCGGGCGCGGATGGCGCGCAATAGGGCCGGAATATCGCGTAATTCTGTTATATTTGTCATGGTTGTTAATATAACAGAATGCCGATTGTCGTCAACAGCATCAGTATCATAGGATAAATAAACCTTGTCAATGGAACTTGTCTGAAGGAGTAAGCACCACGAACCATTGCGCCACCTGTGAAATAAGATATTTTTGTTGAAAATCCTATGGTAGATAAACGATATGCAACAATCTATCCCTCGCTCGACACTGCTCTCTGAGGCAGTCAGCGATCTTGAAGAAGCACCGACCGTGGCCTTGCTCGGTGCCCGGCAAGTAGGCAAGACGACGTTGGCGCGACAGGTCGCAGCGGCATGGCCGGGGCAATCAACTGTGTTCGACTTAGAAATCTCGGCTGTCCGCGAAGCATTGTCGCAAACACCGGAAACTTTGTTGCGCAACAGCGAGGGCTTGGTCGTCATCGATGAGGTGCAACGCCTCCCGGCTCTGTTCGAGGTGCTACGCCCGGTGTGCGACGATCCGAATCGGAAGGCCGTCTTTCTGCTGCTCGGCAGTGCCTCTTGGGATCTGATCCAAGGCATATCAGAGACGCTGGCAGGACGGATTCTATTCGTGGATGTGGGGGGCTTCTCGTTGGCAGAGGTGGGGCCGGAGCACCAAGATCGGCTCTGGATGCGCGGCGGCTTTCCGCGTGCGTGGCTGGCGCGGTCGGCGGCAGCGTGGAAGCGGTGGATGCAGTCGTTTACGCGCACGTTTCTGGAGCGGGACATCCCGGGGTTGGGTTCCAAGGTGTCGTCGGAAGCATTGGGTCGCTTCTGGCGCATGTTGGCGCACTATCACGGGCAAACTTGGAATGCTGCGGAACTGGGGCGTTCCATGGATGTGAGCCCCACGGCGGTGAATCACTACCGCGATCTGCTAGCCGGTACCTTTATGATTCGGGTACTGCCGCCGTGGTTTGAGAACTTGGGCAAGCGGATGGTGAAATCCCCGAAGGTGTACCTGCGCGATAGCGGTATTCTGCACTTCCTGCTGGGGATTGAAGACATGACGGCACTGGCCATGCACCCGCGCTACGGCGCTAGCTGGGAGGGGTTCGCACTCGAACAGACGTTGCTCGCGCACGGTCAGGACCAAGCCTATTTCTACGCCACCCAACGCGGTGCCGAGTTGGATCTGCTGTTGCTGCGACGGGGGAAACGCTGGGGTTTTGAGTTCAAATGCACCGATGCCCCGCGCACGACGAAATCCATGCGCATCGTCATCGAGGATTTAGGGCTTGAGCACCTGTGGGTGATCTATCCTGGCGACTTGGAGTACCCGATCTCGCAGGATATAACGGCCCTGCCGTTGAAGAAAATTGGCGACCTCGGGTTGTAGGCGACGAGGAGTTGAGACGGAACTTTTAGATCCCCAACTGCTTGCGCAACAATTCTTGCACGAGCTGCGGGTTGGCCTTCCCCCGCGTCGCCCGCATTACTTGACCCATCAGAAATTGCACGGTGTTGTGATTGCCGCCCTTGATTTTTTCGACGGCGTCGGGATGCGCGGCGATCACCTCGGCTACTGCTTGGTCGAGTTCGCCGCTGTCGGAGATTTGCCCGAGGCCGCGCGCGGCGACGATCTCGGTGGGCGAGCCGCCCTGTTCCCACAGTTGGCCAAAGACTTCGCGGGCCGCGTTTTGGTTGATCGTGCCCTTTTTGACTAAGG
>JAJDYK010000055.1 GCA_022825185.1 Candidatus Latescibacterota bacterium | reverse complement strand
CGCCAATGTCGTAGGACAGACCATGCAGTACCACCCGCACGGCGACCAGTCGATCTACGGCGCGCTCGTGTTGTTGGCCAACAAGGACCTCTTCATCGAAAAACAGGGCAACTTCGGCAACATCTACACCGGCGACGAAGCCGCCGCTGCCCGCTATATCGAGTGCCGGCTCACGCCACTGGCCAAACAGGTGCTCTTCAACAAGGCACTGATCGACTATGTCGATTCCTACGACGGTCGCAATCAGGAGCCAGTGGTTTTCCCCGCCAAAATTCCGGTGCTGTTAGCCCAAGGTGCCGAAGGCATTGCCGTCACCCTAGCGACCAAGATACTGCCGCACAATCTCATTGAACTGTTAGAAGCCCAAATCGCCTATTTGCAAGACCGTCCCTTCCAGCTCCGCCCTGATTTCCCCACCGGCGGCCTAGCTGATTTTTCCGCCTACAACGACGGCAACGGCAAAGTCTTAGTCCGCGCCCGGCTCGACACTTCTGACCCCAAGCGCATCGTCATCCGCGAACTGCCCTTCGGCACCACCACCGAACAACTCATCGCCTCCATCGAAGACGCCGCGCGCAAAAACAAAATCAAGGTCGGCACCATCTCCGACTACACGGCCGAAAACGTCGAAATCGAAATCAAGCTGCCGCGCGGTACCTATACCGAGGAAATCGTGGATGCGCTCTATGCCTTCACCGATTGCGAGCTGTCGATTTCAGCCAACTTAATGCTGATCAACGAGCACAATCGGCCTCAAGTGATGAGCGCCACTGAAGTCCTGCAACACAACGTCGATCGCCTCGTCGATATCCTCAAGGCTGAGCTCCATCTCGAAGCCGAGCAACTCAACGACAGGCTCCACGCCAAGACTCTCGAACAGATCTTTATCGAAAACCGCATCTATAAGGCCATTGAGGAGCAGACCACCACAGGCGAAGTCGCCCTAGCCGTGCGCACCGGGCTTTGGCCTTTTGCCCCGCAGCTCAAACGCGATATTACCGACGACGACATCGAGACCCTGCTCAAAATTCCAATCCGCCGCATCTCGCGCTACGACATCAATCGCGCCCAAGCAGAGATGAAGGAAATCCGCGCCCGACTGCGCCAGATCAAGAAGCATTTGGACGGCATTATTCCCTATACCATCGCCTTTATTCAGGATCTCATCGACAAATACCGCAGCCAGTTCCCGCGTCGCACCGAAATCGTGGAGATCGAAAGAGTGGATGCGCGCTCGGCGGCCAACCGCAACCTCAAGCTCCGCTACGACAAAAAGACCGGCTATCTCGGCCACCAAGTCAGCGGCACCGCCGTCTGCGACGTATCGCTGTACGATGCTGTGCTCGCCATCCGCAAGGACGGCACCTACTCGGTCGTCCACGCGCCGGATAAACTCTTCGTCGGCAAGGGTTTGCTCCACTGCGGCTTGGTAGATAAAGAGCTGGTTTTCACCGTCGTCTATAAGGACAAGGCCGGTGCCTCCTACATCAAGCGCTGCACCATCGACAAGTTCATCTTAGGCCGCAGCTACGATCTCGTGCCCACCGATTGCAAGGTGCTCAAGCTGACCACCGACTCCGACAAACAGATCGCCCTCGACTACAAGCCCAAGCCGCGCCTCCGCAAACTCAACGAGGTCTTCCCCATCAGCGAATATCCCGTGCGCGGGCTTCGCGCCGGCGGCATCCGCCTGAGTACTAAAGAGCTAGAAGGCTGCAAACTATTGTAGAATTCAAGCGACGGAATACGAGCGGCCGCGTCCTACCTGATGGCTATCCGAGCTTGATCGCGCCTGGATTCTCTTTGAACATCAGCGAGCTAAGGACGATATAGTCGGCTCCAGCTCGCTGATGTTATTTTTAATCGGCACTTAATCACAGCAAGGAAAACGACCTATGACCGCTACTCCAGCAGCCATGGACTGGGACCTGACGAGCTATTTCGCTGAATTTGATGGCCCGGCCATGCGGCAATTCAAAGATGAACTGCAAAGGGACATTGCAACGGCACGTGAGCAAGCCGCCGCCCTGGCACCGCTTGCCGAGGACAATGCCGATAGTTGGGAGGCCATATTCCTCCTGACTGAGGGTCTGACCGACCGCCTCTCCCATCTAGGTTCCTACCTCGGCTGTCTTACTGCAGCGGACGCCCGCAATGAAGACTACGCCCGCGAGGAAGCCGCCTTTGCCCTGCTAGCGGCCGAGAGCGAAAAGCTCGATGTTGAACTCTTACGCGCACTCAAGGATGCCTCCGACGAAATGTTTGCCACATTCGCCCAGCGGCCCGCCTTGGCCGACTGCGGCCACTTCCTCCGCCGCCAGCGCGAAGACGCGCAGCGCACCATGAGCCCGGAGAAGGAGATGCTCTCTGCCGACCTCGGCGTTGACGGTCTCCACGCTTGGGGCCGCCTCTACGACTCAATTTCCGGCAAGCTCGAATTCGACATGGCGTTCCCCGACGGCCGCACCGAGCGCCGCCCCATGTCGCAGCGCCGCGCCCTGATGGAAGACCCCGACCGCCGAGTGCGCCAAGCCGCTTTTGCTGGCGGCAACCAAGCCTGGGAAAACGTGGAAGATGTCGCCGCGGCCGCGCTCAACGCCATCTCGGGAACGCGACTGACCCTCAACCGGCATCGCGGCGTTGACCACTTTCTCGATGTCGCTCGCTTTCAAGCCTCCACTTCGTCCCAAACCCTCGATGCGATGTTTGCAGCGATCACCGACCAAATCGAACTGCCGCGCCGCATCCTTGCCCTCAAATCGCAGCTCATGGGCACCGAAGGCGTCGCTTGGTACGATCTAGGCGCGCCGCTACCACTGCCCGATCAAGGCCAGCTTTCTTGGAATGAAGCAAAGGACCTCGTCTCCCGCTCCTTTGCAGCGGCTTACCCACGCCTAGGCGAATTTCTCAACCAAGTCTATGAACGCCAATGGATCGAACACGCGCCCCGCCCCGGCAAGCGGCCTGGAGCCTTTTGCACCGGCTCGCTGTTGACCCGCGAGTCCCGCGTCTATATGACCTACAACGACACCCTCGGCGATGTGATCACGCTCGCCCACGAAATTGGCCACGCTTTCCACAACTACATCATGCGCGACATGCGCACCTATGCCCGCTTCGACCCGATGACGCTGGCCGAGTCGGCCTCTACCTTCGGCGAAATGATCCTCACCGAGGGCATCCTCGCCGACCCTTCCTTCAGCCCGGCCCAAAAGGCCAGCGCCCTCAACCAAGAGATCGGCCACGGCGCAATTTTCCTGCTCGATATCCCCGTGCGCTACCAGTTCGAGAAAAAGCTCTACGAGGAACGCGCCGACGGAGAACTCACAGTCAGTCGCCTCAAAGAACTGATGATCGAAACCCAGCGCGAAGTATTTGGCGACGCGCTCGCCCAAGGAGGCGAAGACCCTTACTTCTGGGCCTCAAAACTCCACTTCTACATCACCGGCGTGACCTTCTACAACTTTCCTTATACTTTCGGCTTTCTGCTCAGCCGTGGCCTATATTCAATGTTTAAACAAGAGGGAGCCGACTTTCTCCCCCGCTACGAGGAATTTCTCCGCCTCACTGGCAGCGACACGGCCGAGGGCGTGGCCCGCCGTGCCTTGGGCCGCGACCTCGAAGATACCCAGTTCTGGACCGAGGCCATCCAGACTTTAGAGGCTCCGTTGGCCGAGTTAGAAAAATTGCTACCCGAGGTTCTACCTGATCATTCGTAAGAAGTCGGCAGACTTTTCGCGCTCCAGCCACCTCAACCGCAAGGATCCCTATGTTGCGCTTACTCCTAGTCTTTTCCTTTTGCATCGGCCTAGCCCACGCCGCCGATAATCCCGCAGCCCCCGGCTTCAACGCCGCCGATTCCGACCCCAAAGCCATCGCCCTAGCCGACGAAGTCATGGCTGCGATGGGCGGTCGCGCCAACTGGGACGCCACTCGCTACATCACTTGGCGCTTTTTCGGGTTCCGCTTGCACGTGTGGGACAAGTGGACGGGGGACATTCGCTTCGAGCAAGACGATCTGACGGTGCTGATGAACATCCACAGCAAAGAGGGCCGCGCCTTCGCCGCTGGAGAGGAAATCAGCGATCCCGACACGCTCGCGGCCAAACTCGACCACGGCTACCGCGCCTGGATCAACGACTCGTACTGGCTGGTCATGCCCTACAAGCTCAAGGACACCGGCGTCACCCTGCACTATCGGGGCCTAGAAGCCACCGAGGACGGACGGCCAGCCGAAGTGTTGGAACTCACGTTCAAAGACGTCGGCGTCACCCCGCAGAACAAGTACGCGGTCTGGATCGACCAAGAATCGCGGCTAGTGACCCAATGGGCGTTCTACCGCGAGGCCGCCGACGCCGAACCGCGCTTTACCGGCCCCTGGACCAATTGGCAGCGCCACGGATCGATTTTGCTCTCCGACGGTCGCGGCGAGCGCCAGCACACCGATGTAGCGATCTTAGACAAATTGGCGCGTAAGGTTTTCACCAGTCCGGACCCGCTGGATTGCTCTTGCCTTCTGAAAGAGTAAGCCACTGCACCGCTAGTCCGATACAGTCAACACGACAAAAAAAGCCGACCCAGTAGCTGGGTCGGCTTTTGCTTTTGCCTGGGGCGCGTTCAGTTCACGCTGCCCGCAGCTCATTTTCGGGCGCGTTCTCCAGCCGCGACAGCCAGTAGGACACGTCGTAGTTCTCGTCGCCGGTCAAGAAGCGCCACAGCTTGATGCGATTGACGACCTCCAAGCGCACCTCATTGCCATACCAACGATGGTTGGCGTTGAGCAGCGCAGGGATCTCCGCATCGTCGATATCGTCGATATTCCACAGCTTCTTTTGCCGCACCGTGGGGTTGAGCCGCAGCTTGAACATGTAGCGCTTGCGGCCCGTTAGGTTGGGTTGGGCACAGTGCCAGATGCCGTGGTGGGCCACGGCCACCGTGCCGGCCTTGCAAACCATCGGCATCTGCCCGAGGAAGTTTTGATAGCGAGCGATGTCCGACTCGCTGATGCGGCGGTAGTGACTGCCGGGCAGGAACATGGTGCCGCCCATTTCGCGCGGCGTGTCGTGGGCAAAGTAGAAGAGCTGGATGTCAAAGTGCAGCCGGGTGTCGATAATCGCGTCGGCGTGCCAGATTTGCCCGTGCTCGTGGTGGGCATCAACCGTATGCACGGCGTGGTGGTCGTAGAGCGGGCCAGGACCGACTAAGCTGTGAATGATCCCCTGAATCTGGGGCAGACGCACCACTTGACCAACCGCCGCATCGCTCCACAACTCGGCGAGCGGCGCGCCAGCGCGGCCCCGTGGGACCCCGGCCTCCATCTCCGCGCACGCAGCGCGATTGAGCTCGTCGGGCACCAACTCGTCAAAGCGCAAAAAGCCGGCGGCGACAAACTGCGCCATTTGCTTGGTAGTAAGGAGAGATTGCTTATCAACCATCGACCGCCTCCATCTTTTCGAGGATGTACTCGTATTTCAGGTAGGACGTGTTGTATTCCATGCCTGGATAGGCAGGGTACTGCTGGGGGAACTGCACCACCCGCCACCCGTCTCGCATCGCCGCCACCACCGAAGGATAGGGTGGTTCCTCGCTATCGCCGCTGCTGGACCGGTCCTCGCCCGTGCCGTCGTACAGCGACCAAGCCACGGTTTGGCTGTGCAAATCGGGAGAATGGGCGTAGAGTACCAATAATTTCTGCCGGAGCGGGGCCATAGCGTCCTCTCGTTAAGCTGATCCAATAATAGGACGCGGCACAGCCCCCGGCAATGGGCCTGTCGCCCGCTCAGTTGTTCGAAAACTCGACCAAATGCCCGCCGCACTCGTCTTTCATTTTTTCCAGCGCCCGGTTCCGCAACTGCCGCACGCGCTCGCGGGTGACGCCCATGGACTCGCCGATTTCCTCCAAGGTCTTGGGCGCGCTGTCGTCGAGGCCAAAATAAGCGCGGACGATGTGGGATTCGCGGGCGTCGAGCACCTTCAGACAATCGGCCACCGCCGCGCGCATTTCTCCCTCGACGAAGCGCTCGTGCGAGCTGGGTTCGGCCGAGACAAAGGTCTGCGCAAACGTCACCTCGCTGTCGGCAAAAGCCGGGGCGTCCAAGGGCAGATCCGGCTGCCCCATCTCAAAGGCGTTGCGAATGCGCTCCGACGAGAAATCGACGCAATCGGCGATTTCCTCC
>JAJDYK010000116.1 GCA_022825185.1 Candidatus Latescibacterota bacterium | reverse complement strand
GCTAACCGCGGCCTTGGGCGACAACGTGCAGCTAGTGGGCGACGACCTTTTCGCGACAAACACCGAGCGACTCAACCGCGGCATCCAAAAGGGCATCGCCAACTCCATCCTCGTCAAGGTCAACCAGATCGGCACCCTGAGCGAGACTCTCGCCGCCATTGAGTTGGCCAAGCGAGCGGGCTACACAGCCGTCATTTCGCACCGCTCGGGCGAAACCGAAGACACGACCATCGCCGACATTGCCGTGGCGACTAATGCGGGCCAAATCAAGACCGGATCGGCCTCGCGCACTGACCGCGTGGCCAAGTACAACCAACTGCTGCGCATTGAGGAAAGCCTCGGCCAACAAGCGCTCTACCCGCAACGGGCCGCCTTTTACAACCTAGGCCGCGGATAGTCTGCCCATTGTCCACACCGCAACAATGTGCATCAGCCGCTGCCCCAAGAGCGCGGCTGCCAAGAGAGCCGCTCCTTGTTCAGCGGGCAGAACGGTCGCCAAGCTCAGGGCTATGACCAGTCCTAAGTCATCTAGCTCCAAAAGCTGCCTCGGCTCTACGCCGGTACGCTGATGCACAGAGCGGCCGAGGAGCTTTCCCATTCCATGCCACACCCCTAACCGCACTCCTGGCACCACAGCAATCAAGGCCAAAAGAATCCAAGCACTGAACGCGAGTTCAAAGCCGCCTTCGACGAATGCCGCCCCAAGCGCCCACCCCGCGACCCCAGGCAACACTGTCCGCACCATGTCTTGACCCTGCTCCAAGGCGCGCAAGATATCTAAGCGGCGCATCGTCGCATTGACCAACCAAATTCCAGCCACAGCTCCCACCCACAGGGGTTCCAAGCCCAACGCACCAGCTATGCCGCTGCCTAACAGAAGCCCGACGGCTATCAGATAGTACAAATATCCACTGCTGACGCTGCGGGTCGCTAAGTCCACAATCAAGCCGACCAAAGCGCCCAATACTAGGCACGACCCCCATTCCGTCCACGTCCCTTCGACGACCACGACCGAGGGGAAACCCAACGGCAAGTATATTTCAAATCCTCCTGGACGTAGCTGCATAATCCCCACGCCAGCCAAGAGTAGGCCGACCAGCGCGCTAACCGAAGGCGACAAACCGGTGCTTTTCTTTTTTGGCCTCCCCCCCCTGCCGCTCTGGCGCACCCAGCAAGCGGCCCCCAAGCCACAAACACCCCATAATACAGCCCCATCCACACCTCCCTGCGAAAAGCCATAGCTCAGCGCCCACAAACCCAAGCCCAACAAGACTAGATAACCGATTTCCAGTAACAGCAGGAGTCGGCTAACATGCCTGAGCAGGCGCAACTCAATGCTACATCCGACCAATAACCCGAAAATCCCTACTAAAAACGCAGCAGCCAGATCGGCCGCCGCGCTGAGGCTGGGCCGCATATCCAACGGCACGAGCAAGCCCAAAACTAGCCCGGCCAACGCGTACTGGATGCGGGAGTCTAAAAGCTCAGTCAAAAGAGGCGAGCGAGAAGCCCGCGATCTACAGAGACGCACCGCTGCGTAAATCAACCCCATGGCGGCCAGCCCCGCGCCAAAACTCAGGAGTACTTCGGCGCTAGCCATCGCCTGCTTCGCCCGTATATAAATCGGGATTGCCCAACTGGTCGAAGCCCTCGTCAAACCCGTGACAAAACTGTTCCACAGCCGACTCGCCCAGCTTGACGACCTGCTCGTAGGTTTGGTCTGAAGGCAACAGCGGACGGGCTAAGGCCGCGCCATCCTTAAAGCGCACCCAGTGCTGGAGCCAATCTCCGAGGATCTTGCGTCCCAGGTGGGCAAACGCCAATGTACACAGGAGATTGGGACGGCGTCCGGCCACGCGGATGTGTCCTCCCCACCAGAGAATTTTGGGAATTCGTTGCAGCCACCGGGCGGTGGCCTCCTCCCCTTGTTCCAGCAGGCTCTCATCGGCATCTCGACCATAGAAAGCCTGCCCCACTTCCCCTAGCAAGCTGCGGCCATCAGCGCGGCGGGGAAAGTGCAAGCGCGCACTCCACAACCCGTCCATTCCCGCGCTAGCCAGCAAGCGGCAATCAATCCCCCATTCCAAACGCATGTGCCACAAATCAGGCACGGTGGGCCGGGTCCCCTCGCGGAGCAAGGTGGCCACGCGGGCCTCGACCCAAGGATGTACGGCCATATCCGCATAGACGTGCAATCCCCAACCCGCAGCAAACGCCCGCTCGTTAGCGCTGGCGGCCCCCAGGGTAAGGGCGCGCAAAAAATCGCCGCAACGCTCCAGATGTGCGCGGTGCGACAAGGCCGCTGGGCCGCCGGGGAAAAAACCTATATCCGGGCCTACGGAACCGGCAGCAAAGGCCGCCTGCATCTTTCCTTCGTCCGCGCAATCGCCGAAAACTAGGGGAAAGACTCGCTCGGCCAGCCACAAGTGGAAGAAGCTGCCTGCCAAACTTTAGAACGGCAAGTCGTCGTCGTCGCCACCCGGCGACGGGGGCGCGGCGGGCTGGGAGGCTGGGCCGACGTTTTGCCCACCGGACGGATCGCCAGGCGGATTGTAGCCTGTGTCTCTGCCGCCATTGCCACCGCCCTCGCCGCGAGAATCGAGCATCTGCATGTCGTTGACCACGACTTCGGTCATATAGCGCTTTTGGCCGCTCTGGTCGTCCCAAGACCGAGTCTGCAATCTGCCCTCGACATAAATCTTAGCACCCTTTTTGAGGTATTGCCCGGCGATCTCGGCCAGCTTGCTCCAGAGCACGAGTCGGTGCCATTCGGTCCTCTCCTGGCGCTCCCCCGTATTGCGGTCGTTCCAGCTTTCAGAAGTCGCTAAGCTGAAATTGGCTACGGGCGCTCCATTTGGCGTGTAGCGCACTTCGGGATCGCTGCCCAAATTGCCGATCAAAATTACTTTGTTTACTCCGCGAGCCATATATTCGCTCCTTTCTGCGAGCGCATCGCAAGCGCACTCATTAATGTTCGCAATTTCGCTTATCTTAGGCGCAAGACTTAGCTCAGTCAAGGCCAGCCTAGCCCTCCGTTGGACTTGACTTTCTCCGGCGGCTTTCCTATTCTTCCATATCCTTAACTATTAAAGTGTTTACGGCAGGCCGGCTTCCCCCTTTGTCTGGCGCTGTAAGCACAGGTAATTAGGGGCCGAGTGCCCCAATCTGTCGCATCTTTACCGCTAAGCGGTAGTTTTCCTCCCCCTCCCAATACGTCCTCGTCTTGATCTTATTGCGCTGCATTTTACGGCTGCGCTTAGAAAGAAGGGACGCCAACCATGGCTGGAGCCCCCGTCGTCGTTCTCGATGTTGGTGCCTCAAAAGTTCTATGCCTAGTCGGCGAGGTGCAAAACAATTCCCAAGTCAAAATTTTGGGCTTGGGGCAAAGCCCTTGCACGGGTCTGCGCCGCAGCGCCGTCATCGACATGCCCCAAGTAGCAGAGTCCATCCACGCGGCCCTCACTGAAGCTGAACGCTCGACTGGCCTCAAAATCTCCGGGGCCTATCTCGGCATGGCCGGTGAAGGCATCAGCACCCAGACAAATTACAGCACGGTAGGCATCTCTGGGGCCTCCAACCCCATCTCCGAAGAGGATCGGGACCGCGCTCTACTTGCCGTCGCGCAGGAACAAGTCGCCGAGGACCGGATGGTGATGCACCGCTTCGTCCAGAGCTATGCCGTCGATGGCGAGCCGGTACAAAATCCGCTTTGGCTGCACG
This sequence comes from Candidatus Latescibacterota bacterium, assembly GCA_022825185.1. Next base: position 16,450 of record JAJDYK010000116.1, on the reverse strand, counting down.
GCAATCGCCTATCAATCGAGGTGCTGACTGTTTCTGTGGCCGAGCATCTATGCACAGCCTTTCGTCACGCAGCTTCCAAAGCCGGCGTTGAGATCGTCGGCGTCGTCCTTGAAAGCGTGGGCGTGGCCCATGCCACCTTGTCCCAAGACGAGCGCGACATGGGGGTGGCCTTGCTCGATCTCGGCGCTGGCACCTGCGATCTCGCCGTGTTCCTAGGTCCGATGCGGCACTTAGAGGAAATTCCGCTGGGGGGCGACGATATAACGCGCGATCTCTCGGTCGTCTTGAGCATCCCCATCCGCGAAGCCGAGAAGCTCAAATGCCGCTTTGGCAGCGTTAGCTGTCCCGGGGAAGACGGAGACGAGACCGTCACGTACCACACGACCGCTGGCCGCACCTGTACTTTGACTAAGCAGCAGGTCAGCACGATCATTGAAGCCCGGCAGCGCGAGATTTTTGAATACGTGCGCCAAGCCCTCGTCAACAGTTCCTACAACGACCGCTTAGCCGCTGGTATCGTCCTCACCGGCGGTGGGGCCTTGCTCGACCAAGTCGCGCCACTCGCCGAGGAAGTACTCGGCCACCAAGTCCGCATTGGCGTCCCCCAAAACGCAATCGCCCCTACCGAGGTCAGCGACCCCAGCTATGCTACTGCGATCGGCTTGTTGCGCTTTGTCGCCAACGAACACAGCACACCTGTCGAGTCGCACGACGCCGACCGGCCCCGCAACGGCTTTGCCCATGCACTGGGCAAACTGTTCAATTTCTTTTAGTAGGCGGCGCGAACCGCAGCGGTTCTTGACACCGTAACTAGCTCCGCCTAGTTTCTACTGCACAGCATAGCCGCCATAGCTCAGCTGGTAGAGCAACTCACTCGTAATGAGTAGGTCCCCGGTTCGAGTCCGGGTGGCGGCTCCACGACACAACGCGAGCTTGCGCACTAGTCGCCAGCTCGCGTTTACATTGGTCCCCTTCCTGCTAGCCTGTGTCTGTTACAGATCTGCCCACGCTAAACGCCTGTCTCAACATCTTGTGCGTGTTCCTGCTCGTGCGCGGCTACCTGCAGATCCGTCGCGTCGCGCGTCAAGCCCATCAAAAGTCCATGCTAGCCGCGCTCACCTGCTCCGTGCTCTTCCTGTGTTCGTATTTGGTTTACCACGTTCAGGTAGGCTCGGTGCCCTATCCCCACTACGACTGGACTCGTCCCCTATACTTCGCCGTGCTCATACCCCACATCATCCTCGCGGCAATAATGGCCCCTTTTGTGGCCCTCGTCGTCTGGCGCGCTTACAACCAAGATTTTGCCCGCCATCGTCGGTTGGCCCGCTGGGTCTGGCCGGTGTGGATCTTTGTCTCGGTTAGCGGCGTGGTGGTCTATCTAATGCTCTACCAACTCTGAAATCAGGGGCCGCGATTGCGGGCCACCATCCAAGCGGCCCCAACCGTCGTCAGTACCGTCCAGCCGCCGGTGATCAGCAGGGCGTGTACAAACGCCGCGTCGGCTATCAGTTGAGCCGGCACCAAGTAGAACGCCTTCCGCAAAACTACCAGTGCGTAAGTCACGGGATTGCACTGCATCACCCACTCGAGCCAAGGCGCAGCCCCTTCAATGGGAAAGAGTGCACCGGAAAGGAACCACAAGGGGATGAGCACGACGCTCATTACTGCGTGGTAGCCAGCCACTGAATCCAACTGCCACGCGACCATGAAACCCAAACCCGTGAAGCCCATGCCGATCAGCGCGCAGAGGGCCAAGAGGACTAAGATCATCTCCACTGACAAGCCAATGCCAGCCACCGGTGCCAGCAGCAAAAACACAAGCACCTGCAACAAGGCAATGAGCGTACCGCCGACCAGCTTGCCCAGCGCTATACTCAGACGCGGCACTGGGGCTACCAGCACGCCTTGCAAAAAGCCAGCGCTGCGATCTTCGATGAGGGTGATGGTGGAAAAAATCGCCGCGAAAAGCAGGAGCATCAGCACGATGCCCGGATAGAAAAACTCTCTGTAGCTCAACTCGCTGCCCCCGCTGATGAAGCTGTCGGCAAAACCCGAGCCCATGAAAAACCACAGCATCAGCGGCTGCACCAAGCTCCCCAAAAGCCGCGAAGGCTGGCGCAAAAAGCGCAGCACTTCGCGCTGAGCCAAAATCCACGCGCCGTTCAAGCGGCGTTTCCTTCTTCAAGGTGCTGGCCGGTGTAGCGCACGAACACATCGTCGAGCGAGGGAGGAGCCAAAGACAGCGAGCGAATCTGGGAGCCGAAGCGCTGGAATACCTCGTCGAGGCTGATGTCGCTGTTGAGCGGGACGCGCAAATCCTGATCGACGACTAGCCCCTCGAGATCCATGTCGCTGCGCAGTGCTGCTTGTAGTGCGGCAGCATCGTCGCTGCGCAGCGTGAGGATCTCGCGCCCCAATTGGCGCTGCAAGGCCCTTGGGGGACCACAGACGAGTAGCTGTCCTTGGTGCAAAATGGCGACTCGGTCCGCGCACTCGGCCTCGTCCAAGAGGTGGGTCGAGACCACGACTGTGAGTTGTTCGTCCGCTTTGAGTTCCTCCACTTGGAGCCAGAAATCTTGACGCGCCATTGGATCTAACCCGGCAGTCGGCTCGTCGAGCACGAGAATAGCTGGCGTTGGCAGCAGCGCCTTGGCCAATTCGACGCGCCGCCGCATGCCTCCAGAGAGCTTCTCCACCCGCTCGTTGCGCCGTTCCCACAAGCCGACAACCTCCAGCAACTGTTGACTGCGCTGGCGCACGGCGCGGCGGCCCATGCCGTAGAGCAAACCCGCCATCCGCAAGTTTTCGCCGACCGTCATTTTCCCATCGAGCGCGGGATTCTGAAAGACGATCCCCAACTGACGGCGCACGGCCGACGGATCTTCCCCCAAGAGCACGCCGCCGACTCGCACCGCTCCCGAGGTGGGCACCAGCGCAGTAGTCAGCACGCGCAGGAGGGTAGATTTACCACTGCCATTAGGTCCCAACAGGGCCATCGTCTCCCCAGCGTGGATGTCGAGATTGATCTCATGGAGCGCGCGATGGCCCGCTTTCTTGCGCCTATCCGCATAGACGTGGGAAAGCTGCGAGATACTGATGAGTATTTGAGGGTCCAACGGAAATCTCCTGCGCCGAAAAGCCGGGCGCGGCGTTGAGGCGACAAGACAAAAAGTTGGGAAACTAACCGGATTCTCTGCTAGCGTCAAGAAAGCGAATCAGATTGACAGGGATTGCCTTTTCTTATACATTTTTCACCTCAGTCTTGGTTGTAAAACAATCCCGATTCATACTTTTGCGCTAGCCTTAGTTCGCAGCCCATTTTCCGATGGACGGGTGTGCAACTTGACATACCCGCATCAATTTAGGTAAGGCCGACAGTATGCCAACTCAAGCCAAGTCTGCACGCTGGTACCGTGCACTCTTACTCGTCGCGGTTATTGCACTGGTGGGGATGGCATTGCCGCTCGGGGGATTTTGGTATTTGAACCAACCGACTCACGAACACCCGGTGCGCACAATCCACATCCCCCAAGGTGCGAGCGCCCGCTGGATCGGCCAGTTGCTAGAACGGGAAAATTTGATCCACAACGCCCACGTCTTTGCCTGGACCGTCCGGCTCAAGGGCCTCGGTCATCAGCTCAAGGCCGGCACCTATCAACTCGACGGCACCGGCACGACAGCCGCCATGGTCCAATCCCTGCTCAAGGCTCCCATCCAAACCCAGCCCGCGACGATCCCCGAGGGGCTGAATCGCCACCAGATCGCAGGCCATCTACAGGCCGCAGGCGTAGCGGATTCAGCGCGCTTTATCGCCGCCACCGAAGACCCGCAGCTCATCCGCCAACTCGGCGTGGCCGCATCCAGTCTCGAAGGCTACCTCTTCCCCGAGACGTACTTCTTCGACTTAAACGCCGACGAACGCACCATCGCCGCCCTCATGGTTGACCAATTCCACCGCGTATTCGCCGACTCCCTACGCCAGCGGCTCGATGAACTTGGCCTTTCGCTGCACGAAGCTGTGACGCTGGCCTCGATCGTCGAGCGCGAAGCAGTGGCCGTCGAGGAGCAGCCCATTATCTCCGGCGTCTTCCAGCGCCGCCTCAAGCTCAACCGCCGCCTCGAATCCTGCGCGACGATCAACTACGTGCTCGGCACGAACAAGAAACGGCTGACCTATGCCGACTTAGAGGTGGATTCGCCCTTCAACACGTATCGCCACCACGGCCTGCCCCCTGGCCCTATCAGCAGTCCCGGCCGCACGGCCCTTTTCGCCGTGCTCTATCCCGCGGAGACCGACTATCTCTACTTCGTCGCTCGCGGCGACGGCACCCATATCTTCAGCCGCACCAACAGGGAACACGAGCGCGCCAAGCGCCAAGTCAAGCGATCCCAGCGCATGCAGACGAACTGAGGATGTCCATACTAGACGCCCTCAATCCAGCGCAACGCCGTGCTGCCGAGGCCGCGGGCGGCCCGCTGTTGATCCTCGCTGGAGCCGGCTCGGGCAAGACCCGCGTACTCACCCATCGCATTGCCTTCCTCATCAAAGAAGTCGGCGTGCCCCCGTGGCGCATCCTCGCCGCGACCTTTACCAACAAGGCTGCGGGCGAAATGCGCGAGCGCATCGAACAGCTTGTCGGTTCGGCGGCCAACGAGCTATGGATCGGCACCTTCCACTCAATCTGTGCGCGCATCCTGCGCCGCCAAGCCGAGAGCTTTGGTTTAGATCCCAACTTCTCCATCTACGACGAAGACGACCGCCGCGCCACCATCCGCCGCGTCCTCGACGCCCACCAGATCGACGAGCGCGACCTCGCCCCGCGCGCGGTCGTCAGCCAGATCAGCCGCGCCAAGAACGCCATGCTCGACCCGTTGGAATTCGCGCACCAGGCGAACGAGCACCAACGGCAAATCGCCGAACTCTACGCCGACTACGAACGCGAGTTGCGCCGCAACCAAGCCCTTGATTTCGACGACTTGCTCATCGAGGTCGTGCGCCAGTTCGACCGCCACTCGGACATTCTGCAAACCTACCAAGAGCGCTTTGAGCACCTGCTCGTCGATGAATACCAAGACACGAACCGGCCCCAGTACTTGCTCTGCCGCCAGCTAGCGGCTCACCACCGCAACATCTGCGTGGTCGGCGATGACGACCAGTCGATCTACCAATTTCGCGGTGCTGACATCCGCAATATCCTCGACTTTGAACGCGACTATACAGATGCCCGCCTAGTGCGGCTGGAGCAAAACTACCGCTCCACCGGCCGCATCCTCGCCGCCGCCAATGCCGTCATCAGCCACAACCAAGGCCGCAAGGGCAAAGAGCTGTGGACGAACGGCCCCGAGGGCGATCCAGTCGCGGTCGTCGAATGCGACTCGGACCGCCGCGAGGCCCGTCACGTCGTCGATGCTATTCGCCGCTACGACCGCTTGGGACGCTACGGCCTCGGGGACGCCGCGGTGCTCTACCGCACTAACGCCCAATCGCGACTCTTTGAAGAGGAGTTGCAACGTGCCCGCCTGCCCTACGTAATCGTCGGGGGCATCCGCTTTTACGACCGCCGCGAAATCCGCGATGTGCTGTCCTATTTGCGGCTGTTGGTCAACCCAGCCGACGACATTGCCCTGCGCCGCATCGTCAATACGCCGCGCCGAGGCATTGGCGACACCTCCCTTGCCCGCTTGCAGGCTTTCGCCCAAGCCAAGGGCTGGAGCCTCTCCACGGCACTTGAGCACCTCGACGACGTCCCCAACCTCAGCGGCCGTGCGCAAAAGAGCCTCGCAGCCTTCGCCGATCTGATCGGCGAGCTAACGACAGCCACCGATGAACTCTCCCTGCCCGAACTGGGCTTTGCCGTCGTCGAAAAGAGTGGATACCGCGCCATGCTCGCGGCCGAAAACACCCCAGAAGCCGAGGCTCGTTTGCAGAATCTCGACCAGTTACTAGCCGAAATGACCGAATATGCAGACGAGAACCCAGACTCGACGTTAGCCACCTATCTCGAAGAAAAGTCGCTGCTGACCTCGGCGGACGAAAGCGACAACGAGGGCAACGCCATTACCTTGATGACCCTGCACGGTGCCAAGGGCTTAGAGTTCCCCTTGGTCTTTGTCTGCGGTCTCGAAGAAAATCTCTTTCCCACGGCGCGAGCCGTCGGCGATCCCCAAGCCATCGAAGAGGAGCGCCGACTCTGCTACGTGGGCATGACCCGCGCACAAGAGCAACTCAGCCTCACCTATGCCCTGCGCCGCTATGCGTACGGTTCGTTACTCTCAACCGAACCCTCGCGGTTTTTAAGCGAAATCCCCGCCGAACTGACGGCCCAGAATTACGAGTTGGACCGCGGCTTTGCCCGCTCGCGGCAACGCGTCGAACCACAGCGCCGCAAAAAGCCTCCGGCTGCCCAAGGCGTCCACTACGAGTGGGACTCCGATCAGTCGCCCGGCTTCGACGAGTTCGTTGACCAAGACGACTTCCTCGCCGTTGGCCAGTGGGTGCGCCACCCCCAATGGGGGCGCGGCCAGATCGTCAGTCGCGAAGGGCAGGGCGAAAAGATGAAACTCTCCATCTGCTTTGGGACGCAGACCAAACGCATCGCCGTCGCGTACGCCCAGCTCGAACCCGCCTGAACCGCCCATTGCCCCAGAGAGGGCCAATCTTTAAGTTTTATAGTCTATCTCGTTTTCCTTGACGGACTTATGGGCACTCCAACATCCGCAAATGCAAATGCGCGCGTGGCCCTGCAAAACGTGGGTTGCAAGCTCAATGCCTACGAAGTAGAAGCCCTCGCCCACCACCTGACCGAACGCGGCTATTCAGTCGTGCCTTTCGGTGCTGAGGCCGACGTGTACGTGGTCAATACCTGCACGGTCACCGGCGCGGGCGATGCAGACTCGCGCAAGGCAGTGCGCCGCGCCCGGCGGCGCAATCCAAGCGCCGAGATCGTCGCCACCGGCTGCTATGCCCAGCGGCGGCCAGCAGACCTCACCGAGGCCGGTGCCGACTTGGTCGTGGGCAATGGCCAGAAAGCCCAACTCGTCGAGCTGCTCGAAGGGCATCTAGCGGGTGTTGAAATCCCCGCGCCCTCGGCGACGAGGCCGCGCACCGAGCAATTTCTCGCCATTGACGGCGCAGTGCCCCAGGGCCGCACGCGCGGTAGCCTGCAAATCCAAGACGGCTGCGACGAACACTGCACCTATTGCATCATCCCAGCAGTGCGCGGGCACAGCGCCAGCCGCCCGGCCGCCGAAGTGGTAGCCCAAGCCCAGAGCATGGTCGCGGCCGGCTACCGCGAGCTTGCCCTGACCGGCGTCCACACGGGCCGCTACGGATTCGACCAAGGCCAGTCCGAGGCCCTCGTCGAGCTACTCGCCACGTTGGAACAGATCGACGGCTTGGAGCGCATTCGCCTCAACTCCATTGAGCCGGGTTACGTCACCGACGCGCTGATTGACCAAGCCGCAGCTTCCCCGGCGATCTGCCGCCACTTCCACGTGCCTTTGCAAAGCGGCGACGACCACATTCTCAAGCGCATGGGGCGGCGCTACACCCGCGCCTACTACGCCGAACGGATCGAGCGAATCGCCAGCCGCATCCCCGATTGCGCCATCGGTGCCGACGTCATGGTCGGCTTCCCAGGGGAAACCGACGCGCATTTTGCCCAGACCCGCTCCTTGTTGGCCGACCTGCCGCTGACGTATCTTCACGTCTTTCCGTTCTCCCAGCGCGAAGGCACCCCGGCCGAGCGCCTGCCCGAGCACCAGGACGCCGCCGTCAAAAAGGAGCGCGCCCAAGCGCTTATCGCCCTCGGCGCAACCAAGCGACTCGCCTTCCACCAGCGCTTTGTCGGCCACTCGCTCCAAGTTCTCGCCGAAGGGCGTTCAGACTCAGCCACCGGCTTGCAAGTCGGCTTGAGCGATAACTACGTCAAGGTCCTCTTCGCCGGCCCGGCTGCGCCCAACGAGTTTGTGGATGTGCAAATCGAGCAAGCCCGCGAAGAGCTAACTTTCGGAGCGCGCCAATGAACTTGCCTCTCCTTGAGACGACTGAATACCAGCCCGTGGCAACGCGCCCCGGTCCGGCGGGCCGCCGCGTGTACATCGAGACTTACGGCTGCCAGATGAACGTGGCCGACAGCGAATTGGTGGCCAGCATCCTCGCCGACTCTGGATTTCAGATTACGGAACGCGCCGAGCAGGCCGACATCATCCTGCTCAACACCTGCGCGGTGCGCGAGCACGCCGAGGAGCGGGTCATTGGCCGCGTCAGCCAGCTCAACGGACTGCGCGCCCACCGCCCCAACCTCACCTTGGGCATCCTCGGCTGCATGGCCCAACACCTGAGCAAGACCCTATCGGACCGCGCTCCTTTCGTCGATTTGGTCATGGGACCGGATTCCTATCGCCGCCTGCCTCAGCTTCTCGCCCAATCCAGCGACGACGCGCTCCTAGACGTGCGGCTCGACCGCTCCGAGAACTACAGCGGCGTCCATCCCCAGCGCACAACCGGTACGAATGCTTGGGTCACCATCATCCGCGGGTGCGACAAGTTCTGCACCTTTTGCATTGTGCCCTTTGTGCGCGGCCGAGAGCGTAGCGTGCCCGCCGATGAGATCACCCGTCAAGTCCAACACATTGCCGCCGAGGGGTTTAAGGAAGTTACCTTACTCGGTCAAACCGTTAATTCCTACCGCGCCGGCAACGTGGATTTTGCCGATCTCCTGCGGCAGGTCGGCCAAGTCGAAGGCATTGAGCGAGTGCGTTTCACCTCGCCCTATCCGGTCGATTTTACCGACCGCGTGATCGACGCCATGGCCGAGGTCGGCCCAGTGTGCCCGAGCCTGCACCTACCGGTACAGAGCGGCTCCGATGAACAACTCGCCCGTATGCGTCGCGGGTACACCGTCGGTCAATACCGACAGCTCGTACACAAGCTGCGTGCCGCCCTGCCGGACTTGGCCCTGACGACCGACATCATCACCGGCTTTTGCGGCGAGACCGACGCGGACTTCCGCCAGACCTGCGACCTGATGGAAGAGATCCGCTACGACTCGGCTTTCATGTTCAAGTATTCGGAACGCGAAGGCACGTACGCCCACAAGAAGCTACCCGACGACATCCCCGAAGCCGTCAAGGGCGAGCGCCTCCAGCACATCATCGCCCTGCAAGAGGGAATCTCGCGCCAGATCAACCAGCGGCAAATCGGTCGCACGGTCGAAGTCCTCGTCGAGGGCCCCTCCAAGCGTCCAGCCCCCGATGGCCAGCCCCGATACTACGGCCGCACCCCGCAGGGCAAGACGGCGATTTTCTCGCAACCAGCAGCGAGCAACGAACTCGTAGCCGTTCGCATCACCCACACCACCTCGCACACCCTCTTTGGCGATCGCATCGACGACGCTGTGTATTAATTGCGTTCATTCTTACCCATTCTCCCTCTCCGAAAGGCCCCCATGTTCGCCCGTTGCTTTTCATTCGCCGTCCTCGTAGTCCTTTGCTCCACCGCCTATGCCGACCCGCAAGCCACCCGCTCCGACATCGAAATCAGCCGCATCCTCAACGTCCCCCGAGGCACGGTGCGCATCGCCAAGGATCCGCGCAACAACGAACTCTATACCTTGCGACAGGACGGTTCGATTGGTCGCATCGATCTAGCGGCAGCCGTACACACGCCGACATACTCCAGAGACGATCACGGCATCCGCAGCGGCTTCACGGGCTTTGCCATCGGGCCGGATGGCTCGTTTTATCTTGCGTCCAATCGCCGTGGCCCGCGCGACAGCGGCCAATTTGCCCTTGCCCGAGGCATTTTGCTCGATGCCGACACCGGCGAACGGCAATGGGAACAACTCGACTCGGACAACCTGCCCGATGATATTCCCATCTCCGACATCCTCGCCGCCACCAGCCTCGGCCGCGATCCCACGACCGACACCCGCTACGCGCTCAAGACCAACGGCGACATCACCCTCGTGCCGTCGGGCACAGTGTACACGGCCGCCGACCACGGATTCAGCCGCCCCAGTGCCCTGTTTATCGACGACGCCGGCACTTTTTACGTCCTCAAACGCATCGACCTATCCAGCTACAATATCGCCACCATCACCAAGGGCGAGATCGATCCGAGCAGCGGCGAGCGCACCTGGTTCACTCTCGCGGAAACCGCACCCTACGAGCGGTGCGACTGCATCTTCAACCACGAGGTCAACGGGCTCGTCGTCAGCCTCGACAATCGCTCGCTCTTTATCAACAGCGGCTCGCGCACCGATCACGGCGAAATACAAGACGGCAACAAGCAGTTCCCCGACCTGCGCGAAACCGCGCTTACGGCTATCGTCTTGCGCGTCCCGACCGATGCGCGCGACCTCGTACTACCCAACGACCGCGACGCCCTGCGCGCCCAAGGCTTTCTCTATGCCGAGGGCTTGCGCAATGCCTACGACCTCGCCTTCGCCCCCAACGGCGACCTCTTTGCCACGGAAAACGGACCGGACCGCGACATGGCCGAGGAGCTCAACTGGCTGCGCGAAGGCCATCACTACGGCTTCCCGTGGCGCATGGGTCTCGAAGATACCCCGCAGCAATTTTCCGACTACGACCCCGCCAGCGACTTTCTCCTCCCCGCTAGGTTCACGGCTGTGCGCGAAGGCTACTATCACAACGATCCCACGTACCCACCACCGCCGCGCGACTTCACCGAGCCGGTGATCAATCTCGGGCCAGACGCCGACGCCTACCGGGACCCAGCCGATGGCCGCCTCAAGGATGCCAGCGAAGAGGGCGTGCGCTTCGGCACCTTCACCGCGCACCGTTCGCCGCTCGGATTGGTCTTCGACGCAGATAATGCGCTCGCCGAGCCGTTCCAAGGCGACGGCTTCGTGCTTAGCTGGACCGAGGGCGATCCCGACGGCGATAATGTTGCCGGTCCGTTCAACGACCCCAGTGAAGACCTGTTACACCTCGACTTAGCCAAAGTCGGCGACAACTACGAGGCGCGCGTCACCCGCATCGTCGGTGGGTTTTCCAACCCTATTGACGCGGAAATCATCGGCAATCGCATTTACGTCATCGAGTGGGGCGGCGGGCGCGGGCTGTGGGAAATCGTCCTGCCGCAGGCTACAATCGAAACGTCAGTGGCCGAGGCCGAAGGCATTGTACCCGAGGAGTTTGCGCTAGCGCAGAATTTCCCCAATCCCTTTAACGCCAGCACCACCATTGCCTTCCAACTCGCCCTTCCGTCCCAGGTCGAATTGTCCATTTACAACATCAGCGGCCAGCGCGTGCGCACCCTCATCAGCGATTCCCTGCCTGCCGGGCATCACCATCTGCAATGGGACGGCCACAACGACCGGGGCGAGCCAGTGGCCAGCGGCGCGTATCTATACCAGCTATTGGCCGGCGACTTTGTCGCTACCCGCCAGCTTATGCTACTCAAGTGAGTTGCGCTGAGGAACTCCATGCTGGTCCGTTGTCTCTCGCTTGTCGCGCTCGCTGCCCTTTGCTCCACTGCGTACGCCGACCCGCAAGCGACCCGCTCCGACATTGAGACCCGCCGCATCCTCAGCGTCTCCCAAGGCACTATCCGCATCGCCAAAGATCCGCGCGACGACGCGCTCTATATCTTGCGGCAGGACGGCGCGATTGAACGCATAGACCTAACAGCAGCTAGGCGCGTCCCAACGTACTCCCACCGCGACCACGGCATCAGTAGCGGCTTCACGGGCTTTGCTATCGGACCGGATGGCTCGTTTTATCTTGCGTCCAATCGCCACGGCCCCCGCAACAGCGGCCAATTCGCCCTCGCCCGAGGCATTCTGCTCGACGCCGATACCGGCGAGCGGCAGTGGGAACAGCTCGACCCGGACAACCTGCCCGCCGACGTTCCCATCTCCGACATCCTCGTCGCCTCCATCTTTGGCCGCGACCCCACGACCGCCAACCGCTACGTCCTCAAGACCAACGGCGACATCACCCTCTTGCCTGAGGGCACGGCGTACACGGCCGCTGACCACGGCTTCATCCGCCCGAGCGCCCTGTTTATCGCCGCCGACGGCACCTTTTACGTCCTCAAACGCATCGACCTGTCCATCTACAACATCGCCACCATCACCAAGGGCGAAGTCGATCCAAGCAGCGGCGAGCGCACCTGGTTCACTCTCGCGGAGACCGAACCCTATGAGCGGTGCGACTGCATCTACAACCACGAGGTCAACGCGTTAATCGTCAGCCCCGACAATCGCTCGCTCTTTATCAACAGCGGCTCGCGCACCGATCACGGCGAGATCCAAGACGGCGATGGGCACTTCCCCGGGCTGCGCGAAACCGCGCTTACGGCCATAATTTTGCGCGTCCCGACCAATGCCCGCGACCTCGTACTGCCCAATAGCCGCTATGCCCTGCTCGACCAAGGACTCCTCTTTGCCGAGGGCTTGCGCAATGCCTACGACTTCGCCTTCGCGCCCAACGGCGACCTCTTTACCACGGAAAACGGACCGGGCCGCGATATGCCCGAGGAACTCAATTGGCTGCGCCAAGGGCATCACTACGGATTCCCTTGGCGCATGGGTCTCGACGACACCCCGCAGCAATTTCCCGACTACGACCCAGCCACCGACTTCCTCCTCTCCCCTCGCTCCACGGCCGTGCGCGAAGGCTACTACCACAACGATCCCACGTACCCGCCACCACCGCGCGATTTCACCGACCCTGTGATCAACCTCGGCCCAGACGCCGACGCCTACCGCGATCCCGCCGATGGCCGCATCAAGGACGCCAGTGAAGAAGGCGTGCGCTTCGGCACCTTCACCGCGCACCGCTCGCCGCTCGGACTGGTATTCGACGCGGACCATGCCCTCGCCGAGCCGTTTCAAGGCGACGGCTTCACGCTCAGTTGGACTCGGGGCGATCCCAACGGCGACAGCGTCAACGGACCATTTAATGACCCCAGCCAAGATCTGTTGCACCTCGACTTAGCAAAAGTCGGCGATAACTACGAAGCACACGTCACCCGCATCGTCGGCGGGTTTTCCAACCCTATTGACGCGGAAATCATCGGCAATCGCCTCTACGTCATCGAATGGAGCGGCGAGCGCGGGCTGTGGGAAATCGTCCTACCGCCTGCTGAGGAGTTCCCGCCTGCGAGCTTGGCCGACGCGCAGGTTTTCAGCGACCTCAGCGCGCAAACGCCCGCAGCCGGCGTGGTGCCGTACGAAGTCAATGCACCGTTTTGGTCGGACAGAGCCACAAAAACGCGGTTCATTCGCCTGCCCCCCGGCGAGCGCATTACCTTTGCCAGCCGCGGGCCTTGGGGCTTTCCCGACGAAACCCTTCTGATCAAAAACTTTTACCTCGACTTGGTGCGCGGCGATCCGGCCAGCCGGCGCATCATCGAGACGCGCTTCCTCATCAAGCGCGTAGGCACTCCAGGTTGGGACGGTTATAGCTATCTGTGGAACGAAGCCGGCACCGACGCAACCTTACTCGCCGACAGCACGACCGTTGCATACGTGATTGACGACCCCCAAGATCCGGTGGGATTTCTCTTGCAGGAGTACTACTTCCCCTCGCGCCAAGACTGCGAGGTCTGCCACACCAAGGGCGCGGGCTACGTCCTCGGCGTCCACACGGCCCAGCTCCACTCGGACGCAGAACAAAACCAGTTGCACACCCTCGCCCAACACGGTCTTTTCACCGAGGATTTGCCAGCCGACCTGTCTTCCTTACCCTATCTGCCCAACCCCTTCGACCCCAGCGTTCCGCTCGCCCAGCGCGCCCGCTCGTACCTCGAAGTCAACTGCGCCCCGTGCCACCGGCCCGAAAGCGTCAGCCGCACCATCATCGACCTGCGCTACGACACACCCTTGGCCGAAACCAATACGGTCGGGGCTTTCCCCACACTCGGCGATATAGGCGAGCCAGAGGCCCTCATCCTCTCTCCTGGAGAACCGCAGCTTTCCACGCTCTACCTGCGGATGCTGACGATGGGCACCTTTCGCATGCCGCCGCTGGCTTCTTCAATCATCGACGAGCGCGGAGCCGACCTCATCGCCGAATGGATCGCCAGCATGGGTACCTCGACGGTGGTAGCCGCTGTCGAAGAAACCACACCAACTGCCTTTGCCCTCGACCAGAACTACCCCAACCCCTTCAATGCGGCCACGACCATCGAATTCCAGCTAGCAGCCCCGACCGCTGTCAAATTGGACATCTACGACGCACTCGGCCAAAAGGTCCGCACCTTGGTCGCACGACATCTCGCCGCTGGATACTATCGCACCCAGTGGAATGGACGCGACGCCGCCGGACACACAGTCGCCAGCGGCATCTATTTCTACAGATTGCAAGCCGGAGGCTATTTAGCCACCAAACAACTAACCTTGCTCAAATAAAAGTCGTCTAATCTTCCGACCTATACCCTTATGAACCCCTGCGCCATCGCCTTCTTGGCCCTCGCGTTAGCAAGCTGCACTGCCGATCCCTACCAAGCTCCCGGCACTCAGCGCATGGCAGAGCAACTCGCTGCCCTCGCCGCTGGTGCCAACGCCGAGGACAACATCTATTTGAGCCAGCACCGCGTTGACTGGCTGCGCCGTCAGCCCGCACCAGACGACCCCGTGCAGCAACTCAGCCAACAGGTCGAACTAGCCAAAGAATTGTTGCGCGCTGGCGCATCCGCCGAAGCTGCCGCCTTGTTCGAGCAGGTGCGCGAGCAAGCAGCCGTCCACCGCTTCCGCACCCGGCCGAGCCTCGAAGAGATGATCGCCCTCGCTTATTTGCGGCTCGGCGAGCAGCAAAACTGCATCGACGACCACAATCTCGCTTCCTGCCTGCTACCCATCACAGCCGAAGGAGTCCACAAGCTACAAGATGGATCGCGTGCGGCCATCGCCTACTACCGCACAATCTTGGAAAAAACACCCTACGACCTGACCTCGCGCTGGTTGCTCAACATCGCCTATATGACCGTAGGCGAGTACCCCCACCAAGTGCCAGCCGCCCATCTCATTCCCCCAGAAGTCTTCGCCGCTGACGCCGCTATCGGCCACTTCCCCGACCGAGCTCCCGCCCTAGGATTGAATGTCCTTGGCTTGGCCGGAGGCGGCATTATGGAAGACTTTGACAACGACGGCTTCCTCGACATCATCGCCACTTCTTGGGGTCTCGACGATCCACTGCGCTACTTCCGCAACCAAGGCGACGGAACCTTTGCCGAGCGCACTGCCGCCGCTGGTTTGACCGGCCTAGTCGGCGGCCTCAACGCCGTGCAGACGGACTTTGACAACGACGGCTTTGCCGATGTGCTGGTCCTGCGCGGCGGCTGGTTTGGTGCCGACGGCCTCCATCCCAACTCGCTATTGCGCAACCAAGGCGACGGCACCTTCGCCGATGTAACCGAGGCGGCGGGGCTGCTCACGTTGCACCCCACGCAGACCGCAGCTTGGGCCGACTTTGACAACGACGGCTGGCTCGACCTATTCGTGGGCAACGAGTCATCCGCCGAAGAGCATCATCCCTGTGAGCTGTTCCGCAATCAAGGCGATGGTACCTTTATCGACGTGGCGGCAGAAGTCGGCTTGGACGTCGAGGGCTTCGTCAAAGGGGTGGCTTGGGGCGACATTGACAACGACCGCCAGCCCGACCTCTACATCTCCCGACTCGGACAGCCTAACCTACTTTTCCACAACGATGGCCCAGATGCCGACGGCCGCTGGCGTTTCTCCGATATAACCGCCCGCGCTGGCGTGAGCCAGCCGACGTTCAGCTTCCCGGTGTGGTTTTGGGACTACGACAACGACGGTTTCCTCGACCTATTCGTCTCCGGCTACAAGGCCGACGCTGGCGATGTCGCCGCCGACTACATGGGCCTGCCGCACAAGGGCGAGCCGCCTCGCCTCTACCGCAACCAAGGCGACGGCACTTTCGCCGACGTGGCCCGCCAGACCCACAGCGCCAAAGTCCTCTATACGATGGGCTGTAACTTCGGCGACCTCGACAACGACGGCTGGCTCGATTTCTACGCTGGCACCGGCGATCCCGACTACCGTTCGCTGATGCCCAACCGCATGTTCCGCAACGCCGCTGGACAACGCTTTGAAGATGTAACTACCTCCGGTGGCTTCGGACACCTGCAAAAAGGGCATGGCGTGGCCTTCGGCGATATAGACAACGACGGCGATCAGGACATCTATGCGGTGGTCGGTGGAGCCTATTCGGGAGACGTGTACACCAATGTACTCTTTGAAAACCCCGGACACGGCAACCATTGGATCACCCTCAAGCTAGAGGGGACCAAATCGAATCGAGCCGGGATTGGGACGCGGATTCAAGCTCGTGTGGGAACGCGGACGATCCATGTCCTCGCTGGCACAGGCGCGAGTTTTGGGGCTTCGACCTTACAACAGGAGATCGGGCTGGGAAAAGCTGAGGTCCTCGACGCGCTGACTTTGCACTGGCC
>JAJDYK010000071.1 GCA_022825185.1 Candidatus Latescibacterota bacterium | reverse complement strand
TACTTCCCCTCCGGAGTCCAAGCCCTGCGCGACCTCGATTTGGAAATTAGCCGCGGACAATTCGTCTCCATCGTCGGCCCTTCCGGCTGCGGCAAATCCACCTTCCTCCGCCTCGTAGCCGGCCTCGACGCGCCCACGAGCGGCGAGTTGCGCGTGGAGGGCCACGACCCGCTCGGCCTCGCCTTCGTCTTCCAAGACGCCACGCTGCTGCCTTGGCGATCGGTCGCACACAACATCACCCTCCCCTTAGAGCTACGCCACGAGGATGCTGTCGAACGCGTCGCCCAAACGCTTGAACTAGTCGGCTTAACCGACTTTGCCGCTGCGTACCCGGCCCAGCTCTCCGGCGGCATGCGCATGCGAGTCTCCATTGCCCGCGCACTAGTGACCCGTCCCCAAATTCTGCTCCTCGACGAGCCTTTTGGCGCACTCGACGAAATCACCCGCCAGCGGCTCAACGAAGAGCTGTTGCGCCTGTGGCAGGAAGATCGCTGGACCGGTCTCTTCGTCACACACAACGTCTCCGAGGCCGTCTTCCTCAGCCAACGAGTCCTCGTGATGAGTGCGCGCCCCGGCCGCATCCTCGCCGACATCCCCATCCCGTTTCCCTATCCGCGCTCGCCGTACCTGCGCAGCGCCCCTGAATTCATTCGCATCGCCAACGGGATTTCGCGCCAACTCGCCCACGCCGATGAGCTATGAAACGCCTGCGCTCCTTAACAACTAATATCCTGCCTCCGCTGCTGTTCTTCGTCTTGGTCGTGTGCGCTTGGCAAGGCGCAGTCTCGCTCCTCGGGATCGAACCTTTCCTGCTACCCGGACCCTTGCTCGTCGCCCAAGCCATTGCCGACAATTTGCCGCGCCTGCTGTCGGCTACTCTGCTGACGGCATTAGGTGCCATCTTGGGCTTTGTCCTCAGTTTTGCCTTTGGCTTCTTGGTCGCCCTGCTGTTTTCCCAGTCGCGCCTCATCGAGCGCAGCCTCTACCCCTACGCGATCTTCTTGCAAACCATGCCCATCGTAGCCATCGCGCCCCTGATCATCCTGTGGATCGGCTACGGTCTCCAAGGCGTGGTGGCCGTCTCTTTCATCATCGCCCTCTTCCCAGTCATCGCCAATACCACCGACGGCCTGACCCGCGTCGATCCCCACATCCTCGACTTCTTCGCACTCAACAAGGCCAACCGCTGGCAGGTCCTGTTCAAGCTCCGCGTCCCCGGCGCGGTCCCCCAGATGCTCGTCGGCGCCCGCATCTCCAGCGGCCTGTCGGTCATCGGCGCGATTGTCGGCGAGTTCTTCGCTGGCTACGGCACCGAGGACTTTGGACTCGGCTACTTGATCATCCTCACCAACGGCCAAGCCAAAACCGACTACCTGTTCGCCTGCATTCTGTTTTGCACCTTGCTCGGCTTGGCGCTATTTACCACCGTGGGCAGCTTGAGTAATTTCTTGCTCAGACGCTGGACGGGCGCACCCGAGTAACATA
The DNA here is from genome assembly GCA_022825185.1 of Candidatus Latescibacterota bacterium. Next base: position 7,741 of record JAJDYK010000071.1, on the reverse strand, counting down.
GTGGCGCGCCAACATCCACTACTACTAGGAGAATTCCCGTGATGTTCAAATACCCGCTCTTGGCAGCCTTCCTCGCACTCGTCGCCTGCGCCGCAGAAAAAGAAGCCCCCACAGCCGAGACCCTGCCCAAGGTTCAACTCGCGCTCAACTGGTTCCCAGAAGCCGAACACGGCGGCCTGTACGCGGCTGCCGTTCACGGCTACTACGAGGAAAACGGAGTTGAAGTCGAAATCCTCGGCGGCGGCCCGGATTCGCCGGTCGTCCAGCGCGTGGCCACCGACGCGGTAGCCTTTGGCATAACAAATGCCGACGACATCCTGTACGCCCGCGCCCAACAAATCCCCATAGTCGCGCTCATGGCCTCCTACCAGATCAGCCCGCGCTGCATCATGGTCCACGAGAGCTCAGGTATCGACTCCATTTCGCAAATCAAAAACATCACCTTGGCCTTGTCGCAACGTCCGGCCTTCTCGCACTATCTGCGCTGGAAATACCCATTTGAAGGCGTCACAATCGTCCCCTATCCCGGCAATGTGGCCCAATTCCTCGCCGACGAGAATTTCGCCCAGCAGGGCTACGTCTTCAGCGAACCGTTCGTCGCCAAGACCAAAGGAGGCGATCCCAAGGCCCTGCTCGTAGCCGACACTGGCTTCAACCCTTATGCCAGCGTGCTCATCACCACCGCAGAGCGCATTGCCGCCGAGCCAGAACTCGTCGGAGCCGTAGTCCGCGCCAGCGTCAAAGGCTGGGAGAAATACCTCGCCGAGCCAGAGGCGACCAACCGCCACATCAACAGCCTCAACCCCGAGATGGGTATGGACATCCTCGCCTATGGGGCCGCCGAATCCATGGACATGGTTCTCGACCCAGTCGCCCAACAAAACGGCCTCGGCAGCATGACCTTGGAGCGCTGGCAGGAGCTATTGGAACAAATGGTGGCCGCAGGTCTGATCAAAGAAGGCGTCGTGGACGCCACCTCGGTCTTCACCAACCGCTTCTTGCCCTAGCCCTTGGCCTTCTTGCAGGACATCGCGCTCGGCCGCTACATCGCGCTCGACTCGCCGATCCACCGCCTCGATCCGCGCACCAAGTTAGGGGGCGTTTTCGCGTTGACGCTGGCGGCTTTTGCCGCACCCAACGCACTCGCCCTGCTGCTACTTGGAGCTTTCCTCTTAGTGGCCACCGCCTTGGCGCGGGTGCCTTTGCGCCTCATCCTGCGCCAGCTCAAAACCTTTGCCTGGCTCTTCCTGTTCACCTTTGGCCTCCACGCGCTGCTCACGCCCGGTCGGCCCATTTTGCCGTTGCCCTTTTCCGATCACGTTCTGACCGCCGAGGGCCTGCACTTGGGAGCCTTCTTCACCGCGCGGCTAGCCGCAGCCATCGTCGCCGCCACGCTCTTGACGCTCACGACCGCGCCAATGGAGATAACCAACGGCCTAGAACGCCTCTTCAGCCCCTTGCGCCGCTTTGGCTTCCCGGCCGGCGACATGGCGCTGATGATCTCCATTGCCCTGCGATTTATCCCCGTGCTCCTCGACGAAGCCGAGCGCCTGCGCAAAGCCCAACTGGCGCGCGGGGCCGACTTTGGCGGCTCTTTTCTGCGCCGCAGCAAAAACCTCGTGCCCCTCCTCGTACCCCTCCTCGTCGCAGCCTGCGGCCGAGCCGATCGCCTCGCCTTGGCCATGGAGAGCCGCTGTTATGCTAGCGGAGCCGAACGCACCCACTATCGCCCGCTGCGCTTTGGCCGCGCCGACGGTCTATTCGCCTTGGCCGCCCTAGGCTTGGTCGCACTCGTGTACTTCTTGCGTTAAGGGCGATGCGGACGCTGCGCCTAGTAATCGAATACGACGGCACTCACTTTGTCGGCTGGCAGAGCCAAAAGAGCGGCCGCACCGTGCAAGACGCGCTCGAAAAAGCTCTGCACATCCTGCTCAAAGAGCCGGTCCGCCTCATCGGCGCAGGCCGCACGGACGCTGGAACCCATGCCCTCGGGCAGGTAGCTCATTTCCAGACCGAGGCCCCGCTGCCCACAGACCGGATGCTCCGCAGTCTCAACGGCCTCTTGCCCCCGGACATTGCCGTGCGCGCCGCCGACGAAGTCGTCGAGGACTTCCACGCCCGCTACAGCGCAACCCGCAAGCGCTATCGCTACCGCATTCACCAAGGCAAGGCAGCCGTCAACCGCACTCAGGTGTGGACCTATTATCCGGTGCTATCTCTGGCACCTATGGCCGCGTCCGCCCGCGCGCTCTGCGGCGAACGCTCTTTCGGAGCCTTTTGCAAACAAGATCCCATCCCCGAACACTTCACCTGCCATGTCTTCGACGCAGTCTGGACCCAAAACGGCCCCGAGCTAGTCTTTGAAATCGAGGCCAACCGCTTCCTCCGCCACATGGTGCGGATCCTCGTCGGCACCATGGTCGAAATCGGCCGCGGTACGAGGCCGCCAACAGCCATCGCTGAATTACTCGCCAGCGGCGACCGCACCGCGGCCGGCGCCACGGCTCCTGCGTGCGGCCTCTGCCTACTGTGGGTGGCGTACCCCGATAGCTTTAGCACGGTAGTCTAAATGGGCAAAAAATTCCAGCGGCACATTGAAAATTTTACCTGCGGAAATTGTGGTTTTTACGCGCAGGGCGATGGCTACACCAATCACTGCCCCGAATGCCTCTGGAGCCAACACGTCGATGTCAACCCAGGTGACCGCGCCGAGCGCTGTCGCGGCTTGATGGAGCCGGTGGGATTTACCAGCAAACGCGGCGATTATATCCTCGTCCACCGCTGCACCAAATGTGGCATCACCAAGAGGAACAAGGCCGCCAAAAACGACCGCTTTGATGCTATACTGCGTCTAGGCAACGAATTGCCGGACTAGCGGCCCTGCGCGACGGCTGCACAATATTTGCAACCATGTATATTATTGTTATATAATTACTTGTCATTGAAGAAATTCATTTCTCGAGGTACCACTTTGCACTTTATCTGCCCGCTCGCTCTGCTGGTATTGGCTCTGAGCCATGCTGACGCGTCCATTGGGGAATCGCGCCGCACAGCCGTAGTGCAGGCCGTAGAGCGGGTCCAGCCCTCGGTTGTCAGCCTCCACGTGCGCTACCGCGAGCGCGTCCAGCACCTATACAGATATCGCGGCGATCCTTTCTGGAACTTTTTCTCGCCTTTCTACTACGTGCCCCGGGACCATGACCGCGTCTCCACCGGCTCGGGCTTTGTCGTCGATGACGAGGGCTACATTCTCACCAATAGCCATGTCGTCGGCGATCCGCGCCAATTACAAAAAATCACCATCTCTCTGCCCGAGCCCAACAGCCGCACCTTTGAGGCCCGCTACGTGGCCTCAGACCCCAATTTCGACCTCGCCGTCCTCAAGGTAGATGACGGCAATATGCCGGTTGCGCCCCTTGGGACTTCGGGCGATATTCTGGTCGGCGAATGGGCTATTGCTATTGGCAACCCTTTTGATTTGGGGCCTACCGTCAGCATCGGCGTCGTCAGCGCCCTAGATCGCGACTTTTCCGAACCCCAAGGCGATTACTACTACCGCGACATGATTCAAACTGATGCGGCCATCAATCTCGGCAACAGCGGTGGCCCCTTGGTCAATGCCGACGGCGAGGTCATCGGCATCAACAGCTTTATCTACACCGGCGGCGAATACGCCAGCGGCTCTATTGGCATTGGCTTCGCCATTCCCATCGACACGGCCACGAGCTTCTTGGAGGAAATTCGCCAATACGGCCAAGTGCGTCGCTCTTGGACCGGCATCCTAGCCGTCCAAGACATCACTCCGCCTCTAGCGGAGTACCTAAGGCTCGATTCCACGGATGGGGTCCTAGTCGTCAGGGTTGCTAACGACAGTCCGGCCAAACTAGCGGGCCTCGAAAAGGGCGACGTAATCGTTGCGGTCAACGACGAAAAAATTCGCAGTACCGACGAGGCCATTGGCGTGCTGCGTGGCTTGCGCGTCGGCGAAGTCGCCGCGCTCGACGTGGTGCGCCACAACGAGCATTACAACCTTGACCTGACCCTTGAAGAGCGCCCCTATCGGGCGCGGCGCTAGCGGCAGGAAGGATGCGAAAATGAGGCAGTTCATACCCACCGCGTTCACCATCGGCAATCTGTTCTGCGGATTCCTCGCCCTGCACTACGCCTTTAGCGGCAATTACGTGCCAGCCGCTTGGCTCATCTTTTTGGGCGCAGTATTAGACAAAATGGACGGTCAACTCGCCCGGGTCATGGGACGCGACTCCATGTTTGGACTCCAGTTCGATTCCATTGTCGATGCCTGCACCTTTGGCATCGTGCCCGCAGCCATCATCTATCAGGCCCACCTGCCAACCGGCTGGGGACTGGCGCTGGCTTTTGTGTTCCTGCTCTGCGGTGCCATGCGTCTCGCCCGCTTCAATACGCTTAGCCTCGATGGCGAGCGCGGCGAATTTTACATGGGCTTGGCCATTCCCACGGCTGCGGTCTGTCTCACCCAATACGTGGTCTTTGTCAAAGCGTGGCCCATTCCCCACGCCACGCCGCTGGCCGTGCTGCTGGTTTTAGTACTGTCCTTGCTGATGGTTAGTCGGCTCGATTACGACAGTGTTCCCAATTTCCGTGGCACTTCCCTCAGCGACCGCTTCAAACAGCTTTACTTCGTCACCACGGTCGGGCTGACCATTTACGACGGCATCTTTTTCTTTCCCATGATCCTCGTGTACGTCTTCTCCGGGCCCATTCGCTGGGTCTGTCGGCTCGTGCATGGTGCCGTCACGCAACACGCCTGAGTCATAATGCTGCACGATAAACCTCTCACCCATCTCATCCTCATCCTCTTCACCACGATGATCAGTGCCAATATCGTCGGTGAGATGCTGAGGTTTATCCTCATCGCCATAGTCGGCCCCGATACCATCGTCGAACTCGCCCTCTTGCGCTATGTGGAGTATTCCATCGGGCCACATATGTTCAACCTCATCATCCTGTCCTTTTCGTTTGAGCTGTCGCTGAAGTTCAACCTAATCACTATGTTGGGACTCTTCGTCGGCTGGTACTACTTCCGCCACAGCTATTAAAAACATCTTTCGGGAGCTAGAGCCATGTTCGGTATGGGCCATTGGGAAATACTCATCATCTTCGTCGTCATTCTGCTTATCTTCGGTGCCAAGCGCATCCCCGAGATGGCACAGGGCTTGGGTAAGGGCATCCGCGAATTCCGCACTGCCATGCGCGACGTGCAGGACGAAATCGAGGCCCCCAAGCAACCTGCTCAGCCTACGGCCCCTCCGGCCCAGACCGAGCCTCAGTCCAAAGACAAGGACCAAGCCCAGACTGAGCCTCAGTCCAAAGACAAGGACCAAGCCGCCTCCTAACTCATGGCGCTCAACCAAGCCACTGCCCACGAACTCAGTATTCGCCTGCAACAAGGGGAAATTACCACCCGTCAGCTAGTCGAGGCCGCGCTCGACCGCATCGGCGCAATCGACGGCCAGATCAACGCCTTCATCAGCGTAGATCCAGAGGGTTCCCTAGCCCACGCCGATGACATCGACCAGCGGCGCGCAGCGGGTGAGACTTTGGGCCCTTTAGCGGGCATTCCCTTGGCCCTCAAGGACGTCCTCTGCGTGCGCGGCGGCCGCACCACCTGTGGCTCGAAAATTCTCGAACACTTCATCGCCCCGTACGACGCCACGGCCGTCGAGCGGCTGCGCGACGCCGACGCTGTCTTCATCGGCAAGACCAATATGGACGAGTTCGCCATGGGCTCGTCCTGCGAAAATTCTTACTTTGGTCCCACCTTAAACCCCCGCGATCCCGAGCGGGTACCGGGTGGGTCCAGCGGCGGTTCAGCCGCGGCTGTAGCCGCCGACGAAACCGTCCTCGCCCTCGGCTCAGACACCGGCGGTTCGGTGCGCCAACCGGCCAGCTACTGCGGCGTCGTGGGCCTCAAGCCCACCTATGGCCGCGTCTCGCGCTACGGGCTCATAGCCTACGCTTCGTCGCTCGACCAAATCGGCCCCGTAACCAAAGATGTCGAAGACGCTGCCCTCCTGCTCCAAGCCATCGCCGGGCACGATCCCCGCGATTCCACTTCCAGCACCGCGCCCGTGCCGGACTATCGGGCCGCGCTCAACGGGGACGTCTGCGGCCTAAAAGTCGGCTTAGCACGCGAACACTTTCCCGCCGCCCTCGACGCAGAAGTAGCCGGGGCGGCTCAAAGTGCAGCCAACGCTCTAGTGGATGCAGGAGCCGAACTCGTAGATGTCGAGCTACCCGTGGCCGGCCATCCCGAATACTGCATCAGCACCTATTACATCATCGCCATGGCCGAGGCATCGGCTAATCTCGCGCGCTACGACGGCGTCAAATACGGCTATCGCGCCGAGGGCAGCACTGACCTGCAAGAGATGTACTTGCACACGCGCAGCGAGGGGTTCGGCACCGAGGTCAAGCGCCGCATCATGCTCGGGGCCTACGCCTTGAGTGCCGGCTACTACGACGCGTACTACCGCAAGGCCCAGCAGGTGCGCACCCTGATCCGCGAAGACTTTGCCCGCGCTTTTGCCGCCTGCGACGTACTGATCTCGCCCGTGGCCCCAACCGTCGCCTTCCGCCTCGGCGAACAACTCGACGATCCCTTGCAGATGTACCTCAACGACATCTACACGGCCTCGGTCAACCTCGCCGGAATTCCGGCCATATCCGTGCCCTTTGCCCGCAGCCACGGCGACTTGCCCATTGGCGTGCAACTATTGGCCCCGCCCCTCGAAGAAGCTCGTTTGCTGCGCACAGCCCACGCCCTCGAACGGGCAGCTGCCTGAAATCTGGAGACCACCTATGAGATACTGTGCCCTTGCCGCCTGCATCCTATTTTCGACCTTGACGCCTGCTAGTGCGATCAATCCCAACGCGGGCACTACGGGTTTCAACTTTCTCAAAATCGGCGTCGGCACCCGCGCTGCTGCACTCGGCGGAGCCTACGCGGCCGTGTCTGGCAACATCGAGGCCTCGGCCTGGAATCCCGCTGGACTTTTCGGCTTGAGCGAACGCACGGCTGCGCTTGCCTACAATAGCTATTTCGTCGATTCCCAAGCCGGTTTCGCCTCCATCGCCGTCCCCAACGGGTCGCGCGTCCACGCCCTAAGCGTCCACTACGTATCCTACGGCGACTTGTGGCATACCGATGAGGAAGGGCGCGATTTAGGAACCTTCTCGGCGACCGACCTCGCCGCTTATCTGTCCATCGCCCAACAGCTCGGGCCGGACTGGCTAGCCGTCGGTGCCAATCTAAAAGCCGTCTATTCAAACATCGCCGAGTTTTCTTCAGACGCTTATCTCGCCGATCTGGGCCTCCTCGTCCGCGCCCCGATCGAGGGCACGACGCTCGGCGCGGCAATCTCCAACCTTGGTTTTGTGCGCTCGGGCTATACCGAGGGCTTCAAGGACTCGCTGCCGGTCCACATCCGCCTAGGGATGGCCCATCACCTCGCGCACATGCCAGTGCCCGTGCTCTTGGTCGCCGATTTCAACTTGCCCAACGACAACGACTCCTACCTAGCCTTCGGCCTTGAAATCCAACTCGCCGCGGGCCTCTATGTCCGACCCGGTTACACTACCCAACAGACCGGCAGCCAAGACGAGGAGCCGCTGGGCCTGAGCGCCGGGGCCGGCCTAATCATGGACCGCTACGCAATCGATTACGCGTACTCGTCCTCTCCCGACTTAGGCCAAGTCCATC
>JAJDYK010000268.1 GCA_022825185.1 Candidatus Latescibacterota bacterium | reverse complement strand
ATCGTCTGGCCTTCGGCAAAGGTGACTTGACTCGACACGCCTTCGTCGAAGCGAGGCATACCATCCACCCGAATCGTGAACTCCAACGGGGTCGGCTCTTCGCCATCGACATCCGCCACCCGATACGTCAACGCATACCCGTCAAAAGCATACGTCGCAAACTCCGGCAGATCACCCGAAATCGTCCGAGTCGCCGGATCAAACGACAGCCCCACAGGCAACTCCCCATCCAAGCGATACGTCCGTGCCACATTCCCTCCAACCGCCTCTGGCAACTCCAAGCTCACCGCATCGCCCGCCGCGTACTGCTGATCTTCCTCCTCCCGGACAAAGCTCGGGATACCATTCACCCGAATCGCAAAGCGCAACGTCACCGCATCGCCATCGACATCCGCCACCCCATACGTCAGCGCATAGCCCTCAGCATAGGTCACATCCGTCGGCGGCATACCTGAAATCGTCCGAGCCACGCCATCAAACGAAAGACCCGCAGGCAACTCCCCTTCCAAAGTATATATCAACGCTACATTCCCACCGACTGCCTCTGGCAGACCTAAGCTCACCTCATTACCCGCCTCGTATAGCTGGTCTTCCACAACCTGAGCGCCGAAGCTGGGCATAGCAGCTATCACAATCGAGAAGGTCAACTCAGCCGAATCGCCATCGGAATCCACCGCCCGATACGTGAACTCATATAACGCGTCATACAACACATCAGCAGGCGGCATACCCGAAATCGTCCGGGCATCGGCATCAAACGAAAGACCCGCAGGCAAGTCCCCGTCCAAGCTATACGTCAGAGCGTCGGTGGACCGACCTACTGGTAATTCCCAAGGCTGTTTTATCTCTTCGCCTGCAGTAAAGGTTGTTTGACGCGCAGCGACCGCCGCGAAGGTAAGCTCCACCGAGATCGTAAAGGTTAATTCCTCCGCGTCGCTCTCCTCCATATTGGTATCGGAATCTTCTACCCGGTAGGTCATTTCATACGTCCCGGCTACGGTCGGCGTACCCGAAAGCGTAAGAGACGCGGCATCAAACGTCAGACCTGGCACCTCCGGCGACAAGCTATATCTCGGGGGTTCCTCATACTCTCCCACTGAAGCCGCAGGCAGTCCCAGAACTCCTATATCCTCGCCTGTCTGGTACAACTGATCCGCAACCGTCGCACCGTCAAAGCTCGGCTTTGTATCGACTTCTACTTCGAATGTCAACGTGGCCGTATCGCCGTCGGCATCCGTCACTTCGTAAGTAAGCAGGGAAATAGCCACTTCCGAAGGGGTGCCCGAAAGCGTCCGAGACCCAGCATCGAATGCCAATCCCGGCGGCACAGGCCTTAAGCTATACGTTAAACCGCCGTTGCCACCTGAAGCCTGAGGTAGTGGATCCAAACCTATCTCCACCCCGGCCGAGAACATCTGATCGGCAACCGTCTCATCGCCAAAGCTCGGCGCTACATCCTCCTCCTCTACTGAAATATTGAATGTCAACGTGGCCGTAGCACCATCGGCATCCGTCACTTCGTAGACCATCAAGTAAAAGATCTTTTGCGGGAAGATGACAACATCCGAAGGCGTGCCCGAAAGCGTTCGAGACGCGGCATCAAATTCCAAACCTAGTGGCAAGGGACTTAGATTATACGTCAAGTCTCCGTTACCACCTGAAGCCGAAGGCAACTCCAGCGCCTCTATCGCCACCCCGGCTTCGTACATCTGGTTGGCAACCGTCGCACCGCCAAAGCTCGGCGCATCCTGGGCTCCAGCCGCCGGAGCTGATATTAAAGTAGCCGCCAGAAAGAGCATACTCAGGCAGGATAGCGATCTATTCCAAATGAGTTTTTTACTAACTACACAACCGCTCATAATTGACCCTCCAATGAGAGATTTAAGTTTTAAGTTTAAGTTGTAGCGCAACTTTGTGCGCTAGACCGCCGCCTCGCCGCTCTAAGGCCGCAACCACCTTCCACCACCACACTTATGGTTCCTCTCCCTTAGCGACCCTTACAACAACAGCTTAATTGAAGAGCGTGTAGAGAAGCCTGAGATCATTTCACGTACTCAATACAAAATACGCATCTAATATCCAGGATGCAAGAGGTAGTTTCTAAACTATATGACCTATTAGCACCTAGCACGCAGAAAGGTCAAGATCTTGTAAAAAGAGGAAGATCGTGACGCAACTCGGCTTCCAACTTAGAGTGGCAAGAAGGGCAAGCCGAAATCAGATGTTCCAGCTTATTGGCCTCTATATTGGAAGAAAAACTGCGGTAGGGAATCTTATGATGTACGTCAAGCTGACGTCCTAATTCCTCTTCGCTGACCCCGCATACTTGGCAGATGAAGCCATCGCGTGTCCGCGCCTTTAGCGCTTGGAGTTCCCAATTGGCCCCCCGCCGTTTGGAAGTTTCCCCTAAGCAAACCTCTAACGAAGGCATAGCCTTTGTCCAAGCACGGCGGCAGGACGCGTCACAAAAATGCAACTGCGCTTGACCCGCATACCAAGTCGGCACCTCAATCTCTAGCCGACAGTGCGCACAGCGCGTAGCGGTTTGCGCACTGTCGCCGACAGGGCATCGGTCGCCAAAATCAAATCCCATCTGCATCTGATCAATAGAAGAGGCCATGATAAGACCACAGGGCATAATTTTATGCGGGGCTCCAGTTCGTTCCGGGCTTCGCTAGCCTCTTTTTGAAGACCCACCTTGCCCCTTCTCCCCACTGCCTATATATTTAATAATTTTATTGAAGGAGCGCAAAATTGCCTAAACTCAAGTCTGCCAAGAAGCACCAAATCACTAGTGCCAAAGCCTATGTACGCAACCGCGCACTCCGCTCGCGGATGCGTACAGCCCTTAGAAAAGTTCGCCAAGCTTCGGATAAAGCTTCGGCTGAAACCGCTCTGCAAGCGGCGATCTCGACTGTCGACAGAACCACCAACAAGGGCATTATCCATAAAAATACCGCCGCCCGCTACAAGTCGCGGTTGAGCCGTCTCGTGCAATCAATGGCCTGATAGCCCTCATTCAAAGGCGCGAGTACTCAAGTAGCGCAATCCGCTGTCGCAGAGGATCGTCACGACCCGAGCTTTTCCGCCCATCTCGCGAGCAACTTGGGCGGCGATATAGGCGTTGGCCCCTGCTGAGATTCCCACCAAAAGCCCTTCCTCTCGCGCCAAGCGGCGGGCCATTTCATACGCGTCATCGTCGGTAATGACTCGCACTTCGTCGATAACCTCGCGGTTGAGAATTGGTGGTACAAAACCCGCACCAATACCCTCTATATAACTGAAGCCAGCCCTCCCGCCTGAAAGCACGGGCGATCCGGCAGGTTCGACGGCGATAACCCGCACTGTGGACAGAGCTTCTTTGAGTACTTCACCGACGCCAGTCAACGACCCCCCAGTACCCACCCCCGCCACAAAGGCATCAATTTGGCCATCTAGTTGTTCTAGGATCTCACGGGCGGTCGTGTGGCGGTGTATCTGGGGATTCGCTGCGTTCATAAACTGCTGTGGCAGAAAGTAATCTGGATGCTCGCGCTTGAGTTCCAGAGCTTTGTCGATAGCTCCGCGCATGCCCTCGGCCGCTGGCGTCAACACAACTTCGGCACCGTACGCCTGCATCTGTAAACGGCGCTCGCGGCTAGCCGTGTCGAACATGGTGACGATGAGCTTGTAACCCTTATAGGCAGCCACCATGGCCAAGCCAATGCCGGTATTGCCGCTAGTGGGCTCAATGATCGTGCCGCCCTCGGTCAGCAGACCTTGCTCCTCGGCGGCTTCGATCATGGCCAGGGCGATCCGATCCTTGACACTGCCTCCTGGATTGGTCGCTTCCAACTTGCCCCACACCTCTGCAGAATCCTCCCCGACTACTCGGCTGAGGCGGACCATAGGCGTAGCCCCGATTAACTCCAGCACATTGTGGGCGCGTTTCATCCTGTACCAAACCTAACGCCAGTCGTCTGTACGGTAGTCTTTAACTCCCGCCGGCAATGGCCGGGACGATAGAGATGCTATCACCGTCGTTGAGGGGCGTGTCCTTACCATCGAGGAAGCGAATATCTTCGTCGTTGACGAAGATATTGACGTAGCGGCGGATCTCGCCCCCCTCGTCGAGCAGTTTATCGGCCAAGCCCTCGTAGGAGCCGTCGAGACCATACACCAACTCGCTAATAGTCCCCGCCTCCAACTCGACCTCGGCTTGATTGTGGGTTAACTTCCGCAATGGCGTGGGAATGTGAACAGTAACCGGCATTTCGTCCTCCATGTGGTTAATTTGAGCGGCTCCACCGCCTGCATTTTATTTTTTTAGTAGCGCAATAGTGGCTTTACTAAACTATTTCAACACCCATTTCGGCGTAGCAACTGCCGTCCCAAGCAAAACATTTGTAGCCTTGCACTTTCCGCTGGCTGCCCGTCTCCTCGCCACATACGGATAACACTAGATACATCGCATCCGGGTCGTCTGGGTCGTCTCCTGCCTCTCGGCTGTTAAATATCCAAGTGCGCCTCTCGTCTTCAGCCGAGAAATAGGCCGCGCAATCAATGTGGGAATGGTAGCAACCCGAGACCTGACCACCAGCCTTTTCAGCCGCCTCTACAATGCGCAACTGTTCGCCTGCGTCGATCAGATAAGCCGTGCTTGCATCACGGGGATAGCGGTTGGGATCTTCTTCGTGCCGCTGCTGTTGTACATTGGTACAAGCATGGGCAGCGGACACCCCGCTCAGCACCTCCTCAACCAACAGACCGCAACACTCGTGTGGGTACTCGGCCAAGGCTTGGGCACAAATCCGATCAAAGTCCTCGCGGGCGATTCGCAGCATTCAGCTATCCCTTCACTTAGTAATGCCCTCAAGGGCCAGCCGCCACATGGGCGTACTCATGTACTTGTCGCCGCCATCGCAAAATATCGTCACCACTACCCCTGTATCTAGCTGACGAGCAACTTCCAGCGCGGCCCAATAAGCTCCACCCGAAGACTGACCGACGAGAATCCCCTGCTCGACCGGCAGACGCAGTGCAGTATCATAAGCATCATCGGTATCTATCGGTATTTTGTAGTCGAGGAGCGCCTCGTCGTAGATACCAGGGACAATTGAACTTTCCATGTGCTTAAGGCCCTCAATGCCGTGAAACGGCTCGGCCGGCTCAGCGGCAATGATCTGGATCGCCGGATTGAACTTCCTAAGACCTCGGCCAGTGCCCATCAGGGTACCGCTAGTGCCGATAGTGGCGACAAAATGAGTGACACGGCCTTGGGTCTGCTCCCAGATTTCGGGTGCCGTAGTGTCGCGATGGGCGTACCAATTCGCGGGATTGTTGTATTGGTCGGGCTTGAAGTACCGGTCGGGGTCAGCTTCGTATATCCGCCGAGCTTCCCGTATAGCTCCGTCGGAAAGCTCCCCTGGATCGGTGTACACCACTTCAGCACCATAGGCGGCGAGAATGGCCTTGCGCTCGCGGCTGACATTAGCCGGCATGGCCAATTTTACCCGATAGCCCTTGACCGCACCGATCATCGCGTAGGCAATACCAGTATTTCCAGAAGTGGAGTCCAAAATGATCTTGCCCGGCCCCAGCGACCCGTCCTGCTCGCCATCCTCGATCATCCGCCGCGCCGGCCGGTCCTTGACTGATCCCCCAGGATTGAAAAACTCCAGCTTGGCATATACTTCCACCCTCGGCGGAACCGCCGGATCTCTCAGCCGCAAAAGCGGCGTATCACCAATCTGCTCGACGACCGATAGGCCAATCACAAAAATCTCCCCTCACGATTAAAAGAACCAAAATCCACCATGTCAACCAACCCGGTCCTTTCTTGACACTCTCCGAGCTGCCTTCTATTTTATTTTGTTTCCCACTTAAAATCCAATTTCGATTTTATCATTCAGGTGTAACTTATGGAAGAGCCGAGCGAAGGCTTGGGCAACTGGGAGCGCACGCACGACTGCGGCACGCTCACAGATAAAGACATCGGTCAGCGCGTCCTGCTAATGGGCTGGGTCTGGCGCCGCCGCGACCACGGCGGCGTTATTTTTATCGACCTCCGAGACCGCTACGGCATTACCCAAATCGTCTTCAACCCACAGCGCGATCCAATCGCCTACCAGCAGGCCGACCACTTGCGTAGTGAGTACGTCATCGCCGTACAAGGCGAAGTCGAGGCCCGCCCCGAAGGTATGGTCAATCCGCAGTTGCCCACCGGGGCTATTGAAGTAAACTGCGATCAGTTACGCCTCCTCAACCGCTGTCAGACCCCACCTTTTCTCATCGAAGACCAAACCGACGCTGGCGAGGAAATTCGGCTCAAGTATCGCTATCTGGACCTGCGTCGGCCTCGTATCCAAGGCAATTTGCTACTCAGGCACCGGGGCTATCAGATCGTGCGCCATCTGCTTGATCAGCGCGGCTTCATCGAAGTTGAAACGCCGTTTCTGACCAAGAGCACCCCCGAAGGAGCCCGAGACTACCTCGTTCCCAGTCGAGTACAGCCCGGGCATTTTTTTGCTCTGCCCCAATCACCTCAAACCTATAAACAACTCTTGATGATCGCGGGCTACGACCGCTACTTCCAGGTCGTCAAGTGCTTCCGCGACGAAGATTTGCGTGCCGATCGCCAGCCTGAGTTTACCCAAATCGACATCGAAATGGCCTTCGTGCGCGAGGATCACGTCATGGCTATTGCCGAGGATATAACCCGCGCCCTTTTTGCTCAGTTGCGCCAAATCGATTTACCTAATCCTTTTCCGCGACTCACTTATCGCGAAGCCATGGAGCGCTTCGGCTCCGATAAACCCGACCTGCGCTTCGGTTTAGAGTTCAAAGATGTAGCAGCAGCAGCGCGCACGTCCCAATTCCAAGTCTTTCATTCCGTTCTTGACAGTGGAGGTCAAGTTAAAGGCATAAATGCCAAGGGGTGCAGTGGGTTCTCTCGCGGACAAATTGACGATCTAATTGCCTTCGTCCAAGGATTAGGTGCTAAGGGTCTTAGCTGGATCAAACACACCGACGCCGGCCTTGAATCTTCCATCGTCAAATTCTTCCCCCAAACCGCTCAAACCCAGTTGATCGAGGCTCTCGAATCCGCTCCTGGCGACCTAATGCTTTTTATCGCCGATCAGCCCAAGCAGGTCTCCCGGATACTCGGAGCACTGCGCTTGGAGTTGGCTCAACGCCTCTCATTAGTACCCGAGGATTCTTGGCAGCCCCTTTGGATCAACCAATTCCCACTGTTAGAACGCGATGAAGAAGCCGACCGCTTTACAGCCATGCACCATCCCTTCACAGCTCCCTTAGAAGAGGACTTGGCCCTATTGGATAGTGCCCCAGCCGACGCTAGGGCGCGAGCCTATGACTTGGTTCTCAACGGCAATGAAATTGCCGGAGGCAGCATGCGGATTTTCCAGCGCTCAGTACAAGCCCGTCTCTTTCAACTCTTAGAAATCGGCACCGAAGAAGCCGCGGCCAAATTCGGTTTCCTGCTTGAAGCACTCGACTACGGGGCCCCGCCACACGGTGGTATCGCCTTTGGCTTCGACCGGCTAATCGCCTTGCTCGCCAACGAAGATTCAATCCGCGAAGTCATCGCCTTCCCCAAGACCAATAAGGCCGTAGGTTTGATGGAAAACGCCCCTTCTTCCGTCGATTTGGGCCAGTTGCGCGAATTGGGTATTCGGTCTGCCTGAAAACTTCAGCAAGTGG
Organism: Candidatus Latescibacterota bacterium; assembly: GCA_022825185.1. The sequence goes on along the minus strand of JAJDYK010000268.1, from coordinate 4,576 downwards.
GGCAAATTTTCACTTGTTCTGCTTGACATCCACTCTAGGTCGCCTATATTTGTGCCCATATCCCGTATATTAATGTAAGATCGCTGTTTGATCCTTAAGCTTAGGTGGAGGAACTACTTAATGAGCTGTCTTTCCACTATATCCAATTTGAGATACTCAGGCGTCGCCTTGGCGGTAGTAATTCTGTCGTTGGTAGCTAGCTGTTCGCGTGTTCCGTCGCAGGAGGATATGGAATACCTAGAACAACAGCGCCAAACCACTCTGGCCGCCGAAGTAAAAGTAACCGAGCTACAGGCCGCAAAAGCACAGCTTGAGCGCGAACTCGCCGAGCGGCAAGCCACCAAGAAAGCACTAGAAGAAAAACTAGCCGCTACTAAGAACAACCTCGCCAACCAAGGCAAATGAGAAAGGGTCCGACTATGAAGAAGTTGTCCGTTGGTGGGTTGGCTTTAGCATTGCTAATGCTAGCGAGCGGAAACATCTCTGCTCAAGAGCAGCAGATGACCTGTGAGGAGTACATGGCTCTGGGGAACGAACTCGTCAACCGCGAAAACGCAGCCAACACCCAGATCGAAGAACTAAACGCCCAGCTTGAAGCACTTAATATGCAGATTGCCCAACTCGACCGGGCCAACGCCGACCTCAATGCCCAAATCCTCGCGGCAATCGGCCACTCCGAATCCGAAGTCATGGCCTTTGGGCGCGAACTAGACGCTATTATCGCCCAGCTCGAAGGACTAATGGCGCTAGCTCCAGAAGTGCTCATTATGCGGCGCGGTGAAGTCACCGCCATCGATTCCCGAGTTGCCGAGCTCAAGCAGAGCAACATAGCAGCCCTACCCGAAATGATGGACAAGCTAGCTACCATTGACCAGATGCTCGCCGAGCTCAAAGCGCGCGTAGCCCAACCCGTGGTCATTGACTACAAGGTCGAGCGGGGGGACAACTTGTGGAATATCTCTAAAAAAGAACAAATCTACGACGATCCGTATATGTGGCCTCGGATTTACCGAAAGAATAAGGACCAAATCAAAGACCCGGATTTAATCTATCCCAAACAAGTCTTGGCCGTACCGTTCGGGGTAGCCGAAAATCAGTATTTGGTCACCCGAGGAGATTTTCTCTTCAAAATTGCCGCCGAGCTTTACAACAATGCTGGCAAATGGCACAAAATCTACGAGGCCAACAAGCAGCAAGTCGTCGCGCCAGATATGATTTTTCCTGCTCAAGTCCTCGAAATTCCCAAGTAATTACAACTACTTGATTTAAATACTTTTCAAGACTTAAAGGGGTTTGATCCTTCCGGGCTTAAGAGAAGGATTTCAAACCCCTTTTTGTATTTTTATCTAGCTACCAGACCTATGAAGGATATTTCTATCGCCGGCATTGATCGCCGCTCTCTCTTCGGGCGCAACGATCAACACTTGGCTCATCTCGAAGAGAGATACGGCATTCGCTTAGTCGCCCGCGGCGACAAGCTGACGATTAAGGGATCCGATGCTTCGGTGCGCGAGGCCGATAGTTTCCTCAGTCCCCTGATAAAACGCATGCGCCACGGTCCGCCCATCGAAGCAGCCGAGCTAGAGAACTTGATTCACTGTAGCTCGATTCTGCCTAAGAGCGACCAAAGCACTCTCTCAAACTCCGCAGCTTATACCTATAAGACGGCCATCTACCCTCGCACCGAAGGCCAAGCGAAATATCTCGCAGCTATCGACAGCAACGACGTAGTCTTCGGCATCGGCCCAGCTGGCACCGGCAAAACGTATCTTGCGGTGGCCATGGCCGTTGCTGCGCTGCGGCAGAAGCAAATATCTCGCATCCTGCTCGCTCGGCCCGCCGTCGAAGCCGGAGAGAAGCTCGGTTTTTTGCCTGGCTCTTTTGAGGATAAAGTCGATCCCTACTTGCGCCCGCTCTACGACGCTCTACAGGATCTTATGGAACCTGAGCGCCTGCGGCGGATGCAGGATATGAAAATTGTCGAGGTCGTGCCGCTGGCCTACATGCGCGGCCGCACTCTCAACGATTCGTTTATTATTCTCGACGAAGCCCAAAATACTACGCCACAGCAGATGAAGATGTTTCTCACTCGGTTGGGTAGTCACTCAAAGGCCGTAGTTACTGGCGATATTACCCAGACAGACCTCAGTGATGACCAACCCTCGGGCTTGGTCGTCGCACCTAAAATTCTGACCGGAATCGCTGGCTTGGCCTTTGTTCGACTCAACGAACGGGATGTGGTGCGCAACCCGCTCGTGCAGAAGATCATCAAAGCCTACGACAGCTATGAGGATGCCCACACCTCGGCCGATCCATGAACGCGCTTAAACTCAAGTGGTTTGGTTCTAAACGCCGCGGCAATCAGCCCCAACCTTGGCACCCACATAGCTCGCGGGTGTTCCACATTGCCTTGGCAGGCCTAGTCATCGGCCTGCTCACCTATCTATCGCCTTACCAGCGTCCCTACAACGTTGCCCAGCTACGCGTCGACAGTGTCGCGCAAGAGCGCATTGAGGCCCCTTTTCTCTTTAATGTGCCCAAAAGCGATGCCGAACTGGAGATCGAACGACAGGCAGCTAGCGCCGAGATTCCCACTATTTTGTACCGCAATCCCCTAATTCAGGAGCAGCAGCTAACTCAGTTAGATTCGGTCTTTGCAGTAATGATCCCAAGAATCCGGGTTCAGATGGCCGACTCCTTCAAGCAACGCGAACTCCAACGCGCACTCCCTCAAGTCGTAGGTTCGCTCTCGCTCGATGCGCTTTCGACTCTCATCGACGTCCTCTCCACAGCCAGCGAACCTTATGTACACGATTTCCAAGCCATCTGTCGGCAGATTCTGGCCAATTATTACACTGCTGGCATCATCGCTTCCAAACAACCGATCCATCTAAGCCCTTCGACCCAAGTCCGCCTCGGAGATCGGGAACAGCATATAGAAACCCTCTATAGCGAAGAAAAGCTCAAACAAGGCGAATTAATCTCTCACATCCAAACGTACCACACGATCGCCGACCGCGATGCCGTCCAAGCCGTACACGAGTTGTTAAGCCTCTTTGTGGTTCCCAATCTAACCATTGACGAGCCGGAGACCGCCCGCCTCAGGAACGCGGCGCGGCGCGGTGTGGCCAGCATCAAGCGAATCTATGCCCAAAACGACCTCATCATCGACAAAAACGCCACCGTCACCGAGGAGCACGTCGATGCACTCGACGCCTTGGCCGCCCGCATCGCCCAAGATCAATCTCAACATCCGATTAAGCGCCTGATTCAACTAGCTGCGGCCGCGACGATTTCCGGACTCCTGATCTTCGTCTTCGGCTACTTCCTCGCCACGCACGAACGCGCTGTTTTTGACCAGCCCAGCCAACTTGTCCTCTTAGCCATCCTGATCGTTGCCACAGCCATCGCGTCCTCCTATATCAAAACGCACGACCTCCCTCCCTACTGGGTGCCGATCCCTCTCGCCGCCATGCTAGCGACGATTCTGCTAACGCCACAAATTGGCTTAATGCTCTCGTTTGTGCTGGCGCTTTTTGTCGGCAACCTCTTCGCCGATTTCTACGTAGTCATAATCTGCGCCCTAACGGCGGCCATCGCCGTTTATGCGGTGCGGCACGTCCGGCACCGCAATCAGTTCTATCGGCCCATGATCTTCCTGCCGATTTCTTACGCATTGCTCATCGCGGCGGCAGATCTATTGCGCTTCTTTCCGGTCGAACAGATATACGATCATATTCTGCCCGGGATTGTCATTGGAGCGGCCGCCCCCATCCTCACCATCGGCCTGCTGCCGATCTTTGAAAGTCTCTTCCACATCACCACGGATATCACCCTGCTGGAACTGTCGGATCCCAATCGGACCTTGCTCCGCCAATTGGCTGTCCGGGCACCCGGGACCTATACTCATAGCCTGATTATGGCCAACCTCTCCGAGAGCGCCGCCGAGGCCATTGCCGCTAATCCACTCTTGGCCCGCGTCGGCTGTTATTACCACGACATCGGCAAGGTGAACAAGCCAGAGTACTTCAGCGAAAATCAGGGACTGCAAGGTGGACGCAACCCCCACGATCGTCTGATGCCCTACCTGAGCATGCTCATCATCGCCTCGCACGTCCGCGAGGGACTCGAGTTGGCCGAGGAACACGGCCTTCCCCAATCTATCTCCGATCTAATCGCCCAGCACCACGGCACCACCGTCATTGAGTACTTTTACGAGCGTGCCGTAGAATTGGGCGACCGCAACGTGCGCGAGGAAGATTTCAGGTACAATGGCCCCAAGCCCCAGACCAAAGAGGCCGGCATCCTGATGTTGGCCGACTCGGTCGAAGCGGCGGCCCGCACCCTCGCCGAGCGCACGCCCAGCCGGATGCGCCAGTTAGTGCATAAAATTATCCAGCAGAAATTCACTGCGGGCGAACTCGACGAGTGCGCTCTGACCCTGCGGGATTTGCTCAAAATAGAGGACAGCTTCATCCGCGTGCTGATGGGCGTCCTCCACAGCCGGATGGCATACCCTTGGCAGAAGGCCAATCGCAAATGGCAGACCGTTTAGCTAGCCCCCTCCACATAGTCC
>JAJDYK010000257.1 GCA_022825185.1 Candidatus Latescibacterota bacterium | reverse complement strand
GTTCTTTTCCACGCCCGTGGCGATTTCTTCTAGCGTCAAGGCCACCTTAATTTTTAAGTCGCGGCCTTTTGGCTTCGCCGACCCTCGCGACCGCCGACCGCCGCCGAAGAAGCTCTCGAAAATATCGCCGAAAATGTCTTGAAAATCGCCCGCGTGCGTGAAATCCGACCACTGAAAGCCGCCGCGACCGAAATTGCCCTCAATGCCGGCGTGCCCGTAGCGATCGTACGCGGCCTTCTTCTCGGGGTCCGAAAGCACTTCGTATGCTTCGGATGCCTCCTTGAATTGCTCCTCGGCCGCCTCGTCTCCAGGATTGCGATCTGGATGGTACTTCAGTGCCTTCTTGCGGTACGCCCCTTTGATCGCGCTTTCGCTGGCGTCCCGCTCGAGGCCCAGTACTTCGTAATAATCCCTTTTGGACATTCAGTTCCTCAACTCTCCGCGCTCGCCTTACTGACGACGACGCGCGCGTAACGAACTACCTTGTCGTTGAGTTTGTAGCCCTTCTCCATCTCCTCAATGACCGTACCGGGAGCGTGCTCGTCGTCTGGGACTTCAGCTAGAGCCTCGTGGACTTCGGGGTCAAAAGACTGACCCAGCGCCTCGATCTCGGCTAGTCCATAGCCTTGGAGAACGTCGTTGAACTGGCCACAAATCAATTCGACGCCCTGCTTGAGCAACTCGGCTTCTTGGGTCTCCTGACGAAGGGCGCGACGCAAGTTGTCCAGGATGGGCGCGACTTGCAACAAGATATCGCGCAAGATCTCATCCCGCGTTTCCGCGCGCATCCGCACCGTGCGCTTGCGGTAGTTATCCAACTCGGCGACCGCCCGCACATAGCGGTCGTAATTAGCCGCCGCCTCAGCGCGAGCCGCCTCGAGTTCGGCCAGCCCATCGGCCTCATCGGCCGCTTCCTCCTGTGATTCTGCTGCTGTTTCCTGCGACTCCGCCGCTGCTTCTTTTTGCGCCTCGGTCGCTGCTTGTTCGCATGGCTCCGCTGCTTCGTCCTGCGACTCGACGGAATCCTCCGCGTTCGCCTCGTCCGCTGCGACGTGGTCCTGAGTTTCGCACTCGCTCATCGACACTCCTTACTCTTAACTTGTGAATAGATTGGGACAAAAATTCGTTAGCAGATCAGATTTGCCGCTCGGGAGGCCGCGCAATTGACCAAGTTCACCAAGGATCTATAGGGCATGCGCGTCGGGCCAATTACGCCGATTACACCCATTACGCCTTTGGCTCCGGTAACCTCGTAGCTGGCCGTCACCATACTGCATCGCCCCATCGCCCGCGGCCGGTGCTCTGAACCAATGGTGATGACCACGCCGTGCCGCTCGCTCATAAGCTGGGCGAGGATATCCTTTTTCTCCACCAAATCGACCAAACCAGCCACGTGGCTCGGATCGTCAAATTCGGGCTTTAGGCAGAGATTGCGGGTCCCCGAGACGTGGAGATCGGCACCGCGCGTGATAGCCAAACCTTCGATCTGACCTATGACGGCCTCTACCACTGGCTGCGGGACTGGCCCTAACTCGACCATTCGCGCCTCGACCGCGTTTTGAATTTCAGCCATCGTCAACCCGTGCAAGCGCTCGTTAAAAAGCCGACTCAGGGCCTCTAAATCGCGCTGAGACACCGCGCAATTGACCTCGATCATCAAGCTCTTTGTCAGGCCTCCACGGATCGTGACGACGAGCAACAGGCGGCGCTGTCCCAGGTGCCAAAGCTCCAGCTTGTGAAAGATGCCCTGATTGAAGCGCGGGGCCAAAACCAACCCGAGTTGGTCCGACAAGTCGCCGATGGTCCTCGCCAGTTGATGCAGAATCTCCTCGTAATCGCCCTCCTGTTGTGCGGCCTCTAGCTGCTGTCGCAGGGTGATCTCAGCCTCGTCCGAGCCAATGTCTGCCGTTGCCATGCAGCGCTGTACGTAGAATCGGTAGCCCTTTTCAGAGGGAATGCGACCCGCTGAGACATGGGGCTGGGAGACGTAGCCCTTTTCCTCTAGGGAGGCTAAGGCATTGCGTATGGTAGCCGAACTGACGCCTAGGTCTTCGCGCTGGTTCAACGTCTGTGAGCCAACCGGAGCGCCAAGGGCAACGTGGGCTTTGACCAAGGCAAGCAGAACTTGGATTTCGCGTTTGGATAGTGGACTAGTGGCCATGGCCGGAAAGCATCTCCAGCGGTATAAACGCCAGACAGATACTGAGGGTCTGAGATATAATAAAAGCCGCCGATTCCTTGTCAAGACTCGCTGCCCAGCTTGCTTGACAGCCGATTTACAGAATCGTACTATTGAATCTTTGTTTTTTCTAACCACCTTAAAGCTGTTCGACGCGAGAAAGGAACGCACTCTCATGGCCAAAGCCAAGGCAAAAGCCAAAAGCAAGCGCAAACCGAAAGCCAAAACCAAACCGCAGTCGTCCCAAGCCAGCGCCATCGACGCCGCGCTGGCTTTAGCACGCCAACACGACGCGCAGATGGTCGATTTCAAGTTCGTCGATCTGCCCGGCACCTGGCAGCACTTCACCATGCCCATCGCCGATCTCGAGCCGGACCTGTTTGAAGACGGTCTCGGCTTCGACGGCTCGTCCATCCGCGGCTGGCAGGAAATCAACGAATCCGACATGCTCGTCCTGCCCGATCCGACCACCGCGGTCATGGACCCGTTCATGGCCGTGCCCACCTTGTCGCTGGTCTGCTCCATT
>JAJDYK010000266.1 GCA_022825185.1 Candidatus Latescibacterota bacterium | reverse complement strand
CCGCGAAACCCTCGACGTCAAGATCGCCGACGAGGTTGGCGAGCGCTCCTATCACCTCTATTCCGGGGGCGAGGCATTCCGCACCAATTTTGCCTTGCGCATTGCGCTCTCCAAAGTGCTGGCCATGCGCTCGGGCACCCGTCTCCACACCCTCTTTATCGACGAGGGCTTCGGCACCCAAGACGAACAGGGGTTAGAACAACTCATCGAAGCGATCCAAAAAGTCAGCGAGGATTTCAAAAAGGTATTGATCGTCACACATCTCGACCAACTCAAAGCGGCCTTTCCAGTGCAAATCGAGGTCACTAAACATCCCGATCTAGGCTCGCGTTTCTCCGTGACGCAGCACGCCTAGCTTCTTGCTCATTATGGCCGACTACGACGAATATCACGCCGCCCGCACCAGCGCGGCCCTACGCGACGCGCAAGCCTCATTTCGCTTGTACATGTGCGGTGCCGACCACCTCGACTTCCTGCATCGCATGACCTCCAACGACTTCCACAACCTGCAAATAGGGCACGGTCTCGAAACGGTCTTTATCGAACAGCGAGCGAGAATCCTCGATCTCGCCACCTGTTATCGCGGCCCGGACGCCACCGCCTTGATCCTGAGTCCCGATTCGCGCACCGCAATTCCCGCTTGGTTGGACCGCTTTATCTTTGCCGAGGCCCTTGAATTGGCAGACCGCACAGACGAGACGGCCATGTTCGAACTCGTCGGCCCGCACGCCGCCGAGCTAGTCACCCGTGTATTGAACGCAGACCTGGCAACATTTCAGGATCACCAACTACTTGACTCACAGGTCGCGGACGGCTTGTGGCTAGGGCGCATGGCCGGACCTGGACTGCGCGCCTTCGGACCGTCAGACGTCGTAAAGGACCTTTGGCAGCGCCTTGCCGCCGCAGGTGCTAGTCCAGTAGGGTCGGCGACATGGGAAATTTTGCGCGTCGAACAGGGCCTTCCCCTGCTCGGACGAGAGCTGACCCAAAATTATAATCCTTGGGAAGCAGGGCTTGGTCGCGCTATTCATCTAGATAAAGGCTGCTATATCGGCCAAGAAGTCATCGCCCGTCTAGATACCTACGACAAAGTCAAGCAGCATCTAGTCGGGCTGCGGCTTTCCACCGCCGAGTTGCCACCAACGGGGCAACCGCTGCGCGATGGAGCGCGTGAAGTAGGGCGCATCACTTCGGCAGTCCACTCCCCCAGCCTCGGCCCAATTGCCCTCGCCTATGTGCGGCGGAGCGCTTGCGCCGAGGGCACTGTGCTAGACGCGGATGGAGCGCAAGCCACCGTAGTCTCCCTGCCTTTTTTCTCGCATGAGTCCCGCTAGGACCAGCGGACGCCGCAAGATAGTCCACATTGGCCTCGATAGCGGCCCGTACCACAATATCCAAGCTTGCGCCGAATTCGCCGCGCTCCTGCGCGAATACACCGATTGGATCGAATGGGGCGACGGCTACGCCGTCCTCGACGTCACCGACAATAAGCTCGACATCCCCTTCGGAACGCGCGTCGCCAAAATGATCAAAAGCGATATCAAGCGGCAACTAGGCTGGTGCGTTTCCGTTGGGTTGGCACCCAGCAAGTTCTTGGCGCAGCTAGCGATGGAATGTCAGCGACCCGATGGCCTAACGGTCGTGCTGCCCGAACAGATAGGGGATTTTCTCGCCGACGTGCCCATTGACCAGCTTCCCGGCGTGGGGGCCGTTACGCGCCAGCAGTTCGCAGCCATGCAAATAGAACGCGTCGGTGCGCTGGCCCAAGTGCCGCTGAACGAACTCGTGCGCCGCTTTGGCCAGCGGGGTAGCAGCTTTTGGCACCTCGCCCAAGGTTGGGACGACGACCCGGTCGCCCCAGCCGAACAGCTCGACCAAATCCGCGAGGAAACCTCTTTTGCCGCCCCGCTTTATACCCGTGAAGAAATGTGCGATGCCTTGCGCGAGCTGGCCGCCGCGCTCTGCGGGCGCTTGCAGCGCCGAGGGCTACAAGCACGCGACGTAACCATAGAGGTGCGCTATCCAGATTCTCGCACCGCGACGCGCACATCGCGATTGGCCGCCTTTACTGATCGCGCCCAATCAGTCTTCACGACAGCCTGCGAGCTATTAGAACAGACAGAAGCCGACGACTTAGGTGCGCGTCTGCTCGGCATTGGGTTGGGGGGATTTGACGACGAGGAGATTGAGCAGCTCGATTTGTTTGCCAGTGAAAAATCCTAGGCTGCGGCCTGCGGCAATACCGAATCTCCATAGGGCAGCGCCCAGATCCGGGCCTCGGGGCCGACCACCTCGTGCGCGGCTGCTAGGGCTTGGCCTAAGTCGTCGAAAGGCACTAAGCCGACGCGGCCGATGGCCTCGGCCGGCAGCGACGAGACCAAATGCACGCGGGCCTTTTTCAGCACCGAGGCAATAGCGGCAGCCTTGTGTCCGCCCAAGACGAATTCCCGCTCTATACGCGCGAGAATCTCGTCGGCCGAACCCGCCTCCTGTAACCAAGAGGCAAAGGTAGCGCTGCCCAGCCCCTCTCGACATTCGGCCACCCAAACGATGACCCCTCCTTCGCGCACGGCATGTACGGCGTTGTCGAGGGCCTTTTGCGCCTGGTACATATTGACGTCCAGCGGATAGCCGCCTGCGCTGACGAGGACAATATCAGCGCATTGCGCGATCGGCACGGCCCCGCGTTCAGCTACCCGCTCGCACCCTTTGCGGTGGGCCTCTCGCACGTGCCCGGCAAAGGCGGCGACAATGCGGTGGCGATCGTCGACGATCGCATTGAGGATGAAGTCGATCCCCAACATAGCCGCCCCTTCTTCTAAATCTTCCCGCACCGGATTGCCTTCAAGCCGCCCAGTCTCCGCGCCGGACCGAGCCATCAGGCCGTGATTGGCCGCTACGGTGCTGGGGGAGGCGCAGCCGGGCAGGATCGCCTTGGCCCCGCCCGAAAAACCGGCGAAGTAGTGGAATTCCAAATTGCCCAAACAAATCCGCACATCGGCCTCCACCAAGGGACGGAAAAGCTCCACGGGCGTACCGCGAGATGTGACGCCCAGCCGCACCACGTCTTGCGGATCGTGGTTCACCACCCGCACCCGCTCATAGACCGCCGGCCCGACCAAGGCGGCCAACTCGGCTTCGGTCTGCGCTCGATGCAGCCCCAAGGCCACGACCACGGTCACGTCGGCGTCCGACACACCGGCCGCCGCGAGTTCTTCCAACACCGGCGGCAACAGGCGGTCTGTCGGGCAGGGTCTGGTCATGTCGCTGACGACAATCGCCACCTGCTGGCCGGGTCGAACCAATGCGCGCAATGTCGGCGTACCTACGGGCCGGGCCAACGCATCCCGCACTAACGTACGTTCTGCTTCGTCGCCACCTTGTTCTGCCTTGGGCAAAACAACGCCTAGCAGACGCTCGCTAGGCACGGCAACTTGCAAGTGGGAGTCGCCAAAGGGTAGCTCGATTTGCGTCGCAGCCATGGGGCCTCCTCAATTGTTGATAGCGCAGGCACCGGCACCGCGCGGATCGCCGCAGGTACCACACGGCCCCATTGGCTCGCGCTCGCTGGCAGCGCGACCGGCAACGGCAAAACTCGACAGTTTCTTCTCCAACTCCGCACTCTCACAAGACGGGCAAGCGACTGTCGCCGCTCCTTGTATGAGCGCGTCGAACTCCACGCCGCACTCCTTGCAGGCGTATTCAAAAATCGGCATGGCTCATGCTCCGTGCAGGGCTGGCTGATACAGTCCCACGCTGTAGAATTCATAAGAGGCAGCTTTGTCCGGGAAATCAACCACGTGTACCGTAAAGCGAGCCGGCACCCCGGTGTCGGGCATGTGATCGCGGAAAAAGCTGCTATAGGCTTGGGCGTATTCTTGGTAAATGCGCTGTTGTTCCTCGTGAAAGCGCTGCGGATCGGTCAGCGGGTTGACGTCCTTGGGCTGAGCGCCAAAGGCGTGTACCTCGATAAAATCTATCTGGTCAATCGAATCGCAAATCCCGGCCTCCTGCAGCCACTTTTCCCAACAGCGAAAGACTAACTCGACCTCGACTGAAGGCGTCATCCTCACCAGCTCGTCGCGACCGAGAATCCCATACGCCGAATGCCCTCCGGTCAGACCAGCGAAATAAATCTTCAAATCGCCGTTGTCCAGCGCCTCAGTTACCAAGGCCGATAAGGTTGGGTGGTCCCCGCCATAGTAGTAGGTCAATCGGCCGCGTTGCTTGACGTTAAATGCCATCGTACTCCTTTCACTTCGTTAAAGTGCTTCGACGAAAATTTCGGCCCAATGCCGCGCCCGCCGCCCCGTGAAATCGGCAATCTGGTGGCGACACGAAGTGCCTACCGCCGCGATTTCCACATCCTCTGCTGCCTCCTCTAACACGGCAAAGAGCCGCTCTTGCCCCACGGCGCGCGATATTTCAAAGTGCTCCTTCTCGTAGCCAAAGCTACCTGCCATGCCACAGCAGCCCGACGGGATTTCCTCGGCGCAAAAGTGAGGCGGCATGTTGAGTACGGCCACGGTCGCGGCTGTGCCCGTCAGGGCCTTTTGATGGCAGTGGCCGTGTACCAAAATATGGCGGGCGGTCTGAGCAAACTCCAAATCGAGCGGAGCTTCGCGGACGAGAAAATCCTCGAGTAAGACGACCTGCTCGGCTACGCGCCGACTTTGCGGATCGTCAACCAAATCTAGGTAATCGTCGCTGAGCGCCGACGCGCAACTCGGCTCTAGCCCGATAATCGGCACCCCTTCTTCGGCCCACGGCGCGAGTACCTCCACATTGCGCTGTGCCAAGACACGGGCGCGATCGAGAAATCCCTTAGATATGAACGGCCGACCGCAACAAACTTTATTAGCGACCAAGACGACCTCGTACCCGGCTCGTTCCAAGATGATCGTCGCCGCCATGCCAATGGCCGGTTCGTTGTACTCGACGAAGGTATCGTTGAACAGCACGACATGGCCCTTGTCACCGCGAGCCGGACGCCGCCCGGCGAACCAGCGCGAAAACGGCTGACGCGCAAACGCCGGCAGTTGCCGCCGCCGGTCAATGCCCAAAAACGCATCCAACAGCCAGCGACTAAACCCGCTATGGCCGATCCAATTCGACAACGGTGCCAACGCCGACCCCAAGCGGCTGATGCGAGCTATGTCGGCAAAGAGCCGCGACCGCAGCGGATAGCCGTGCTGGCGATGGTAGTGGGCGAGAAATTCGTATTTGAGCTTGGCCATATCCACGCTCGAAGGGCACTCGGCTTTGCAGGCTTTGCACTCCAAGCACAGATCCATCACGCGGTGGACCTCATGGCTGTGCAGGCCGTCGGGCAACGTGCCAGCAAGCGCGGCGCGCAGGGCATTGGCCCGGCCACGCGTGGAGTGCTCCTCGTCCAAGGTCGCCATGTACGAAGGACACATCGTGCCCACCAGCTTTTTGCGGCAGTGGCCCACCCCGGAGCACATTTCAACGGCTTCTTGAAAGCCGCCTGCCTCACTAAAGCTGAAAAACGTCTCCACCTTGGGCGTCTGATACTCCTCGTGGTAGCGCAGATTCTCGTCCATCCGAGGAGGCCGGGTGATCTTGCCGGGATTCATAATCCCCTGTGGATCAAAAGCGTCCTTAACCTCGACAAAAGCCTCGACTAACTCCGGGCTAAACATCTTGGCGATCCACTCACTGCGCGCCAAACCATCGCCGTGCTCGCCCGACATGGCTCCGCCGTATTCGAGCACCATATCGCTCATCCGCTCCTCCATCTGGCGCAGGAGCTTTATGCCCTCGGGGTCTTTGAGGCTGAAAATCGGCCGGATGTGCAATAGGCCGACGCTCGCGTGCCCGTAGTATTCGGCCTCAATCCCCAGTTCCTCCATCAGCGCGACCACTCGGCGGATGTAGTCGGGTAACTTGGCGACCGGGACGCTGGTATCCTCCACCCCGGGTTGGGGCTTGGGGTCGCCCTTCATGCCCATCAAAAGCCCCAACCCGGCCTTGCGTATCCCCCAAATAGCCTGTTGGTCTGCCGGATCGACGGCCCGCACCCAAGCGTAGCCCATCCCCCGCCCCCGCAACTGCTCCTCCAACCCGTCCAGCTTGCGCTCCAGTTCGGCGATCGAGTCCGCGTAGTACTCGACCACGAGCAGGGCGGCTGGGTCGTCCTGTAGAAGGCGGCGGCTCGGGGCGTGTTCGGGCGAGTCCTTGGTCTGGTCGAGCAAAATTTTGTCCATTAACTCGCTGGCGACCGGCGCAGTCTCTAACGCGGTCAGATTGGCCTCCATGGCCTCGATCAAGTCGTGGAAGTGGACGGCCACCAAGCCTTTGTGCGCGGGTAATTCGACCAAGTTCAACCGCGCTTCGACCACCGCGCAAAGCGTGCCTTCCGAGCCGACGACTAGCTTGCTCAGATCAAAAGGGGCACCGCTGATGAACTCGTCGAGATTGTAGCCCGAGACGCGGCGCATCACCTCGGGAAAACCTTCGCGGATCTGCGCTTCTCGCTCGCGGACGATGTGGCGCACTTCGCGGTAAATGCGCCCTTCGAGGCTGTCCAAGCCCGCACGGCGTTCGCACTCTCCGTCGTCTAGCGGCCCGAATACCGCTTGAGAGCCGTCGGCCAGCACCACCTTTAGCTCCAGAACGTGGTCGATAGTCTTGCCGTATATCATGGAGTGCGCACCGCAGGAATTGTTGCCGATCATGCCGCCGATATTGGCCCTGCTACTCGTGGAAACATCGGGCGCGAAAATCAGGCCGTAGGGCTGCAAGTAGGCATTGAGTTCATCGAGCACCAAACCCGGCTGGACCCGGACCCAGCGCTCGTCCGGGCTGAACTCCAAGATCCGGTTCATGTATTTGGAAAAATCGAGATGAACCGCCGCCCCCACCGACTGACCCGCCAAACTCGTCCCGCCGCCCCGCGGCAAAACCGCCGCCCCTTGCTCAGCGGCGATTTTTACTGCGGCGACCACATCGGCCTCGTCTTTGGGCACGACCAGCCCCAAAGGCTCCATCTCGTAGATGCTGGCGTCGGTGCGGTAGAGCATCCGCGAAACCGGGTCAAAGCGCACTTCGCCTTGAATGGCCTGCTGCAAGGCCATTTCCAATGTATTTCTATCCATATTTAGGCATTGATCGGCAGCGCGCACCTTCTTCGCCCAGCCGGGGGCTTAGCGCGCACTTTGGTCAACTTGGTAGGGACACTTCAATAGTAAGAACGCACACTACGGACCGTCAAATTCCCGCACTTGTCGCTTTCTTTATTTCTCCAAACGAGTGGCTCACTTTTTTTGAAAAAAATATCCAACATGTTGTTGACAATCATTCTCAACCCCAATAGATTGGTTAATCACCACGTGGTTAGCGCGCAAAAGAGGGGGCTTCCGGGACAAGGGGAGATCGCGGAAGTCCCCACTTTTATCTCATTATCTCACAAAATCTCATGTCGCAATCACAGCCAGTCACTGTCCGCATCTACAATCAGACCTATCATCTCGTCAACAGCGACGATCAAGACCCCGAGTACGTTCGGCACACCGCAGCCTACCTCGACGAGAAGATGCAGCAGATTGCCGCGACGATCAAGCACCGGGGTCCGCTTGATATCGCCATCCTAGCCGCGCTCAATATCGCCGAGGAAGTGCTCCGCGCTCGTCAGCATAAGGACGCGCTGCTCGACCGCACTGATGCCCGCCTCGACTCCTTCAACCGCTTGCTGTCCGACGCGCCTTCCACCACAGACAGCTCTTCCACCGACTCCAAGCGGTTCTAATTCTCTCTCTATATATAATACTCGATTTC
Organism: Candidatus Latescibacterota bacterium; assembly: GCA_022825185.1. Next base: position 910 of record JAJDYK010000266.1, on the reverse strand, counting down.
CCCATCCTGCGACTCTTGGGAACGAGGCACATTGAGCGGACATCGCGCCTTGTAGTCGGGATGGAGCCGTGCCCACAGATAATCGAGCGCATGCTGGTTCCAGCGAAAAAAGTGCTCGCGGCCAATTTGCTCCATTAGCCCCGACCGCTCCAGCGCGTCAGTAAGCTGCCGTTTGGCCCGCGTAAAGTACAGATCTAGCCCAGCTTCGCGCAGGCGTTCAACCACGTTGCGCAACGCCTGTTCGCCAGAAGCGTCGATCCGATTAATCCCGTCTGCATCGAGAATCAAGTACCTTAGTTCAGGTGCCGAAGCGATCGTTTCGAGCACTTTGTCCTCAAAATAACGACCCGACCCAAAGTACAATTGGCCGTCAAAGCGCATAATCGCGATCTGCTGATCTGGCCTCAGACCTGCGTCGCTTTCGCGCATCGTGCCGTCGAGATGCCGAGCGAGAAAAACCACGCGGGGCCGCATGGTGCGGTAGAAGTTGAGCACCAACGAGGCTCCCACGCCGAGGGCAACCCCCAAGTGCAGGTCCGGTGCCAATGCCAGCGTGGCGACAAACGTCGCAATCCCGATCAACCCATCGTGGGCCTTGATGCGCCAAGCTGTTACTAGAGGCTGGATGCGCACCAAACCGTACACTGCGGCGATGATAACAACGGCGAGGGTAGCTTGCGGCAGATAGTACAATAGCGGCGTGAGCCAGAGCAGGGTCACGGCGATGACCAGCGACGCCACGACTGAGGAAAAACCCGTCCGCGCTCCACTTTGGTAGTTGACCGCCGAGCGCGAAAACGAGCCTGAAGTCGCATAGCTTTGGAAAAGCCCGCCGACCACGTTGGCCATGCCTTGGCCGATGAGTTCCTGATTGATATCGAGATGCTGCCGCGTCCGCGCAGCGAGGGTC
>JAJDYK010000323.1 GCA_022825185.1 Candidatus Latescibacterota bacterium | reverse complement strand
GCCGCCTTGGCACGATTCTTGCCTGTTGCGGATACCACCCCACCCGCAATCCAGTTCGGATGGCTTGCCAAGCCCTAATTCCCAACCGATCCCATGGCCGAAATCGACATCGTTTCCAAGCACCTAATCCAAACCTACCCGGCCGACTTCGCCCGCTTCGCCCTCCAGCGCGACGACATCGAAGACGTCAAAGTGCTCGACACCGAGCAACCCTCCGTCCGCCGCCCGGACAGCCTCCTCCGCGTGTGCATCGGCGGCGACGAGGCATTGGTCCACCACGAGTTTCAAACCACCGACAGCACCGATACCCCCATGCCCCTCCGCATGGCCGGCTACATCGGCCGCCTGATCGAACGCTACGGCCTGCCGGTGTATGCTCACGTCCTCTACCTGCGACCCAACGCCGGACGACGCGATCCGGGCTACTACCTGCAAGAGCATCCCGACTATCCCGTCGTGATCCGCTACAAAGTGCTCCGGTTAAGCCAACTGCCCGGCCAAGCCGTGCTCGACAGCGGGTCGGTGGGATTACTGCCGTTTGCGCCCTTGATGCAGCCGCCGGCCGGACAGGCTGAGACGGCGTGGTTGGAGCAGTGTGTGGCCAAGGCGTGGGACATGCCGCTGGCGCGGTCGGTCAAAGCCGATGTGCTCACCGGGTTGACGCTGTTGAGCGGCTTAGTGTATAATCCTCAGACGATCACGACCATCGTTGCCAAGGAGTATCTCATGGACCTCATGCGCGAATCCTCGTTTGTCCAATACCTAACCCAACAAGCCCGCGAGCAAGCCCGCGAGGAGGGCATTGAGCAAGGCATTGAGCAAGGCATTGAGCAAGGTATCCGCGAAAGCATCCAAGAAGTGCTAGAACTGCGCTTTCAGCCGGAGGCCGTGCGCCGCTTGGCTGCCCGCCTTGGGGCCATTGACGATGTGCCGCGTCTCAAGCAGTTGTTTCGGGCGGCCATACAGGTGCCCAGCCTTGAAGCCTTTAGGCTCCTGTTAGACCAAGCCGAATAGGGCCGCCGCGTAACGTCAGTTACTAAGAGGCCCTGCCAAAACGCCTATCATCAGCCCGAAAATATAGCGGTCAACCGCAATGCCCGGTTTCCGTGGCGCGCGGAAGCCACGGCCTACTGCGCCTCCAAACCGGCTAAGACCTCGCGGAAGCTGTTGAGACCTGCCTCTAGGTTCTCGATGATCTCTTCGGCGAGCTCGTCGGGTTCGGGCAGGCTGTCCAAGTCTGTTAGGCTTTCGTCCTTGAGCCAGAAGATGTCGAGACTGGTTTTGTCGCGTGCGCTGATTTCTTCGTAGCTGTAGCTGCGCCAACGGCCTTCTGGTGCGTCGTTTTCGTCCCAAGTCGTTTTGCGCTGATGTCGGTTCTGCGGGTTATAGCAGTTGATGAAGTCCGACAGATCCTCAAAGCGCATCGGCTTCTTCTTCAGCGTATGGTGGATATTGGTGCGGTAGTCGTAGTACCAGACCTGCTTGGTCCAAGGGTTCGGGCTGGCTTCGTGGTTGTCGAAGAAGATTACATTGGCCTTGACGCCTTGTGCGTAGAACACGCCGGTCGGCAAGCGCAGGATGGTGTGCAGGTCGGTGTTGTCCAGCAGCTTCTTGCGGATCGTCTCACCGGCCCCGCCTTCAAACAGCACGTTGTCGGGAACGACGACGGCAGCGCGGCCAGTGGTCTTGAGCATTGTGCGGATGTGCTGCACGAAATTGAGTTGTTTGTTCGAGGTGGTCGCCCAGAAGTCTTGCCGGTTGTAGGTGAGGTCGTCTTTTTCCTGTTCGCCCTCCTCGTTTGTGAAGCTCATGGAGCTTTTCTTGCCGAAGGGTGGATTTGCGAGGACATAGTCAAAGCGCTCTCCGCCATCGGCCACCAGCGAGTCATTGGGCGATATGGGTACGCCGCTGTCGATCTCGCCGATGTTGTGCAGGAACATGTTCATCAGGCACAGACGGCGTGTATTGGCGACGATTTCGTTGCCGTGAAACGCCTTGTGTTTTAGGAACTCCTTTTGCGACCTATCGAGATTGAAGTTGGCCGGGTTGGTGATGAAGTCGTAGGCGGCGAGGAAGAAGCCGCCTGTGCCGCAGGCCGGGTCGGCAATGAGCGTGCCCGGTTCGGGGCGGACGCATTCGACCATGGCGCGGATGAGGGCGCGTGGCGTGAAATACTGGCCGGCGCCTGACTTGGTGTCTTCGGCGTTCTTCTCAAGAAGCCCTTCGTAAATATCTCCTTTTACGTCGGCACCCATGGTCACCCATTCGGTGTCGTCCACCATGTCGATGAGGCGGAACAGCTTCGCCGGGTCTTGGATCTTGTTCTGGGCCTTGGTAAAGATCTGGCCTAACATGTCCGTCTTAGTGCCAAGCTCGCGAAGCAGGGTGACGTAGTGGTTTTCGAGTTCCGCACCGTTCTTCGATTTCAGGCTCTGCCAGTTGAATTCGGCTGGGATGCCGACGTCGCGGTTGTATGGGGGTTTGGCGTACTCGTCGGCCATCTTGAGGAAGATTAGATAGGTGAGCTGCTCTAGGTAGTCGCCATAGCTCACCCCGTCGTCGCGTAGGGTGGTGCAGAAGCTCCAGACTTTGGAGACGATGGGAGCGGTATTCATGCAGTCGTCTTTCTCTTCTTTGTTTTCTTGGAGTGGTTGTTCTTTGATACCTGTTCTCTTTCGGCTCTGATTCGGTCGAGAAGAACTGAGGCTGGTTCGTCATTCGGGTCTTGCGGGACGAGTTGGCCGGAGAAGGCTTTTTTGAGGATGGATTGGCGGAGTGCGTCAGACCGTCGGATTTCGAGTTCGATTTGGCGATCCAATTCATCACATAGATTAAAGCTTCTATCCAAGAGATGCACGATCTGATTTTGCTCCGCCAAGGTGCAAAGTGGGAACAACACGTTCCCTAGTCCCTTGCCTGTAAGATGCTTGATAGTGCTACCTGTGAAGTTCGGTGAGAGTAGGCCTGAACTAGCAGCGTAAGTCATGAAGTAGTAAGCGAAGTATGGACTATAGCTCTCTGTGAAACGTACGCGATGAAGTGCTTTTTGAATTAGCATGGTATGGTCCGTCCCTTCCCATACTGCACACCGTCCGGGCTCGCCGCCCTCACAGATAACGAGGTCGCCTTTTGCTAAGCTATAGCGCTGGATTTCGTTTTCCTCCACTTTCATCGTCTTTAAGTTTTCAAGGTCGAACTTCCCCCAACGAAGGTTGATGTTACCGAGATAGTACCTAGACGTACCTGTATTCTTTTCCTGGTCCAGCATTTTGCCGAGCACGGCCTCAGCCGCGAGTTCATTCAGGGAAAGGCGAGTCCAGAAAGGGTTCTGTACTGGACTAACTGTGATAGGTAATAGATTCTTCGGCTTTGGAGGCTTTCTGCCTGACTTACCGCTTTCCCCCCATTTCTTGACGGCGGCCTTCCACTCCTGAAGTTGCTGTTCGTAACGCGCTTCCCGCTCCTGTTTGATGCGAGCGAGTAATTGCTCGGGCGTCTCCAGCTTGTCTTTGTTCTCTTCGCGCCATTGGGCCGTGAGCTTGCCTTCAAAGGCGTGCTTGAGCACGGATTGGCGATAGAGGTTGAGCTGTGCGCGTGCCGTCTTTAGGCTTTCGACGCCTTTGTCGAGTTCGGAGAATAGTTCTTCGATTTTGGTGACAATACGGCGCTGTTCCATCAAGGGGGGCAACGGTAACGGAATTTCTTCGACAGTCTTTGAGGAAAGATGTTTTACCGTAACCGAAGAGGTCTCAGCGTTAATCGCATTCAGAAAAGGCTGTAAGCAAAGGTATAGGAAGGCTTCGTCAAACAGATCACTGGTTAAAGCGACCTTACACACACGCTGATTTAGAAGCGCTTTCTCACCGGTCCATCGAGAAGTGGCAAAATCGCCGTCCATCCCGATAAGAATCTCGCTTGGCTTTACTAGATACTGGTCGTCGAATTCACCCCAGTAGCGGTGCTCGGTTTTTCCTCTGGAAATGTCGCGAATGCGAATGAGTGGAACGCCCCTATCAGGATCAAAATAAGAAGACTTAAAGGCGAAGCCATTTTGTACGTTCGCGATATCGGACAAGGTTACACGTTCCCAGTGATCCGCCTTGGCAAGGAGGGGATAAGCCCCCTTCGCCACGATTTCTAACGGTCGAAGCCCTAGTGCCACTTATGCCGCCAATGCCTCATTCAATTCGTCAATCACGCTATCCATCCTGTCGCCGAAGAGCTTGTACATCTGTCCCATGCCGCCTTTGCCATCGAATGGAGTCCTGTCCAAATCGTCGCGGTTTAGATGAAACGAAGTGCCGATGTGGTCACGGATCATGCGCAGCCAGTCCATCTGCTCCTCGTTAAACTTCTCTCCGCTGCCGCTATGGTGCGTCATAATCCAACTCTGAAAATTGCGGCGCACCGTTTCCGAATAGAGCGAAAGGGTTCCATCAATGCCGCAGACCCGGCGGATCAAAGCGACGAGCGCGGTTAGTTCATTGGCCGGTTGGCTGCCCTTGTATTCATCCAGAAAGGAGTACGCCTGCCAGACCCGCAAAGGGGCTAGTCGAGGCTGGTCGCCCTTGAGCTTGTCGAAAACCTCGCGGATCATCTCGAAGGTCAGCTCTCTGCGCCTATGCGGTTGGGTGTAGAAGATGGTTAGGGCTTCGATCTTGTCTCGATTTGCTTCCAAATACTGGCGGAAGTCCTGTGCCATGGCTTCGGCATTCTCGTGCGCGTCGCCTTCCCATTCGGCGCGCTCCACAGTGTCTAAGCTGTCATGGTCGATGGTCTGTTCCTTGTCGCGATGAATCGAGTCGATCAGCTCTATCAACTCGCCGTTGAAAACGCTGGCCGCATCGCGGACTAGCTGCTCCTGAGCCTTTTCGCGTGCGGTCTGTGACGGCTCGGCATCGTCGGGTACGCGCTCGGTCTCGCGGGCCTTCGCTTCGATTTGGTCTGGGTCGATGGCCTTCAGCAGATTGCCGACGATGTTGGTGAGTTCGATGCCGCCAGCCTGTTCGCGGATGTGTTCCTGCTCAGCGTGGTCAAGTTGTCGGTTGAGTCGGGCGAGGCGGCCGGCAAGGGAGCTCACGGTGTCTTCGTTGTACACGCCCATCATCACGCTCATGGCGAGGTGTTTAAGTGGCACGGAGGGTTTGGTAATGAGCGGCTGGCTAGCGGTCTTGAGTGATTTTGTGACGCCGACGGCATCCACGATCACATAGTGGGTCTTCCCACTGACCGCGGAGGGCGAGACTTTCTTGAGATCGTCGTGATCGAGTGTGCGCGTGCCACGGCCCTTCATCTGCTCGAAATAGTTGCGGCTCCGTACGTCGCGCATGAAGAGCAGGCATTCGAGCGGCCTGACGTCAGTACCCGTGGCGATCATATCCACGGTCACAGCGATGCGCGGGTAGTAGTCATTGCGGAACTGGGCGAGAACCGATTTCGGGTCTTCTTCGGTTTTGTAGGTAACCTTCTTGCAGAACTCGTTGCCTTCGGCGAATTCCTCGCGCACGGTCTGGATGATGTCGTCGGCGTGGCTGTCCGTCTTGGCAAATATCAGCGTCTTCGGAACTTCGGTGCGGCCCGAAAATATCTCTGGTAGCTTGTCGCGGAAGGTGCGAATGACGGTGCGGATTTGGTCGGGGTTGACGACGGCACGGTCGAGCTCTTGGGCACCATAGGTGAAGTCATCGTCTTGGATCTCCCAGCGCTTTCGGCGGGTCAAGCGCTCGCGCTTTTCAACCTGCTGGCCGGTCTCAAGCTGGCCGCCGTGCCTCGTCCGTTTCGTATCGATGACGTAGATCTCGTTGCCGACATTGACGCCGTCGGCAACGGCTTGCTCATGGGTGTACTCGCTGACGATGTTCTTCTTGAAAAATCCGTAGGTGCGGTTGTCCGGCGTCGCGGTCAGGCCGATGAGATAGGCGTCGAAGTATTCGAGGACTTGTCGCCAGAGGTTGTAGATAGAGCGGTGGCACTCGTCGATGACGATAAAATCGAAGAACTCGGGCGGGATCTTGTCGTTATAGACAACCGGCATCGGTTTTTTGCGTGTAACCATTTCCGCCGGATTGATCTCTTCGACGGCTTCGTCCAACTCCTCGCCCTTCAGGAGCGAATACATGCGCTGGATGGTGCTGATGCAGACTTGGCTGTCTTTGGCGACGTAAGACGATTTGAGCCGCTGGACGTTGTAGAGTTCGGTGAATTTACGGTTGTCGTCACTGGGCACGTAGGCCATAAATTCCTGCTCGGCCTGTTCGCCCAAATGCTTGGTATCTACGAGAAAGAGGACGCGCTTGGCGTCAGCGTGTCTGAGCAGCCGGTAGATCGAGGTGATGGCGGCGTAGGTCTTGCCCGAGCCAGTGGCCATCTGAATGAGGGCGCGTGGACGGTCTTTTTTGAAGGATACTTCGAGATTCTCAATGGCGTTGACTTGGCACGCTCGCAACCTAGTGGGGTCTAAACTCGGAATCTCTTGGAGCCGCTCACGAAGCGAGGCCGACTGGGTGAGCCAGTCCTGTATTGTCTCTGGTCGAGGGAAGTTGAACACCTCCCGGGAGCGGGGCTTCGGATCGCGGCTGTCGGTGAAGCGCGTGAGCACGCCGGTCGTTTCATAGACGAATGGCAGGGGCTCGCGATTGTTCACCCACCTGAGGTTGGCAGTGGCGTAGCTGCCGGACTGTTCCTCGACCGTCGTGATCCTCTGGCCCCAGTCCTCCGGCTTGGCCTCGACTACGCCGACGGGTTTGTTGTCGACGAAGAGGATATAGTCAGCGGGGCCGACAGACGTCTGATACTCACGGACGGCGATCCCGAGGCCGGCGCTGAAGTCGATTCTCTTGTTGCCCTGAACTATCCAACCGGCATTGGATAGCTGTTCGTCGATTTTGTCTCGCGCCGCCTGTTCTGGCGTCTGATTGTCACTCGGCATTCAACTCATCCGCCCTTCGCCTGTGGCCCGGAGCGCATGAGAGGATCATCAGCAGGGAACTCCCGGTGATTGCCGATACATCCGTATGAACTCATAGTGCACTTGGGAGGCAGGTGTGCTCGTGTATAGATAAATAGGTCGTATATAAGGCAGCTTTTTGAACCCGCTGTCAAGGAAGGGAAATGAAGAGTTAAAAGACACACGTCTCCCCGGAGAATCACCCCGGAGAGACGTGTTGTGTGTGAAAGAATGGTGGAGGCGGCGGGAATCGAACCCGCGTCCGAGACCGGTTCTACCGAAATATACTACGTGCGTAGTCGGCCTTAGTTATCTCGCCTGTTGCGCTGCCGGCCAACGGGCCTCGCAACAAGCCAGCCCGAAAAATCTCGCCCCATTCCCTCGGGCGAAGGTTTGGGACCAGCCTGCTAAGAGATGTCATCGGGGCCTGCCGCGCAGGCTCAACAGACCCCAATGGGCTGCGCTAAATTTAGGCAGCCAGAGCGTACGTGTTAGTTTCGTCGCTTAATTGTTTCCCGAGGATTTACGAGGTGTCGGGACCTCGGCACGCAATTTGGGCTTCTCCGACCCCGTCGAAGCCAAGTCGCCCCCATAACGTTCTATTTTTATTGGGGAAAGTGAATATAGAGGGCCTTCGTACCCCTGTCAATCGGGAGTCCGCGACGGCGTTCTGCCTAGCGCTGCTATCCGTGGCTATCAGCCGCTACTAAACCGTATTGTTCTTAAAATCTCCGTCAGGCTACTTTGCGGGGTTGTCGAGTCTCTTATCGCCAGCGGGCGCTTTGCTGGCTTTGGCGGACTTTGCTTTTGCTGAGCCAATTTGCTTTTCTAAGCGAGCGATCGCATCTCGCTGTTGGCGCACTATTCTCTTGAGTTCGCGTACTTGGCCTTGCACTTCTGCGATCTTGCCGATCTCTCTTAATAGCTCATTCGAGGATGGTGGACTTTCTGACACGCGGGAGTGCGATGCAACTTCGGCTGCTAGCTGAAGTGCGCCAAAGTAACCCCCATGTGCAGAGACTTTCCCACACCGCTCCGCCCCCAATCCCTTTGCTATGCGTTCCATGTCCAGCGTCGTACTCATAGCTTACTCCTCAATCCTCGAAAATATAGCGGTCAACCGCAATGATGATCGATAGGAGCTCTCATTTTTATCGTCTCTATATCAACGCTCAGTTCACCACGTTAATCGGCGCACCGTCCATAAAAGCCCGCACGTTTTCCGCCGTCATTTGCATCAGTCGCTTGCGCGCCTCTAGCGTGGCCCAAGCCATGTGCGGCGTGATGAGCAGATTAGGTGCCTGCAAGAGCGGATTGCCGCTGGTAATCGGCTCGACGGAAGCCACGTCCGTTGCCGCCGCTCGGGGCTTGCCAGCGCGCAGGGCTTCCAAAAGGGCCTGTTCATCGACGAGTGCGCCGCGCGACGTGTTGATAAAGAGCGCCCCCTCTTTCATAGTCGCCAACAACTCGGCGTTGACAAAACCAGTGTTGTCGGGCGTCTGCGGGCAATGCAAGCTGACCACATCGGCTCCGGCGAAAATCTCTTCCGTGCTCTTGAGGGCAAACGGCGCGTACCCCGGCGGGTCCTTTGGCGACGGCGCATACGCCCAGACTTCCATGCCAAAAGCGTGGGCCAGCTCGCCGACGCGCTGGCCGATGCGCCCAAAGCCCACGAGGCCGATGACTTTTCCGGCTAGCTCCGTCAGCGGCGTTTCCCAGAAACACCAATAGCCCGATCCAGCCCAGCCACCGCGATGGACCGCAGCGTCGTGGCGACCGACGTGATGGCACAACTCCAGTAGCAGCGCCATGGTGTATTGGGCGACCGAGTCGGTGCCGTACACTGGAATGTTTGATACGGGGATGGCGCGGGCGCGTGCAGCTTCCACATCGACGACGTTGTACCCAGTGGCCGTAACCGACACGAAGCGCAGGTTGGGCAGTTGGGCAAAGGTCTCGGTCGTCAGCGGCACCTTGTTGGTCAAGATCACGTCGGCGTCCGCGGCCCGCTCCAAGATCAGATCGTCCGGAGTTTTATCGTACACTGCAAATTCGCCCAACGCCGAGACTGGATCCCAGGGGTTGTCGCCCGGGTTTAGGGTGTGTCCGTCTAGTACTGTGATTTTCATGGGATTCCTTTTGTGTAAAAGTTATTTCTGTAGCTGACCCACGTCCCGCACGGCCCCGTGCGCTGCGCTCGTCGTCAGTGCGGCATACGCCTGTAGCGATTGGGGGATGTGGCGTTGGCGGTTGCGGGGGCGATAGGCGTCGATTTTTTGGCGGCGGGCGGAGAGTTCGGCGTCCGCGATTAGCACGTCGATTGTGCGATTGGGAATGTCGATGCGAATCCGGTCGCCGGTCTCCAACAGGGCCAGTGCTCCGCCTTCGGCTGCCTCTGGCGAGACGTGGCCAATCGACAGACCGGAGGTGCCGCCGGAAAAGCGGCCGTCGGTCAGCAGCGCGCAGGTCTTGCCCAGGCCCATGGACTTGATGTACGACGTTGGATAGAGCATCTCCTGCATCCCCGGCCCGCCCTTGGGTCCCTCGTAGCGGATCACGACCACGTCGCCGTCGCGGACCTTGCCGCCGAGGATGCCCTCGCACGCTTCGTCCTGCGACTCGAAGATCCGGGCCGTGCCTTCAAACACCCAGATTGACTCATCGACGCCAGCCGTCTTCACGATGCAGCCCTCCTCGGCAATGTTGCCGAAAAGCACGGCCAGCCCACCGTCCTGCGAATAGGCGTGCGCGACCGAGCGGATGCAGCCCGTTTGCTCGTCCATATCCGACTCGGCGTAAAAGTTGTTTTGGGAGAAGGCGGTTTTGGTCCGCACGTTGCCCGGGGCTGCTAATGCGCGTTGCGTGGCCATCGCATCGACCGGACCTGATCCGCGAATGTCGTTTGCGGCGATTAACTCGCCCAGCGACGGCCCGGCAACGGTCTGCGGCTCGGGGTGGATTTTGCCGCCGCGCAACAGCTCGCCTAAGATGCTCATAATGCCGCCGGCGCGCGCGACATCCTCTATGTGAAATTCCTGAGTGGCCGGTGCCACTTTGCAGATGCAGGGGACTTGCCGCGAGAGCCGGTCGATGTCGGCCATGGTAAAATTGACTTCGGCCTCGCGGGCCATGGCCAACAGGTGCAGGACTGTGTTGGTGGAGCCGCCCATGGCAATGTCCAAGGTCATGGCGTTTTCAAAGGCCGCGAAGTTCGCAATGCTGCGCGGCAGTACCGACGCGTCGCCCTCTAGGTAAAATGCCTTGGCCATTTCGACGATCCGCTTGCCGGCCGCGGCAAAAAGCTCCCAGCGCAGTGCGTGCGTGGCGAGGATGGTGCCGTTGCCCGGCAGGGCTAGGCCGATGGCCTCGTTGAGGCAGTTCATGGAATTGGCGGTGAACATGCCCGAGCACGAGCCGCAAGTCGGGCAGGCTTGTTCTTCCATCTTGGCCACGTCCTCGTCGCTCAAGTTGGGGTCGGCCGCGGCGACCATGGAATCGACTAGATCGAGCTTGGCGCGGCCCGTTGACAGCTCGGTTTTGCCGGCCTCCATTGGCCCGCCCGAGACGAAGATCGCCGGGATATTGAGCCTGAGCGCGGCCAGCAACATGCCCGGAGTGATCTTGTCGCAATTGGAGATGCAGACGAGGGCGTCGGCCTTGTGGGCCTGGACCATGTACTCGACGCTGTCGGCGATTAGCTCGCGGCTCGGCAGGGAGTAGAGCATGCCGTCGTGGCCCATGGCAATGCCGTCATCTACGGCAATGGTGTTGAACTCCACGCCGTAGCCGCCGTGCTGGTCGATTACTTTCTTGACCTTCTGGCCGATGGGATGCAGATGCACGTGCCCGGGCACGAACTGAGTAAAGGAATTGGCGATGGCGACGATGGGCTTTTGGAAGTCCTCAGTCTTCATGCCGGTGGCGCGCCACAGGGCACGCGCCCCGGCCATGCGCCGCCCCTGCGTGGTGGTACTGCTGCGAAATGATTGCATAATAGCTCTTTCAAAAAGCTGCCGTCTAGCAGCGGGTTTTAGGTAGTAAAATCAATTTCTAGCGCATCTCCCAAAGGCACGTAGCCGATTTTTGCGTAGATACTGTTGGAGGTTGGATTGGATTGATCGGCAAATAGGCTGCAAAACGAATAGCGCTCGGAGAGCAGTTTTTTGGTCAGCGACGCGACGCATGAAGTAGAGTATCCTTTGTTGCGCTGTTCGGGCGGCGTGTACACCGCGGTGACGGTTATGCCGTTTCGCATCGGGCGCGTCGTTTTGGCAATGGAGACCGGCCCATTGCAATCCCAAATGTACAGTTGTTTGTCGGCGATGAATCGCTCGGCGCTTTTCTTGGCTCCGTCGAGATCGGCTGGCTCTCCTAATGCCTCTTGCGAAAAGGCGTCCACCCACTGCGCCATGAGCGGATGGTCGTCCATGCTGGCCAAGCGCAACGCCCCCGCCGCAAGGGGCACATCGGCGACCGTACGCGCTTCAAATACGCGCATCCGCATGGTTTTCTTAGACGCGGCGCTTGGCACGGCCTCGGCCCAGCAAGCGGCAAAGGCTTGCGCTTCGGATGCCGGCCCGACAACGCCGGGGATGGATGTCTCCGTTGCAAGTAGGTGGCGAACGAGATGGGCAATAGCTCCTTCGACGTTCGCAACGAATTTGCTGAGGATGATTCTCCTCGGCGGCGTCATTACGGCTGCGCCGATCGCGTTGCCTTGCTCTAAGACGCTCAATAATAATGGCGGCTCGGGCCCGTAGCACAGGGGATCTTTGGCAAGCGCGTACGCGAGGCCGAGTGGCAGGTTGTTTTCGCTCTCGTGCGCTTCGAGGCAAGCACCTGCAAGCGCAAGCAGTTCGCTGGCGTTGGCGTGGTGTATTATTTCGACCATTCAGAAAGCCTGACCAATAGAAAAATACAAGCGGTATCCGTCGTTGAACGCTACGTCGAGCCGGAGGGGAAAGCCCAAAGCGTAGCGCAGCCCCAACCCATAGCCATCGACCATTCTCCATAAAGTCGCTTGGCTTGGCTTGCGCCAGACCTGTGCCCGGTCCCAAAAGCCAACGAGGCCGAGGCTTTTCCGCTGATAGCGCAATTCCCCCCGCATATTCAGGCCGAGGCGTCCGCCGCCCGGTGCGTGTATGGCTTCGTACTCAACGCCGCGCACGGATCCCTCGCCTCCGTACGCCTTCCAATACTTTTGCGGCAGCCGTCGTCCCTCGCGCAGCGAAGCCGCCCCGCCCCCTTGCAGGGCTAGGGCCAACATCAGGCCGTGCTTGAGCGGTTGGTAATATATGAATTCGGCTTCGCCGTCGATCACATAGGTCTGATGCTGCCCCAGAATGAACGAGGAGGCGTAGAGTCCGGTCAACTGCAAGAGTGCGCCGCGCGTGGGGGCAAAGGGGTCGTCGCGCGAATCGCGCAAAAACTCGGTTTTCAATTCGACCGACCGAGTGCGCTCGGTCAGAATCCGCAACCAGTCCGCAGTCACGGGAATTTTGCCGTCGCTGTAGTCTATGAACTCGTCTTGGGCGAGGAAATTGCCTTTGCCAGAGAAGTCGAAGTCGGAGTCGCCAAACAGATCGTCCGCGTCGGTTGTCTCATCGCTTTCGGTCCCTCCCGCGTCTATAGGCTTGGGTGAGTAAGCGATGCGCTCGCTCGGATCGGGCCGAGTGCGCGAGTCTTCCCCGCTAAGAGATACTTGGGCTCGGTAAATCTCGCGCCAGTCTTTGGTGAGCGTTGCTTCAGCTTTCCACAAGTGTTCGACCGAAAGGTAGTCGAAGGTGGCCGTCCTTATGTACTCCCGTATTATTGCTTCCCCACCGAAGGGAAAGGACAGAAAGTCGTTGAGTACCGAATCGTTGGCCGTCAAAAGCGCGACTTGTCGCTGGTCGTTCGGGTTGCCTGGCTGATTGGTCTGCTGCCACTCGTCGGTGACCCCTGCCGACAATACCAAGTCGGCACCCGTGCCCAACAAGTTGCGCTCGGTAAAGGACGCGGTGACGCCTTGTTCCGGCTTCCCCCAACCGGCGTCGAGGCTTAGCCGAGCACCGCGACCCAGCCAGTTGTTGTGCTGCACGACCCCGGTCACGCGCGGCTCTTTGTTGCTGAATAGGGCTTCGGTACTGAGGGAAATGCGCTTTCTTTCTTTGAGGCGAACCACGACTGGCTGCAAGCTGTCGCCCGTCTCGGGGGTGAGCAAAAAGACCGAGCGGAACAGGCCAGTCCTCGCTAGTTGTTCGCGGCTTTTAGCTAGTTGTTCGGGGTTGTACAAGTCTCCCTGCTCAAAGCGCAGATAGTGCTCAATTAGCTCCTTGCGCGTGTATAGCTGATCGAGGTTTTCGATCTCGACGGCACCGAAGTACATCTTGCGCCCAGGATCGATGTGGAAGACAACCTCGGTGCTGCGGCTGGCGCGGTCGTCCCCCACCCACTCGTTGCGCACTGCAGCGTGCGGGTAGCCGCGTTGATTGAGGAAGACCTGTAGCTGACGCTCGCCTTCGAGGACCTTGCCGTAGTCGAGGGGTGCGCCGGTGCGCAAGCCGACCTGAGCGAGCAAGGTATTGGCCGCAAAAGGGGCACCCCCTACGAGGGTTAGGGCGCGCACCGTCCACAGCGCACCGCTGTTGATTTCAATATGAATGTGGACCCGATTTTTGGCGTCCAAGCGCAGGTGCTTGCGAACGATTTCGGCGTCGCGATAGCCCTTGCTGTAGTAGAGATTGACTAGGCCGGTTAGGTCGTTTTTGAAGAAGCGACGGTGAAAGCGCTTCTTTTCTTGGGTCAGCATGGCCGAGCGCAAGATATCGCCTTGGATGCGCTTGTCGCCCCGGTGAACGAAGCGTACCTGAGCCACCTTGTGACCATCGGCTTCATGAGCCGATATTTCGCGCATATCTTCTTGGGCTAAGGCCGTCCCGGCGAGGGCCAGACAGAACACGGCGGCGAACACGCTCATCGAAATTCTCGCTTCAGGCCGATGCCCAGCCCGTAGTGATCGTGTTTGCTTTGCGCCGAGCCGACGATAGTTAGAAAAGACTTGATTGTGTGTTCGACCCGCACCTCTCCCTCAGCCATCTTTTCTACCATCGCTTCGTATCGCACCCAGAGGGGCAGGGGCAACCCACCGAGGTACTTGCCTGCGCGGATGACGGGATCCCCAGGCGAAGCGCCGACAATCGTGCTCGATGGCACGACCGTAAATTCATTGAGCCCTACTTTCTCGACCTGCTTACCCAAGAGCAGGCCGGCGGCCGTGCCAAAGGCCGTGGCGGCTGTACTAAGGGCTTCACCAGTTGATCCAAAGGCCCCGGCGTAGTCGAAGTTGGCCGTTCTAAAGGCTAGTAGGTTGACGGTCTCAAATTGTTCTAGCGTCTCTAAGTCTGGATCTCTCGGGTCTGCCGAAAGACGCGGCACGACCTTCTGAGCCGGCCCTCTCAACGTCAAAATTGCGACGTACTTCTCATTGTCGTTGATGTCGGTGATTTCATAATCGGTCTCAGCCTCTAAATCGAGTATGGGATTCAGTTCGAGAGGATCGTACATCACGTCGAGGATGGACTTAGTCGGCGCTAGGCGGTTGAAGACGACGCGCCCCTGTGTGATGTCGAACTGCTCATTGAGTACGAAGACCTGCCCTTCATCTATCGTTATGTCGCCTTGGAAGAGCGGTTTGTAGAAGGTGCCGCCGACCTCGACCGCGCCCGATGCTTCGACCTCAGCTAGCTCGCTGTCGAGAGCGAGGCCGCGGATCTCGACCTCGACGGCGAGGGCCATGTTCTCCAAAAACTCATCGCGCAGCGCCGGCGGTGGCGGTGGCACGGGCAGCGTGAGGACTACGAGGCTCGCCTCGGACTGCGGCCGGTCGAGGAGGACGCGCCCCGCCAACTTGGACGCGCTGATTGAGCCGGCGAAAGACAGATCCATGTCGATGTCGTCCGCCTTAAACGACTGCCCAACGTTCTCGTAGTACGAGGTCACCCGCTCGGCTTGGAGCCGCAAGTTAAAGCTAGGGTCGTCGAGCCGTGATAGGTCGAACTGCCCGGTGAGCGACGCGCTGCGAAACCCCCTCTTAGGTTCTTTCTCAACAGAGAAACCCACCAGTTCGACCTGTCGTCCATTGAATTGCAACTGTCCGTCGGGCAGGGCGTAAATTGGCTCTAAGTCGAGCAGGGCTAATTCGAGTCCCTTGACCCCTATTTGGCCTTGTAATGAGAGCGTTGAGTCCAACCCTTCGGCTCGGAGGTCGGCACTGACCTGTCCGTCGAAATGGTCCAGTTCGGCTATTAGGTCGCCGAGGAAGAGGAGGCCGATGCCGTCAGAATGCGCCTCGAGCCAGCTCTCGTCTAAGGAGAGTGTGCCAGCCTGTAAATCCCAGGGTACGCGACCGGTCACGGTGAGGCTGTCGTCGGGCAAGGTCGTCCAGTTCAAATGCCAGTCGCTACCGTACTGATCGCCGACGAGCTGGCCGCGAAGCTTGCCTAAGTCCGCGGATTCCACGGCTAGATCGGCGGCAACTTGAGGAGCGGATGTCGTGCCGCTGACCTCGGCCTCGAGCTGGACCAGCCCCTTGGGACCACCGAAGAAAGCTAAGTCCGCGTCTTCGAGGGCCAGCTCAATTTTCGAGGGCTTGGCACCTTCTAGTTGGCCCGCCAGCCGCAGAGTGCCCGCCGGTTGCAGGGCGAGGCGGTCGCGGTCGTAGCGCCGCAAGCCAATCGCCACTGAGTCCAGGACCACGCGGCCCTCTCCGAACGCGAAATGCCCTCCAGACAGGAGGTCCAGCCGCAGCGAGTCGGCTGAAGCTTGGCTCTCGATGGCCAAGCCGTGTACGTCGATATGCCCAGACAAGTCCCGCCAGCTCGGCATGGAATCCCCCAAGGCTGCTTCTAGTTGCCCGTCGAGGTCGAGCCGCCCGTACAGCGGGCGTCCTAAAGCATAACTGAGCAGTGGCCCCAAGTCGGCCGCCTTCGTCTCGATTGCGAGCTGCGCGGGGGCTGTTCCCGGCCCGAAGAGCGGCTCGGCTGGGCAGGTCAGCGCAAGGCGCAGGCCGGCATCGGCGGTGAACTCGGCCATGAGCATATCCGCCAACGCGAGGCGCAGCCGAGCATTGCCGAGGGCGAGGGTGTCGAGGCGCATCTCTGTAAGCGTCACCACGCCCTGTGCCTCTGGCCTCGCTAGGGTACCGCCAATTCGCAGATGCCCGCCGCCCGTCGCGCTGAGATCGGACGCGAGGTTGGACAGCTCAAGGGCGGATAACTCCGCGGCAACGGCGAGCGAATCCCGCCCGACCCAACCCGAAAGATCCACTAGGCCGACTGACGTTTGCAGGTGTAGCGCGGTGAGATCCAGACGTCCGTTGTCATAGTCGGCTTGGAGGGGACCGTGGTTTTGCAGTTCCCATTTCCCCTGCCGCAGCAAGAGCGAGTCGAGGGCGAGGTTCGCTTGGGCCGCGTCTAGGTTTTCCAGCGGCCCCTCCCAGCGCAAAGTGCCGCCCAATGCGGCTACTGCGCCATCTACCCCCCGCAACAAGGTATCGGCAAAATCCGCTTGAGCTGTTAAGTGCCGGGCCGCGTCTAGTTCCGCCCATAAGCTCACGCCCGGTCCGCCGCCGTCTAGCTGCGCCGTGCCTTGGTCCCAGTCCACGTCCAGCGCGAGCTCACCGGTTTGCCACCTCGCGTATTCTAACGGCGTGGTCGCAATGTGTCCGGTCAACTGGAGCTCGTCGAGCGACAACCCACCCGCCCCGCGCATGTCCGCGTCGAGCCGCCCGCTCAACCCGGGCATGACCCGCTCTACTGCCAGTCCGTCCACGTCCGCTACCAGCGTATCGATCTCGCTGTGCTCTAGGTCGATGTCTGCCCGCGCCACTAGGAGATCGCGTTCTAAGCGCATATCAGCCGCGAGATAGCGGTTGGCGGACAGGTGTAGATCCGCCGCGAGCGGCCCGAATTCCTCGCCCAATTCACCGGGGAGATGGCTGGTCGTTAGCCGCAATGCCAGCGTATCGGGCTTGGCCTGCCCGGCGATGGCTATGGGCGCGGCACCGCGCAAAAAGGACGCCGCCTGCAACGCGCCCTTTAGCGCGAGATCGTAGTCCCCCTCTAAGTCGGAAGAGCCGGTGGCTACCAACTCCAGCAAGGGCGATTGCAGGTCGAGACGAGTTTCCCCATCGGGCCGATGCCAACCCGTTATCTCGGCGTCGAACCGCTGATCGGCAATTAGGTTTACATCGCGCAGGAGGGCGGCAAAGTCCGCTGCATAGCGCCGGTGTTGCAATTGCACGCCAGCCGCTAGATCGA
>JAJDYK010000161.1 GCA_022825185.1 Candidatus Latescibacterota bacterium | reverse complement strand
CGGGCACGCGCTAGACGGGTCAGGTCGCCGGCCTTGTCGGCGGCTGTGGCTGCGCCTTCTTGCAGCCCTTTCACGAGATTGTTCCACAGGTTGTCCACTGAGACCTCGTATGGTTTAAGTGTCTGGTGCCGAGGCGCGGCGCAGTTCGCGGAGGAGCGCCTCTTTGTTGGCCCGCGAAACTTGGCGGCCCTTGAGCTGAGCGTCGGGTAGCTGGCGCACGAGTTGGCGCAGGCGGGTGACTGGCAAGCCCTCAAGTTCGTCGGGGGGTGGTTGCGCTGGTAGGGGAGTTGCCTGAGGCTGGTGCAGGAGCAGGTTTTCTATGTCGAGGTGGGGGGCGGGAATGACGCGGTGGCTGATCACTTGGCTGACCTTGAGCGCGGCTTCGACGCCGGCTTGCACCGCCACTTGGACAGCGGCAACCTCACCTCTAAAGTGCGTTGAAACTAGTCCGCCGCCGATGGGCTTGATGCCGAGGAGCTCGACTGGAGCGGATTTTACGGCTGCGTCGGCTGCTTCGATGACGCCGACGAGACCTCGGGTCTCAATCAGCCCTATGGCAGCCATTGGGCGCGCTTGGCTCGGTCAACGAGTGTCGTCGAGGGTATGGGGGACGAGCGCTAAATAGCGGGCGCGCTTGATGGCGCGGACGACGCGCGTTTGTTGCTTGCGCGTGGCACCGGTGCGCCGGGCCGATTCGATCTTGCCGGTCGGCGTGATGAACTTGACTAGGACATCGAGGCGCTTGTAGTCGATGTCTTCGGACTTGAGCTTGGCGACGGCCTCTCGGCGCGAGCTGCGAAACTTGTTGATGACGACGCTCCTTTTTGAGGCACCCGCTTGGTGCGGGCGCGCAAGTTTAAAAGAATAAAAAGTACTGGAGGGGTCGGGGAATGTCAATATATCCCCCGGCCCCGATCCCACTCAACGCGGGTTCATTTCGTCGTGGAGTTGGCGCATGATTTGGTGGTGCCCCATGCCCTCGTCCCAGAGCTTCTTGTACTTGGCCTCGTCGATGCCCTCGCGCTTGAGAAAGCCGCGGATGTCGTAGCGGCCTTCGAGTTCTACGGGCAGGCCGCCCTCCTCGACCATGAGTTGGAGGGGATAGCCCTTTTCTTGCAGCGGCAGGTGGATCGCGCGGTTGCGGCGCGCCGACTCGTAGAGGGCCATCATAATTTCCACGGTGTCGCGGGCTGTGGTGCCGGCGTTGCGGTGCTCGGCCTTGTGGCCTTCGAGACAGGCGATGAGTTCGCGGACTTGAGCGGCGTTGGTGTTGCCGCCAATGGCCTTGGAGCCTTCGGTGAGCGCGAGATCGACGTCGCGCCAGCCGCCAGAGGAGGCGTTCATAATCTGGAGCCGGGTTTCGCTCACGGATAAGAGCCCTTCGCTGCCGCGGATTTCAAAGCAGCCAGCACCAGCCCCCTCGCGCATGAGGTCGGACTGAATGAAAAGCTGGAGATCGCCGTCAAAGTGGACCAAACCCATGCAGGCGTCTTCGATCATGGTGTCGCGCTCGTAGCGGTCGGTGCGGCGCTCGACGGCACCCATGACCCATTGGGCGCGGGGGTCGCCGAGCACGAAGCGCGAGCCGTCGATGGAGTGCGTGCCCCAGTTGGTCAGGCCGTCGGCGACCTTGTTGGTGACGAAGATCGGCTCGCCAATCGCGCCCTCTTCGACTAGCGCTTTAGCCTTTTCCCAACCCGGAGTAAAGCGGCGCTGATGGCTGATGACCAGTTGGGTGCCGTGCGCTTCGCAGGCATCGACCATGGAATCGGCTGCGGCCATGCCGATGGCCATGGGCTTTTCGCATATGACGGCGCGGGCACCGCCGGCGGCTGCGGCAATGGTGGGTGCCGGATGCAAAAGGTGCCAAGTGCAGACGCTGACGATGTCGGGCTTGGCCCTTTCCATCATCTCTTCGACTGTCCCAAATTCCTGCGGGATGCCGTATGCGTCCAGGTAGGTTTTGCGGGCCATGGGAACCGGGTCGGCGACGGCGATCACCTCGACCTCGTCCACGAGATTGTAGCCTTCCATGTGGGCGTTGCCGATGGAACCACAGCCGACGATTGCCGCGGTATAGCGTTTCATAGAGGATATCTCCTTGGCGAAAACGTGATAGCGGGTGTACTATTGAGACATAATAAAGAATAGGCATTAGGTTATCTTCAAGTCCGCAGGCCGTACCAATCGAGATTGCAGGCTTGGGAGCGACCACTAATTATGGAAACCTTGTACGTTTCGCCTACTCTTTCCATTCCACTTTCCGAACTGCGCTTCAAGTTCCACCGCAGTTCGGGGCCAGGGGGACAAAACGTCAACAAGCTCAATACCTCCGTCGAGCTACAGTACGACTTTGTCCACAGTGCGGTGCTCAGCGACGAACAGCGCCAGCGGATTGCCGAGAAGCTCGCCACGCGCCTGAACAGCACGGGCGCGCTGTCGATCCAATCGGAGCGGTTTCGCACGCAGGGGCGCAATCGCGCCGATTGCCTCGACAAGCTGGCCGCCCTGCTCGCCGCGGCGCTCAAGACGCAGCCCAAACGCAAAAAAACCAAGCCCAGCCGCGCCGCCCAAGCGCGTCGCCTCGACAGCAAGCGGCGTCATTCCGAGAAAAAAAAGAGCCGCCAAACGCCTTTGGATTGAACGTTTGGCCCTATTGGTGCGTCTAAAGAAAGATAGTATTTGCGCATGTTCACTGGGTGTTCTATCTTAAATCTTAACGTGAACGTAAAGGTTGTTTACTGCGAACTTAGGAACTGAAATGAACGCACAAAAGAAAGAAACAATGTACTCGGCGACCGATCTCTACTGGCGCGACATAAAAGACTCCGAGCCGCTCAGCCGCGAGGAAGAAGTTGCCCTCTTCAAGCGCGCTAAAGCAGGCGACGAAGAGGCGCGTCAGGCGCTGGTGCGGGCCAATTTGCGCTTCGTGGTTCGCGTTGCCCGCGAGTACCACGAGTCTGGTCTCTCGTTGATCGAGCTGATTTCCGAGGGCAACCTCGGGCTGATGGAAGCGGTCAAGCGCTTCGACGAGACGCGCGGTTTTAAGTTCATCACCTATGCGGTGTGGTGGATTCGCCAGGCGATCCTCCGCGCCCTAGCCGAACACGGTAAAATTGCTCGCCCGCCGCTGAGCAGGGTAAGCGACCGGCAGAAGGTCGAAAAGGAAGCCGATGTCCTCGCCCAAGAGTTGGGGCGCGCTCCGACTGT
>JAJDYK010000193.1 GCA_022825185.1 Candidatus Latescibacterota bacterium | reverse complement strand
CAAAGGCGGCGGCTCGGCCAACAAGAGCTACCTCTTCCAAGAGACCCGGGCACTCCTGACCCCAGAGCGGCTGCACTCCTTCATCGACGACAAGCTGCGCATGATCGGCACGGCCGCCTGCCCGCCCTATCACCTCGCCTTGGTCATCGGCGGCACCTCAGCCGAGCACACCCTCAAGCTAGCCAAGCTCGCCAGCACCCGCTACCTCGACAGCCTGCCGACCCAAGGCAATGAGTACGGCCAAGCCTTCCGCGATTTGGAGATGGAGGCCGAGGTACTCAAGCTGAGTCAGGAAATTGGCATTGGGGCACAGTTTGGCGGCAAGTACTTCTGCCACGATGTGCGGGTGGTGCGGATGCCAAGGCACGGAGCCTCTTGCCCGGTCGGACTAGCCGTTTCCTGCTCGGCCGACCGCCAAATCCTCGCCAAAATCACCGCCGAGGGCCTGTTCCTCGAAGCCTTGGAGACCGAGCCGGTCAAATACCTGCCCGAAATCAGCGACGAACAGCTCGGCGGTACAGTCGTCGATATCGACCTCAACCAGCCGATGGACCAAATTCGCGCCACCCTCAGCCAACATCCGGTCAGCACCCGGCTCTCTCTGACCGGCCCCATGATCGTAGCCCGCGATATTGCCCACGCCAAGCTCAAGGAACGGCTCGACGCCGGCGAGGGCCTGCCCCAGTATTTCAAGGACCAGTGCGTGTACTATGCCGGTCCAGCCAAGACGCCCGAAGGCTATGTGTCGGGATCGTTCGGGCCGACGACGGCCGGGCGCATGGACGGGTACGTCGATGAGTTCCAAGCGGCTGGCGGCAGCATGGTCATGCTGGCCAAGGGCAACCGCTCGCGCCAAGTCACCCAAGCCTGCGAAAAACACGGCGGCTTCTACCTCGGCTCCATCGGCGGACCAGCGGCGCGGCTGGCCCAAGACTGCATCCGCAAGGTCGAAGTGCTTGAATACCCAGAGTTGGGCATGGAAGCTATTTGGCAAATCGAGGTCGAGGACTTCCCCGCCTTTATCGTCGTCGATGACAAGGGCAATGACTTCTTCGCCCACTTTATGCGGCCTGCTTAGTAGGCCGATCACTCGTCCGGAAGCGATGGCGACGGACAGACCTGAAGCAACCGAAGTCGGCGAGGACAACAGCATGAAATTCAGCGAAGCACAATTAGATCAGTACCGCACTGAAGGCTACGTCATCGTCGACTGCCCGTTCCCCCAAAGTCTCACCGAGGCGTGCATGGCCGCGGTCGAAAAGGCTTCCCAAGATCCATCGTTGGGGCCGACAGACGGCAGTAAGAGGAATCACTTTTACCTACGGCCGCAGGTGGAAGATTCGTACTGGTGTGCCCTCGATCACTCCCTGCCGTTCATGCAGATCATCCTGCATCCCGAAATCATCGAGCTCGCCCGCCAACTGAACGAGGACCGCGACATCTATCTGCGCAACGGCGGCATCAATGAGCAAGCCCCGAACCGATCGGTGGGATGGCACATCGACGGGGGGCCGGGATGGGCGGAGTTCATGCACTACTTCTCCGGGGCGTCGCGCGCCAATGGGTGTCTGCGCATCGTCTCAGGCAGTCACACCGGACCGCCCACCTCTCTCCAAGAGACGGCCGCCCGGCTCAGGGATGAACGGGGGATTGTCGGTTCGCAGGCCGATGACGGCTGGGAAGATGTCGCACTCGACGACGAGATTTCCCTAGAGGTAGAACCCCACCAGCTAATCGTCCGCCATGCCAAGCTGTTTCACTCAACGTGGCTCAACCGCACCAGTGACTGCCGGTATCTGAGCCACTGGCTGTTCCATCCCCACGCGATCGACAACCATCGCTTTACGTGGGGGGATTACCTGACGCCTGAACTGCTCGATGCGCTGAGTCCCGAGCAGCGGGAGGTCCTGTGGCTGGATCGCGAATTCGACATCGATCCAGCGTATGATCGGGAGCGGTCGCGCGAGTTGGGACGAGTGACGTGGGGAATCGTCTGAACAACAGGGATAGCACTCGTGGATTTCCACTCAATGGCCTAGGCTCTAATCGAGTAACGGACGTTACGCAAGGTCTCATGGCTGGGTCGTGGCCGATACAGTTTTACTCCGCACGGCTCTGGTCTTGCCACTGGACGGCCGCTGTGGCATAGATATTGCAGTATCCGGTGCAGAAGTTTTTGCGCTGTATGCTGTTTACCAACCGGAGGTTGATAATGAGTGAATCCCATCCGTCGCCGGAGCGTCCGCATCTGTTAGACCATGAGGGGCGCATCGCCCGGTTAGAGGGCATTATCGAGCAAATCGACGTTCGCCTAGGCCGCATCGAGACCAAAGTTGACGCCAATCGCGAGGTGCTGGAAGGCAAAATTGACCGACTCTACCGTTGGGTGATACCGCTACAGATCACGACGATCCTAGCGATTGCAGGGCTGGCGTTTAAGGCATTTAGCGGATAGGCTCCCGCTACGCTTGGTCGTACCAGTAAGCCGCCTTGAGCGAGTCCGCAGAAAACCGAAACCACGGCCGCATAGCTCAACACCTTCTTATGCGCAACGTCAGAATGTGACCCTGCCCTCGTAGGGATTTCAGCCGCCTTGCGGATTTGCGCTCGCCGTAGGCGCGCCTACGCGCTCGGCCCGTTCCCATTCATCGACCAGTTCGACCAGTTCCGAGTCCCCGCGGATCGCGTCAAAGGCGGACAGCTTGCCGAACCAACTCCGGCACTGGCCGTTGGCCACGAGTCGGCCGTAGATGTTGCGCAGCCGTTCCTTCCCCTCCTCCACCTGCCCTAGCGCGACGAGTGCGGCGGCCAGATAGATGTCGCCGCGATTGGCGAGCCGACCGCCCAGTTCCTCCTCCTTGCGCAAATAGCGCAGTGCCTCCGAGTAGTGGCCGGTTTCGCAGGCAGATTGTCCGGCGATGGAATAGGATCCAGCGCTCTGGTGCTGGTTGAGTGCCCTGTCGAGTTCGACGAGGATGTCTGCGGTTGCACGCCCCGTCTCGTGCCTCGCCCGCAGAATGCGGTCGGCGAGCGCGTAGCACACCGTCCACCAGCGGAAGTCATCGCCGTTGTGCGCGCCGGCGTTTTCGTCGCCTTCTTCGGTGAGCGCCAAAGGCCGGATCTGGAGGCGCGGGTCAGCGGCAGACAGGGCCTTGGCCCAATCGACATAGGCTCGGCTGTGCTCCTCCACCTCATCCCACTGACCCATTTCCCGGTACTGGTTGGAGCAGATGCCGTAGTATTGGAAACACTCCTCCACCGACCATTCGTCCTCGCTTTGCGCCTTGAGTGCGTCCAACTCGTCGAAGACTTCTTGACTCAATCCCAAATGCGCGTAGGCCATACTCATCCCAGAGGGCTGCCAAAGCGCAAAGCGGCGGCGCGGCGGCCAGTCCGCGGGCACGAGCTGGCGGGCGCGGCGGTGGCAGCGCACGCAGGCTTCCATATGGTCGCCGCGTCCGGTGTAGTGGGAGTGGTAGTAGACGGAGATGGCCATTTTGTACAACGGCACGCTGCGCCGCCAGTCGTCGAGGCGGTCGGCGGCCCTTTCGAGGCATTGGCCGCCTTCTTCGTGGCGGCCATAGTGCGAGTAGAGCCGGCCGAGCGCGCGGGCGACCTCTGGATCGTCGGCACCCAGTTCGCAGACTTTGTGCAGAGCGGTGAAGGTATTGTCGAGCAGGCGGCCGTTGCTGAAGTGCGCGTCCTGTCGCAGAGCCTCGCGGGTTTCGCCGTCAAAGGATAGGGCCAACCCTCGGTGGGCTTCGAGGTGGTCCGGCACGGCGGCGACGATGCGATTGAAGGCTTTGCGGGCTTCGGGCCACTGGCGCTCCTGTAACAGATGCCGACCCCGGGCCAGCGCCTCTTGTACTACTTCCTGCGTGAAGTCCTCGGGCAGACGGTGTTCTTGCAGATTTTCCTTGACCATGGTTGTCATCTCCTCTTTTAGGTTGAGGCGCGCCCGGTAGAGCCTCTGCTCGACGGTAGGTACCGCGACGTCGAGAAAGGCGGCGATCCGCTTGAGCGAGAGGCCCTCGAGATAAAAAAGGACCACGGCCTGTTGTTGCAGCCGGCTCAGTCGGGAGACAGCGGCCAGAACCCGCTGCCGACGCTCGCGTGAAAGCACTTGCTCCGCCGGCGACGGGGTGGGGTCAACGACCGCTTTTTCTTCGTCAATGGCAACCTGTCGGCGCTGGCGCCGGAGCCACATGCGGCACTGGTTGGCGGCGATGGTCCGCAGCCAAGGGCCGAATTTTTGCGGCTCGGGCAGGCTTTCCAGCTTCAGGTAGACAGCGATCAGCGCCTCCTGCGCCGCGTCCTCGGCCGCGTCGAAATCCTTGACATAGCTCAGACACAGCCCGAAGACGGGGTAGCGATAACGATCGACCAGGAGCGCGTAGGCGCGGTGATCCCCCTCCAAGCACGCCTCTATCAGTTGGGCGTCGTTCACGGAAACTCCTTTTTTCGAGTGCACTCGCCCTATAAATGCCCGAGACCTGAAAAATATAACGCAGCGCCACGATATATCCGCCGCGCGTGATGACCTGCGCGCCGCAGGACCATCCCGATTCGGCTAAGGTTCGGGTATGATCCTGCTTGATACCAAAGGTTGCCCTTTGTCACTTTCAAAGGGTGCGCTAGACGACTGGCGAAGGACTGGAGACAGATATGACCGAATCGTTCACAAAATGGGATGTCACGGAGCATCTGCGCACCCAAGAAGATGTGCGCCTTTACCTAGAAGCATGCGCCGAGGAAGATCCGGGCGACGGGAGTCTTATTTACGCCGCCCTGAACGACATCGCCCGGGCGGGGAACATAATTTTCTGTGATTGGAGGTGAAGCACATGGCCAGCATGACAATCCGCAACCTCGACGATGACACACAGCAGCGCCTGCGCGTCCAAGCGGCCGAGCACGGTCGCTCGATGGAGGAGGAAACGCTGGCAATTCTGCGGATGGCACTTACCGAACCTGCGCCCCCCGCCAATTTAGCCCGCTCCATACGCGCTCGTTTCGCGCCCTTGGGCGGTGTGGAACTGGACATACCACCGCGCGAGCCGATGCGCGAGCCATCTCGGTTCGGTTAAGGTTCGGAAAAGAACGTGACCCGACTCTCGCAGGATCGCCTACCCGCCGAGCGATGCCCGCAAGACGATACAGGGCTTCTCCCGTTCGTAGCTTACGTAGTCTCCGCGACGGGGGACAATCTCGGTGAAACCTAATCGAGTCCAGAATAGCAAGGCCGGAATATTGGCTAGATAGACAGGTCCGAGGGCGAAGCGGAAACCTTGGGCGGATAGCACCTTCTTGAGGCTTTTAATGACTGCCGTGCCAACGCCGCTGCGCCGGAATCGCGGCCGGATCGAGAGGATCGAGAGGCAAACCTCCCCTGCAGTGGGAACATCTTCGGTAAGATGAAAGTACCCAGCCAGCTCTTCAGCCGGTCCGACGTGAATGCCCCTCATGCGGAAGCCGCGTTCCTGCGCCTCCTCCGCTACTGACTGCTCCACCAACTCACCGATTTCGCTTTCGGGCACCTCGGCAAAAGTGGGATCGAGCCCGACGGTGTCCACACATTCCATAGACACGGCATGGAGCGCTGGCGTCTGCGCTACCTCGACCGCCCGTACGACAATCTGCCCCTCCGACCATGTTCTTGGTAACATGTCCCTATCACGCTCTGAACCAAGTAAAACGCTACTTCTTCGCTTTCCTCAGCGCCCCCTTAAACGCCTTCTCGATCTCGCCGCGCGCGACGATCGCGTCCTTCCACACGTCGGGAAAACAGTCGAGCGCATACCCCGAACCCTTCGGCCCCAGTTCGACGACCGCCCATAGCTCGGTAGCGCCGCGCTGTCCTTTGACCCAGTTGTAGAGCAAGTGTTTGAGGAAGTTGTCGCGCCAAGTGATAAAATCCGCGTCCAGCACCCCGCGCCCATTGGTGACCGGCGTCTGGCAATGGCTGCCCGTAAAGGTGCGGAAGTGAATCAACTCGCTCATCTTGAGCAGGTCGGGGCGGTACTCAGAGATGCGCTCCCAGAAGTTGGTGGGCCGAAGCTGTTTGATGATCGCCGGGTGCGAGTGGTCGAAATTCGTGCGCAGCTTCTCCTTGTAGCGCTTTTCGTACTGTTCCGCCAGCGCCAGACCCTTCTCAGGAGTCTCAGTACACGTGTCGCGGTGCCACTCAATGGCTGGTTTGATCTTGAGCTCTTTGCCCGCTTTCATCACTGCCCGCGCCACCGTCACCGCCTTGCGGATCTCGGTATCGTGGTCGCAAAGCTGGACGTTGATGTGTTTGGCACCAGCTTCCTTAAAAGCCGCCAGTTTCGGCTCGGCTTCTTCCACCGTGGCTATATCGACCCCACCGACGAGCTGTAGCCCGTGCTTGGCACACGCCTCGGCAATCTCGGGATCGGCCCCAGCACTAAAACCGGCAAAGCCAGCGTCCTTGGCCGCGCGGACTTTGCGATCCATCGACCACTGCTTGGCTTCGGACGGGTAATTGGTCAACGTCCACGCCGCGGCACAGAGTTTGAGCTGCGGTCTTCTAGCCTGCTTTTTCTTCGCCATTGTTCTCTCCTTTACGTGGAAAAATTAAACGACAATTCGCTTTTCTCCGGTATATACATTGAATCCCCGCCCGCGCAAAAATCCCAGCAGCGTCATCCCCGATTCCCGCGCCAGATCCACCGCCAAGCTCGACGGTGCCGATACAGCGGCAACCACCGCTATCCCCGCCATCCGCGCCTTCTGCACGATCTCAAAGCTGGTGCGCCCGCTGACCATCAGTACGCTCTTCGCCGGCACCGGTTCGTTGCGCAGCGCGTAGTGGCCTATGATCTTATCGACTGCGTTGTGCCGCCCCACGTCCTCGCGCAGGACGAGCAAGTCGCCCGCCGAATCAAATAGCGCCGCCGCGTGCAGCGAGCCGGTTTGCTCGAATACATCCTGTGCCTGGCGCATGCGGTCGCTGAGGCCATAAAGCATGGCCAGCGGCACGGTAAAATCTCCCGTCAACGCAGGGGCCTCGCAGGTGATAGCCTCAATGCTAGCCTTGCCGCAGACTCCGCAACTCGACGAGGCGTAGAAGTTGCGCTGGAGTCTCTGCCGATCAAAGTCCACGCCAGCGGCCAGCTTGACCTCGATGATATTCTCCTCGTTGGGCGGCTCCGCAGCCGTGCAGTACGAGATCGCGCCCAACTCCTGCGGTGATTGGATCAGCCCCTCGGTACACAAGAAGCCAGCCGCCAACTCAAAGTCGTGGCGTGGGGTACGCATGACCACTGCGATCGGCGTCTCCTCGACGCGGATTTCCAGCGGCTCCTCGACCGTCACGCAGTCGTCTTCGGCCGCTTTGTCCTCCTCGCGGAATCGCCAGATCGGCCGCTGCGTCACCCGCTGCTGCCGCTCCATCACATCGGCCCCACGCGCCGAGGCCCTCGGTCCATCGCCAGCATTGAAGCGTCGAAGCTCTTTTGCATCAGCTCCAACTTGAGCGGCTGCGCTTCCGGCTCGTCCCACATGTTTTCAAACTCACCCGGGTCCTCTTGCAAGTCGTACAGCTCGCCCAAATCGTGCCCGTGGTAGAGCACTAACTTGTAGCGCTCATCGCGGTACATGGTGGCAAAGGTCCCATCGGGTGCGGCCAAGGCGTCGTAGTACTCGCAGCGGACAAAATCGCGGTGCGGTTGCTCGCTCTCACCGCTCAAGATCGGCACAAGCGAGCGACCGGTCATCCGCCCCGGCACCTCTAGCCCGGCCAACTCCAAAAGCGTCGGCGCTTTGTCGGTCAGCTCGACCAGATCGTCGCGCACCAATCCTTCCTCAAAGTGTCCCGGCCAAGAAAAAATCAGCGGCACCCTCACCAAACCCTCGTAAAAGCGGCAACCCTTCTGGATCAACCCGTGGTCGCCGAGCATTTCGCCGTGATCGGACGTAAAAATCACCACTGTATTGTCGCGCTGGCCCGTGTCTTCGAGCGCGGCTAACATCCTTCCCACTTGATCGTCGATCTGCTTAATCATCGCGCAGTACGCCGCCTGCAATACGCGGACGTCAGCCCCGGGCGTCGACCGGTCTTTGTGCAAAGGGTCGCGGATATCGAGTTGATCGGGCCGCCGTCCCTTGGATTGGAAATCAATCCCCACTAGCTTTTCCTGCTGTGCCAAGTCGCTGTCGGCGAAAAGCGGTCCGGGCATAGCCGCAGGATCAAAGCGGTCGCGGTAGCTCTGCGGCGGATTGAACGGCGGGTGTGGGTCGTAAATGTTGACACTCGCCAACCAAGGGCTGTCGCGTTTTTCGCTCATAAACTCAATAGTTTTCTCGGCGCACCACGTCGTCTGGTGGAACTCGGCGGGCAATCCGTGAGGATATTGCTTCATCAACTCGCCTAAGACTTCCCCCTTTTCCCTCACCCAATCGGCATAGCCGTGTCCCTGCGGCCAGTCGTCGCGGGGCGCGTGGCTGTACTCCCAGTAGCGATACCCATCGTTGACGCGCGGCTCAATGCGGCCATAGGCACTGGCCAAGTGCAGCTTGCCAATCAGCCCGCAGTCGTACCCAGCTTCGGCCAACATCCGCGTGACCAGCGGCGGGTGGTCGGGAAAACTGTCGAGGCCATTGCCGTTGATGTGCACGGCACTGGCGTACTGGCCAGTGAGAAAACTCGCACGACTCGGCGTGCAGATCGGGCTTTGGCAATAGGCGTGCGTAAAAGCCACACCCTCTGCGACCAGCCGATCGACGTGCGGCGTATCAACGTGATCATAGCCAAGCGCGCCGATGGTGTCGTAGCGCTGCTGATCCGTGCAAATCCAGAGAATGTTGGGAGGCGTCATGGTAGAAGTATCCTTTGTTGGGGTAAGTCTCGCTCGTCTTCCCACTGGCTGAATTCGCCCGATTGAACCGGCTTGCGGGCATATCCCTCGCGGTGTTTTTGCTCCTTTTCTTGTATTTTTGTCCGCCTGAGAGCAGCGTATAAAGCCTCCCGCGCAAAAGCCGATCTCGTCGTGCCTATTTTCTTCACAACCTTATCAACTTCCTCAATTAGTTCCTCATCGAAGGTCATTTGTACGGTTCTCATATCTTGGTCTCCTGCATTAATTCCAGCGGAATAGCTGTTCTCATCTCAACACTCCCTACGGCAAAAACTCCGCCACCGCCGCACTGCGCCACTGCATCTGCTGCTCCGTCGTCTCGTGCGGCTTGAAAGCGCAGGAGACCTCGGCAATCGGCACACCCCGCACCTCGATCCGCTCCAAGTCACCCACGCCGTAGCCCAAGGTGTCGGCGTAGTGCAAAAGGCCCAGTTCCATCGGCTCAAAGCCCATGGCCTTAGCCATGACCGCATCCACGGCAAACACATCGGCTGACGCCGCGGCCGCACCCATAGGAACCGCATCGGTTCCCCCAGGGCCATTGCCCTGCAAGCCCACCGTGCCATCGACGATCCCGATATCCGGCTTGAGATACTGGGCCAAGCGAATCAAGTTCACATTGAGCACCTCGGCTTCGCTAGGCAATACGCGCTCGGCGTGCGAGGGATAGCCGTGCATCTTAATGCGATCCTCTTTGTGCAGCGTCCCCATAATCATGTTCTTCTGCGCCAACGTAACCACGCACACGTCGTGGGTCTTGGCCACAGCCACCGAGACGGTGCAGGGACATTCGAGTACCACGCTCGGCATCCGCACAGTCGCCTCGACGCCACCGGCCATGTAAATCGCCGTCTCTTCCCACCGCGTCTCCTGATGCAGATCGACCAAGCGAATCGGCACCGAATATTCTTCGACCAGTGCATCATAGCCGAAATTGGCAAACGCCTCGCCCGAATACTTCTCGTTGCCGCCTTCGGCAATGACGATCTCCTCGGGCGGCTGCGCCGTACTCAGCAAAAAGTCGATCGCACCGCGCATGGCGTCGGCGTGCGTTGAAGCGAGGGGATTTTCGCTAGACAGGAAATTCGGCTTGAGCATCACTTGGGCGGCTAGCTTCGGCTCGACGTCCTCGCGCACCAAATTTAGCGCTTGATATACGTTGGCTCGCCGCGCACCAGCGCGGGCCAAACCCACTCGGGCTGTGTTCATATCGCATGTCTCCTT
Organism: Candidatus Latescibacterota bacterium; assembly: GCA_022825185.1. Next base: position 38,592 of record JAJDYK010000193.1, on the reverse strand, counting down.
GGTTGATGATGCCTTGCCCGCTCTCTGGCCCCAATGTATCATTTCTCTTCCCTCTAATCAATCTGCGTCTATGCGTCTGACTTTTGAAGAAGGCACCCTACTCCTGCGCGACTACGTCGGCCCAGACGCGCCCCCGGCCTTTGTCTGGGACCCGCGCGTCGATCACTGGCGCACCCAAGCTCACTTCTACCGCGAAAGCGTCGAATACCTCAAACGGCACGAAGTCGCCTTCAAGAATACAGCCCCGCGCTACAATACCCTTTCCCTGCAACTGCGCACCGCACCCGAGCCGCACCCTCACCAAGCCGAAAGCATCGCCGCTTGGCAACAGCACGGCTGCCGCGGCGTGGTCGTCTTGCCCACGGGATCGGGCAAGTCACAGGTCGCGCTCATGGCGATGATAGAAGTCCAGCGCAGCACCCTCGTCGTCGCGCCGACCATCGACCTGATGAACCAGTGGTACGACCTGCTCACCCGCTCGTTTGCCGTCGAAGTCGGCCTGCTCGGCGGCGGCTATCACGAACTAGCCGACCTGACCGTCGCCACGTACGACAGCGCGTACATGCAGATGGACCGCTACGGCAACCGCTTCGGCCTCATCGTCTTCGACGAGGTCCACCACCTGCCCGGCGAAATGTACAGCCACGCGGCCGAAATGTGCCTAGCGCCCTACCGCCTAGGACTGACCGCCACGCCAGAACGCGCCGACGGTCGCCACGTGCTCCTCGACACCCTCGTCGGCCCCATAGCCTATGAGCGCGGCATCCGCGCCTTGTCCGGCGAGTACCTAGCAGAGTATCGCGTCGAGCGCCGCCAAGTGGATATGGTCGCTGAAGAGCGCGTCCAGTACGAGGCCGCCCGAGACGAGTACCAGGCTTTCCTCGCCGACAAGAACATCCGCCTCGGCACCAAAGATGGCTGGCGGCACTTCGTCATGCTCTCCGCCAAGAGCACCAGCGGCCGGCGGGCCATGCACGCCTACCGCCGCCATCGCCAGATTGCTCTCGGCGCGACCGCCAAGCTCCGCGTCCTCGAAGACATCCTCAAGGCCCACCCGCGCGACCGCGTGTTGATTTTTACCAACGACAACGAGACCGTCCATCAGATCTCCCGCACCTTCTTGGTCCCGGCCATTACCCACCGCACCCGCACGCGGGAGCGCAAGGCCATCCTCGAAGCCTTCAACAAGGGAGAGTATCTCGCCCTCGTCGCCTCAAAAGTGCTCAACGAGGGCGTCAACATCCCCGAAGCCAACGTCGCGGTAGTACTCTCCGGCTCAGGGACCATCCGCGAGCACGTCCAGCGCCTCGGGCGCATCCTCCGCCGTCGCCAAGGCAAAGAAGCCGTGCTCTACGAAGTGGTCTCCAAGAACACAGTCGAAGACCGCATCAGCGACCGCCGCCGCCGCCACGAAGCCTACGAGTAAACACCGTGCTGACCTCGGACCTCCTGCTGACCCGCTCGCGCGGCCCTTACATCGAACCGCTCTATGTCGATGTCGAGGACCCGGCCCTCATCGACCTAGCCCAAGCACTCATCGAAATCCACGCCACACACCAAGGCAAAACCCGCCGCGAACTACGACAAGCCCTCGACTTGCTCGCCGGAGATCGCACCGACTACCGCATCCAGCGCGGCCTAGCCAAGCTACTCTGCGACCACTACTGCGAATTCCACATCGACAGTCCTCAGCCCCCCGAAGAATTGCGCCATGCCGTTTTTACGTTGGCCCGCGCCCACCATCCGGTCGTCCGCGAGACCAGCCTCATCTACCCAGTCAAGCGCGAAGATCTGCTGGAGCAGGTCGCTCTCAAACACCAGATCAGCAGCGAAGACGTGCTCACAGGGCTGTACGCCGACCTGCCTGAAAATCACCAGCTTGCCACCTTTGCCGCGCCCGCGCCCAACGAGTTGCTGCTGCGCTACAACGTGGCACTAGCCCAAGCCATGCTCTACCGCTGCGAAGTCCTGCGCCTGAGCGTGTATCGCAACCTGCCCGTGCGCTACAAGCAGCTTTTCAAATTCATCAAGTTCTATCGGCTGATCCACACCATCGAAGGCGATGTCGATGCCGGCTATGAGATCGGGCTCGACGGCCCGGTGAGCATGTTTCGCCACTCGCAGAAATACGGCCTGCAAATGGCAATTTTCCTCCCGGCCTTATTGCTGTGTACCCGCTGGTCGATGCAGGCTGATATTGTCCGCAAGGACGGCCGCCGCCAGCAGTTCGTCCTCGACGATCAATCGGGTCTCGTGTCGCATTACAAGGATCAGACTTTGTACGATTCGCTGTTGGAGGAGACGTTTGCCGCGCGTTTCACCAAGGCCAAAACCCAATGGCAGCTAGAGCGGGAAAGCGAAGTGGTCAACCTCAAAGAGACCGTGATGATCCCGGACTTTACCTTCCGCCATCCCGACGGCCGCATAGCGCTTTTGGAAATCATGGGATACTGGCGGCCCGAGTATCTGCGCCGCAAGCTGGAAAAGCTGCGCCAAGCCCAGCGCAAGGACTTGCTCGTGGCCGTCTCTTCCAATCTCAATGTCAGCGAGGACGATTTTAAAAACGTACCCGGCGGAGTCTTCTTTTTTCGCAACAAAGTTCAGCCCAAAGACGTCATACATTTATTAGACCAGATTGAACCGCCCGCGACTGGGCAAACGATCAAGTGAACCTTACATTCGGAAACCCAACCATCCACGATAGCTAAACCCTAGGAGCAACTATGGACGGCATTCACGACATGGGCGGGATGCACGGATTTGGCCCCGTTATACGCGAGGAAAACGAACCTTTATTCCACGACCCTTGGGAGGGCCGGGTACTTGCCATGACTGTAGCGACCCCGGTACCGATCCCCGGCGGCTCCCGCAACAACATCGAAAACATGGATCCAGCCCACTACCTGTCGTCCAGCTATTACGAAAAATGGCTGTACTCCCGCATCAAAGGGCTGATTGACGCCGGCGTGCTAACACAAGAAGAGTTGGAGACGCGGATGGCGCTTCTCCGGGCCCATCCCAATGCCGAAACCCCAGTGCATCCCGACCCCGATGCCGTCCGCGCGAAACTCAAGCGCTCGCGCCCGGCGAATCCACCTCCGCAGCCAATGGATATCCAGCCGCAATTTTCCACCGGAGACCTCGTGCGGTCGCGCAATATCCACCCCACAGGCCACACCCGGCTTCCCCGCTACGCGCGCGACAAATGCGGCACAGTCACCAATTTCTACGGCATCTACAACCTCCAAGACGCCGAACTACCCGCAGGGTGTACAACTCGCCAGCAACCTTTGTACGCCGTGCGCTTTGACGCCGCTGAACTGTGGGGTAGCGCCGCGGAAACCAAAAGTGCCGTCTATTTGGATATGTGGGAAAGCTACCTAGAACCGGCGTAACCAATTCCAACCACAAAAGGATTTTTGTTATGAATAATTCTCGCGAATCCGTCCACACCGAGACAGATGCCGCCCTGCGCACCAGAGCGCTCGAATCGCTCCTAGTCGAAAAGGGCTTGCTGACAACGCATATCATAGACGAAGTCGTGCAGAAATACGAACAAGACGTAGGCCCGCTCAACGGTGCCAAAGTAGTTGCCCGCGCCTGGAGCGACCCAGACTACAAACGCCGGCTACTCAAAGACGGCACCGCGGCTATTGCCGAACTAGATTTCGGCGACGCGCACGGCAGCAAAATCGTCGTCTTGGAAAACACATCCACTGTCCACCACGTCGTCGTTTGCACCCTTTGCTCCTGTTATCCCTGGTCCGTACTCGGCCTGCCGCCGAGTTGGTACAAATCCTACGCGTATCGCTCTCGGGTGGTGCGGGAACCGAGAGTGGTCTTGCGGGAATTTGACCTCGAGTTATCCGATTCAATCGAAATCCGCGTCTGGGACAGCAACTCGGACCTCCGCTACATGGTGCTGCCGGAACGCCCCGCCAACACGGAAGACCATACCGAAGAACAACTCGTCGCGCTCGTCACGCGCGACTCGATGATCGGCGTAGCGAAGATCGAAGCACCGGCAAAGTGAGGCTGGGATAATGCAACAAACCGACCGACAAATTTCCGCAATGGAAGCACAAATCGCCCTGCCGCGAGAAAATGGCGAACTGATCTTTCAGGCCCCTTGGGAAGCACGCGCCTTTGGCCTTGCGGTTGCACTTAACGCAAAAGAACTCTACGAATGGCGCGAGTTCAGTGCGGAATTAGCAGCGACAATCGCGACGGCCGACCAAAACAACGACCCCGCTAACTATTACACCCGCTGGATCGCTTCGCTCGAAGAGTTGATCATTGCCAAGGGCTTGCTCAGCCGAGAACAACTAGACGCCAAAACAGCAGAATACGCCGCTGGCATTCACGACGATCACGAGCATTAGTGGACAACCCCACTGTCTCCATGCACCCATTCCTCGCCGCCCTCCACCACCGCCCCTTGCTAGCCGATGGTGCCTTGGGCTCTTATCTGTTCGCGCTTATCGGCCGCGTCTCCGAGCAAAATCATCTCTACGAAGCCTTCAACCTCACCCGCCCAGCACTCGTCCGCCAACTCCACCGCGAATATCTGCAAGCCGGTGCCCAATGCCTGACCAGCAATTCCTTTGCCGCCAACGCGACCTACCCCTCGGCTGAGTCCATCGCCGAGATCAACGCGACGGCCGTGCGCTTGGCCCGCGAGGCCATTGACCAATACCGCCAACAGGCCCAGTGCAGCGATCCTTTGTTCGTCCTCGGCTCTCTAGGCCCGCCCTTGCCGGCGGCCCAATCCCCGCGCACGGTTAGCGACCTGTACCGCGCCCAAATCGAATCCCTCGTCGCCAGCGGTGTCGATGCCCTGCTGTTAGAGACTTTTACTTGCCTCGATCAGGTCGCCGCCCTCTTAGAGCTACTACAGGACCTCGACAACCCCGCGCCGGTCATCGTCCAGATGGCCTTGCACCAGCGCGACGGCACGTGGGAGCAAGCCCCCCAAACATACATCCAAACCGCCGCGGCCTTGGGCGCAGATGTCGTTGGCATCAACTGCTGTGCGCTCGCGGAAGCGCGGGCCTTCCTCGACGCAGCGCAAGAATGCGCATCCGTGCGCGACGGCCAAGTCCAACTCGCAGTCATGCCCAACGGCGGCGAGTTCCGGCGCGTGGGCCATCGCTACCTAACGGGCGTCAACCCCGAGTGCATGGGGCGCTTTGCTCGCGAAATGGCGCACAAGGGTGTGCGCCTCATCGGCGGCTGTTGCGAGGTCCATCCCCCCCACATCCACGAGATGCACAACTACCTCCACGGTCTTGCGGCCGGGGAGCGCATCGTCACTTCGGCAAGGACGCCGGACCAGCCACCAACCGACGCAGCCGTCAAGCGCCGCAATGGCCCATTCTCGCGCAAGCTCTTCGACGGCCAATTCGCCGTCAGCGTCGAGTTGCTGCCCCCGCGCGGCACCGGCGGACTGAAAGCCCGGCTCGCTTTTATCGCCGAGTTGGCCGCCTCGGGCTTGGCCGATGCCCTTGACATAACCGATGGCTCGCGCGGCATTCCCCTCATGCCACCGGGCGATTTCGTTCAACTCATCCGCCACCGCTTGCATTGGGAGCGCGACCGCCTCGAACTAATTCCCCACTGTACCAGCCGCGACCTCAACGTCATGGGGTTGCAAAGCCGGCTCATCGGCTATTGGGCCAACCGCATCCACAACGTGCTCTTCATCACCGGTGATCCCCCGAAAATGGCACCGACCTATCCGCGCTCCACCGCTGTTTTCGACCTCGACTCCGCCGCCCTCATTCGCTATGCCCACGCCTTTCTCAATGCTGGACTGGACTTTGGCGGCCAACCGCTCGGCACGCACCGCGACCCCCGCACCCACTTTACCATTGGCACGGGCTGCGAGCCAGAAGCCCTCAATCTCCAGCGCGAGTGGGAGCGGCTGGCCCGCAAAATCGACGCGGGAGCCGATTACGTAATGACCCAGCCGGCCTTTGACTGCAAGGCCCTAGCGGCCCTGACCACGTATCGCGCTCAGGTGCCGATCATTGTGGGGGTCATGGTGCTGCGGGGGTTGGAACACGCCCGGCGCATTGCCGAGGTGCCCGGAGTGGTTGTGCCGGAAGCGATTTTTGCCAAGCTATCCGCGTATGCGGACCCGACCGACCAAGCTAAAGCGGGCGTCGAATTGGCTGCCGAGCAAGTGCGTCAAGTGCGTGCGGAAGGCTGGAGCGGACTGTACCTGATGTCGCCGGCAGGGCACCAGCCGGTACTAGAGGTACTCAAGCGGGGGCTGGACTGAACGCACGTTGCACAAACCGCCCGGCGTCCATCTGCGGATCATCTTGTGAATTAGGCCGCAGGCGCAGCGCAGAATTTGCGTTGCACAAAACGCAGCGCGGATTGGTAGTTGTCGAGCCGCCCGTCCAACTGGGCATCCTCGACCGCGGCGAGAATCTCCCTAAACAGAGGCCCAGGAGCAAAGCCCAAGGCAATGAGATCGTCACCCGTAAGCAACGCCGGCGGGCGCAGATGCTCCTTTTTTAGGGCGGCCAACTGCTCTTGGCAAAACTCGTATAGGTCGAGCTTGCCGTGGCTGGCCAAGCAATCGGCGCGATGCAATTCGAGCAACTCGGGAAAGTGCGGCTCGCGCAATAGGCGCACAAGCGTGCTCGGGCGCATCTGGCGCACGTGGCTTATCCGCATGTGGTCGGCCACGAGTGTGCCGATGACCCGCCGCGCTTCGTTGGACATTCGCAGCCGCCCGCAGATCGCCGCCGCCATTTCGGCCCCGATCGCGTCGTGGCCGTGGAAGCGGATGCGCTCGGCTCGCACCATGGTCGATGGCTTGCCAATGTCGTGCAGCAACGCACCCCAAGCCAACTCAGCCGAAGGCTCGTCGAGGTGTTCAAACAGAAGCTGGACGTGGGTCCACACATCGCCTTCGGGATGGAATTCAGCATCCTGCGGCACGCCTCGCATGGCCGCGACTTCCGGCAGCACGGCTTGCAGCAAGCCCGACTGGTCCAACAGGCGCAAACCACCCACAGCCCCGCCCTCAGTCAACAGCAGGGTTAGCTCGTCGCGAATGCGCTCGGCACTGACGCTGGCAATGGACTCGACTTGGGCACAGAGCGCGTCCCACGTCGCGGGATCGATGGTAAAACCGAGCCGGGCGGCAAAGCGCACGGCCCGCAACAAGCGCAGATGGTCTTCGGCAAAACGCGCGGCCGGGTCGCCAATGGCGCGGATGACCTTATCGTCGAGGTCGCGCTGCCCGCCAACGTAATCGAGCAGTTCACCGCTATCCGGGTCGTAGAACAAGCCGTTGATGGTAAAGTCGCGGCGCGCGGCATCGGCGCGGGCGTCGGCTGGCTCGATGGATGCGGGACGGCGGCTATCGCGGTACGGGCCGTCGCGCCGAAAGCGCGCTACCTCGTAGTCGCCCTCGTCGAGCACCACCACCGAGATACCAAACTGAGCGCCCACTGGCACTGTGTGCTCAAAGAGCGCAGCCACCTCTTCTGGCCCGGCATCCGTAGCTACATCCCAGTCCTTGGGCACGCGCCCCAACGCCAAATCGCGCACGCAACCACCGGCTAGCAGAGCCTGAAAGCCGGCCCGGCGCAAGGTCTCGACAACGCGCAGTACCCCAGCGTCTATATCCGCGTTCATCCTACTCAGCCACCTTAAAACTCTCAACCCGACTCACCGAATTCTCAACTCCCTCGGTGTGCGTACTGGCCACGACCTTCCAGTAGTACACTTGTCCGGGTTCGAGCGCGACCAAGCGCCCATCCTTAATGCGCCCGGTAAATACGGCCGTGGTATCGCTAGTCAGCGGTATGTCCGACACTTCGCCACTGGTCAGCGAGGTAGTGACGATCACCCGGAATGCGCGCGCTTCGGGCAAGCGATTCCAAGTAAAGGTCAACGGTGCCGCGGCCTCTTCCCCAGCGACCGGGACCAACGGCACCGGCGAGGGCAGCGCGACGTCGCTTGCCTCCTCAGAGGCCTTGCTTTCCTTGCCGCCGAGATCTATCGCCGTAATTCGGTAGTAGTACACCGTGCCCACCTCGATCTCCGCGTCAATGAAGCCCGGCCCCGACACCTGCATGAGTAAATGCTCAAGGGCCGGAGTAAAACCCTGCTCAGTCGAGCGATAGACCCGGTAGCCTGCTAGGTCGGTCTCCGCATTGTCAGCCCAATCGAGTGCGATGTCGAGCTGGCCGAGTACTTCGAGGTGACGCGCTACGGCGCGCACCGAGGTCGGCCGCTGCGGCGTCAAGCTGTTGAGGGGCTGGCCGCTGACGGCATTCGAGGGGGCACTCTCGCCGCCGCCGTTTATCGCGGTTACTCGATAGGTGTACTCCAGCTCGTATCGCAGCCCCTGATCCTTGTATCGAGTCTCAAACGTGGAGTCAAGAGCCACGGCCGCGTCGGCTCCGACCGAGCGATAGACGACGTAGAGCACCTCGTCCTCGCCCTCGACAGCCTGCCAATTGAGCCATACCTCGCCGTCGCCGATGCGCTCTACACTTAGCGCATGCGGCACCTGCGGAGCATCGATGGTCTCGACGGGACTGGTGCCCTTTTCGCCATCGCCGCCGCAGTGCCACAACCCGACGACGACGGCAATCCATGCAAATTTTAGGCGTTTCATGTTTTTCTACCTCCCCAGATAGATTAATCGCCTCTCTGCAAAAGTATCATTAGCCGCCCAAAATGGGCAAGCACTTTTGACAAGTAGCCGCCCCGAACTTATTGTGTCGCTATGGTATCCTTGCTCTACGGCCTCTTCCGCATCGCCCTGTGTGCGCTGGTGCCTTTGGGCGCGGCTTGCGTACTTTTTTTGCTTGAGTACCGAACCCAATACGCGGCCCGCTATATCGGTCAATACCTGATGCAGCAAAACCCCAAACGCCAGCCAGGAGGAGCACTCTGGCAGGGCATTCTCGCCAGCCGGCAGACTCGCATGGCCCTATCCGACTCGCTGGCCGAGGTGCCGCTAGAGCCGCGCCAAGCCCCGCTGCCGGTCTTGCAAAATCACTACCAACTTCAGTACCACGGCACCCATGCGGCGTTCTTTGCCGTCGCGCGGCGCGACACCGCCCTCCAGCCCGATCACCTCAGCCCAGAGACGCTGCGCGAACTAGCCTATTCCCTACAGATCTACGAGCAGGGCCGCTCTTTACTAACCCAAGCCGCCGTACCCGACCACGGTTCGTATCTCCGCGCACTCGTTGGCGCACAAATAGCCCTAGAGAACGGCTCGCTCTTCTACCAGCTTCACCAATGCCTACTGGCAAAAGACGAGCCCGAAGCTTGGACCTTTCTAAAGATGAAAGAGGAAGACATGGCCTACTGGCGTCAGCACCTAGCGCCGCTTTTGGGTCCTGACCCCGAGCGCGCGCAAAGCGATGCCGGGCCGATCATCACAGCCGCCCTAGCGGAGGTCGTGCAAGCTCGGGCCGATTCGCTGCGCCAAGGTGAGGTCAAGCATCTACTCACAGCTTGGGACAACGCAGACGGCTTTGAACTGCGTCTGACCCGCACTGGAGACGAAGATCAATTCGCCGCGTACGCGCTCGTGCCGGGCCAAGAGGCCACAGCGCTCGTGCTGCCGACCCAGTCTGTGCAACAACACCTCGGATTGGAGGAGCAATGAGACGGGCGCTGCTCATCGGCGTGGTCCTGACTGTACTCTTCGTCTTGGCGGGCGGGACGGGAGTGGGGTACGCCATCTGGCGCATGGCCCCTAACTTGCCTAGCCTGCCCACCGATCCGCGCGAGCTAGGCATCCGCCCCGGCACGGAGATGTACGCGGCCTCTGGCGAGCGCATATACACCTTCAATCAGAGCCGCCAATGGGTGCCCCTCGAAGACATCAGCCCTCACGTCGTACAAGCGCTCATCGCCACGGAAGACGCGCACTTTTACCACCACCGAGGCGTCGATCTGCTGGCCATCGGCGGCGCGGTCCGCGACAACCTGCACAAGCGCAGCCTCACCCGCGGCGGCAGCACCTTGACCCAACAGCTCGTCAAGCGCCTGTTCTTTTCGCCGGAAAAGACCTTTGCGCGCAAGCTGTCGGAAGCACTCCTCGCCGTGCAACTAGAGGCGTTCTTTGCCGCCTCGTACCCAGATACCAACGCCGCTGGGCAACCCACTTACAAAAATCGCCTCATAGAGCTGTACCTCAACGAAGTCTTCTACGGCACCAACGCCTACGGCATTCACGACGCCGCGATCACCTTCTTCGACACGACCCCTGACTCGCTGAGCTTGCCCCGCGCCGCCCTGCTCATCGGCCAAGTCAACGCCCCGACCAAGTACAATCCCCTGCGGAACCCCCAACGGGCTACCGCCCGACTACAACACGTGTTCGACCGCATGGTCGCCAGCGGCTTCCTCGATCCGGCGACGCGCCGGGAATACGCCGCCCTGCGAGCCGAAAACCTCATCAACCCCGGCTACCCGCCCCGCAACCCAGTACCCTATTGGGTCGAAGCCATCAACGCAGAAATCGTCCGGCAGTGGGGACCGTCAGCCCTGCACTACGGGAGCCTGAAAGTCTATACCACCTTGGACATTACAATGCAAGAAGCAGCCGAAGAAGCGGTGGCCAAGGGGATGGTCGAATTGGATGAGCGGCTGGGCTTTAAGCCCTATGCGGAAGCGTCGATGGCCGAGCGCCCGGCCTACGTCCAAGGTGCGTTGGTGTGCCTATCGCAGACGGGTAAAGTGCTCGCTATGGTCGGGGGTCGGGACATCTTCGTCAGCTACTACAACCGCGCGCTCACCGCCCGCCGCCAGCCCGGCTCTGGCTTTAAGCCGATAGCTTACCTAGCAGCTTTGGAAGCGGGCGAGATCAGCCCGGTCACCATCTTTAACGACCAGCGGCGCACCTATATCGTCAATGGGCGAAAGTGGCAACCGCGCAACTACAACAACCGCTACTTGGGGCAGGCGATCGCAGCGTGGGCCTTAGTTCGCTCGGCCAACTCCACGGCCATACAAATCTCCGAACTCGTCGGTCCACCCCGCGTCGTCGAGACAGCCCACCGCTTGGGTTTTGCCGGGCCAATAGGAGCCTACAAGAGCATTGCCTTGGGCGTCGCCGAAGTTACCGTGTTGGAAATGGCCGCGGCGTACGGAACTTTCGCCAATTACGGCTTGCAGGTGACGCCGGCCTTGATAGAGCGGATCGTCGATGCCGACGGCCAGCCGATCTTTACCCACCAGCCACAGATCCGCCAAGCCATCGCGCCCGACCTCGCCGCGCAGATGGTCCACCTTTTGCGCCAGACTGTAGATCGCGGCACCGGCCACCAAGTGCGCAAGCTCGGCTTTGTGCGGCCAGCCGCTGGCAAGACCGGCACGACCAACGACAATACCGACGCTTGGTTCACCGGCTTCACACCAGACTTAGTAGCCAGCGTCTGGGTGGGATTCGACGACCGCCGATCCCATAAGCTAGTGGATACGCGCGGGGTGCAAATCACCGGTGGCAGCGGTGCCGTGCCCATCTGGACGGATTTTATGATCGCCATAAACGAGGGGCGGCCGGAAAAGGATTTTGACGTGCCCGAGGACGTGATGATTCACAGCGTGAATCCCCGCACTGGCAAGGTGAGTTCAAGGCCCAACAAGGATGGGGTTGAGCCGCTGTCCGTGGCCTTGCGCCGAGGCGAGCGGCCCAACTAACTACTATCCAACTGCGGCCAAGATCTCGCTCACCCGCTGCGCCACAATGTCTTCCTCGCCCGGCTCCATCATATAGGGATTGATCCCAAAGCCGCTTTCGTGAGCGGCGATCTCGATTCGCGGCTGACCAGCCGATAGCTGACGCGCTAGTTCGTGGCCACTGATGGCCAGCTTTTCTCGATCCCAGCGCACCGCCAAATTCGGCGCAACATTCGAGCGCCCGGGCTGGTTGACCTGCGTCGCCACCGAGGGAAACTTTTCCACTGCGTCGGCTATGACCGCGAGCCGCCGCTCCCACTCCCGCCACTCGGCCGCGTGGTCGCGCACCACCCACTGCTCCACCGCGGCCAGCAGCCCCATGATTTCTTCCTTGCCCGCCTTCATTGGCCTTCCTAGCGCGTGGTGCGGTGCCCCGTTGAGGAAAGCTGCCTGTAACAGTTCCTTGCGCCCCAAGACCAAGCCCGACGCCTGCGGCCCGCGCAAACACTTGCCGCCCGAATAAGCCACTGCATCAGCTCCCTGCTCCAGATACCAGTTGGGCACATCCGGTCGCTCGGCCGCGGCATCGACAAACGTCGGCACGCCATGTCGCTGCCCGGCCGCGGCCATATCCGCCACCGAGATCTGGCCCCGCTCGGCCGCATCGCCAAACACCAACAGCATAGCCGTGCGGTCCGACAGCGCCGCCTCTAGATCGGCGAGCGTCTCAACCTCGATTATTTCGACGCCGACCATGCGCACGGCGTGATCGTACACGTGGCGGTGGCTCGGCTGGACGAGGACTTGGTTTTTCATGCCCGTAGCATCGGGCAACCGCGCCATTTTCTCGGGGTCCGTACCGGCCACGCAAGCGGCCGTAACTTGGCACAACGCCGCAGCGCAACCATTAGTAATCAGCCCCCACTCGCACTGCATCAGCTCGCCGATGCGCGTCCCGACGGCCTCCATTAATTCGTCGAGATGGACGTATTGCTTGGAGCCCTCGACCATAGCCTGCCGCACTTCGGGCAAAATTAGCGAGCCGCTGATAATGGTAAAGGTCCCTCGGCAGTTGATCAGAGGCCGCACGCCGAGGCTTTCATAGGTTGGATATGCTAGAGCATCACTCATTAGGAGTCCTTTCTATAGAAACACCAGCTAATTGACCTATCCACACCTTAATAGGTCAAAACAAATCGTCCGCATAGCCCGACAAATAATACTCTAGCGCTGCCATGCCCGCGCTAGTATCCACACTGGCTCCTTCGTGCGCGAGGGCACCGCCCAAGGCGTGCAACACGCGGAACAAGTGCGGTGCCCGGCACTGCTCGCCCATTTGGCCGATGCGCACTATGTCGAGGCCAAAGGCCCCGGATATTTCGACGTGGAAGCGATTTGACATATCAACCCGCATTCGGGCGCTATCTACCCCAGCGGGCACTTGGATTGCCACCACCGAATTGAGGCGAATGCGACGCGGCGCAGCCAGCACCAGCCCCATCCTCTCAATGCCAGCTTGCAGAGCCAGCGACGAGTGCCGATGCCGCGCAAAGCGGCGCTCCAGCGTCTCCTCGCAGACCAGCCGCAGGGCTTCGTGCAGGGCCAACAACCCCGAGACCGGGGCGGTATAGTGGTACTGGTGGTGCTGCCAAAAGTTTTCCGCCCGCAGCGCGTCCAAACACCAGTGCGGCTTAGGACCGGGATGCTGCTGCACCTGCTCCCAAGCCGCGTCGGAAAAGGCAATCAGCGCCACGCCCGGCAGCGCTGACAGACCTTTCTGACTGCCCGTGATAACTACGTCAATGCCCCAAACGTCCTTTTCCAAAGGCATGGTGCTCAACGTGCAGACCGCATCGACAACTGCCAGCGCCCCGTGCTCGCGGCACAAGCGGGCAATCGCCGGCAGCTCGGTCGTGCAGACGCCGCTGGAGGTCTCGCCCTGCACCATCGTCACCACGTCGTAGTGCTGACTCTTGAGCCGCTCGACAACGCGCTCAGCGCAGACAGCTTGCCCTTCCGGCACAGCCAGCACTTCGACCTCCGCCCCCACGCCGGTTGCCATCTCGGCAAAGCGCCCGCTAAACCAACCGTTTTGCAGCACCAAGGCGCGGCGGCCCGGCCATAGCAAATTGCCCATCGCCATTTCCATAGCTGCCGACGCCGGCCCCCCAACTCCCAAGATGTGCTTATCAGCCGTCTGAAAGGCATAGCCAGCTAACTGCTTGATGTGCTCCACTAGCCGATCCATCGTCGGCCCCAAGTGGTTGATAACCATGCCACCCGCTCGCGCAACCTCCGCCTCCACCGGCACCGGCCCAGCCCCCATCAGCAGCAGCGGTTCGGCCGGCAGGAGCTGGTCCAGCGGTGGAAGCGAGGGGGGCTTTATACCACTCGACTCTACATTCCTCATTCCTAATTCCCAATTCTCAATTAATAGTTAATCGCCTCGCCAAAAGCCTGTCCAGCCGCTTCCATCACGGCCTCGGACAGCGTCGGGTGCGCGTGCGAGGTCAGCAACAGCTCTTCATACGTGGCTTCGAGCCGCAGAGCCAGCGTCAATTCGGCGATCAACTCCGTGGCCTCAGCTCCCAGAATGGCCCCGCCCAACAACTCGCCGTAGCGCGCGTCAAAGACCAGCTTGACCAGCCCTTCAGTTTCCCCGGCCGCTTGCGCCTTGCCGCTGGCCGCAAACGGAAAGCGCCCGACCTTGACGTCGTACCCGGCTTCGCGCGCTTGGCTTTCGCTCAGGCCGACGCTGGCTACCTGCGGCTGGCAATAGATGCAGTTGGGCACTTGGTTCGGGTCCAAGGTGGGACGGTCGCGGCCCGCTATAAACTCGACGGCCGCAATTCCCTCCTGCGCGGCTGCGTGCGCCAACAGCGGCGGACCGGCCACGTCGCCAATCGCGTAGATGCCCTTAGCGCTGGTCTGCATCCGCTCATCAACCACAATCGCGCCGTCGCGGGTGCGGATGCCCAGCGCTTCCAGCCCCAGTCCCTCGATATTGCCCTGTACCCCAGTGGCGACCAGCACTCGCTCCACTCTCCGCGTCTGCTCCTCGTCGCCGACTCGGTAGCGCAACGCGACCGCGCGCTTTTGTTTTTTAACCTCCTCGACCCGGGCTCCGGTCACCACTTCGATTCCCTGCCTTGTCAGGCTTTCAGCCAGTCCCGCAGCAATCTCTTCGTCTTCGCGCGGCAAGACCTGGGGCAGAGCTTCCAACAGCAGCACCTTGCTGCCAAAGGCGCGATAGAAATAGGCGAACTCCACGCCAATGGCTCCGGCTCCGATGATGGCGAGGGAGGCGGGCTGTTCGGCGACGATCATGGCCTCGCGGCTGGCAATGATCCGCTCGCCGTCGAATTCTACGCCTGGAATGGATTTGGGGCGGGCACCAGTGGCCAGCACCACGTGCGCGGCGTCTAGCTCGGCCATGACTTCGCCGTCGCCGTCCTCAACCGCAACTTGGCGGCTGGGCGTCAACCGGCCCCTGCCAGCGAACACCTCGACTTGGTTCTTCTGCATCAGATAGGCCACGCCTTTGGATAACTGCTCGGCTACTTGGCGGCTCCGGCCAATGACCGCATCCCAATCCACTGCCGGCGTATCAACTCGTAGACCGAATTCCTCGGCGCGCAAGAAAAGCTGGTACACTTCGGCTTGCTTAAGCAGAGCCTTGGTGGGAATGCAGCCCCAATTGAGACAGGTGCCGCCCAACTCGGCGTCTTCGATCAGCGCGGTTTTTAACCCCAACTGCCGCGCGCGAATGGCGGCTGAATACCCACCTGGGCCGCCGCCGATAACTGCCACATCATACGTTGCCATATTGCATTTTCTCTCTAAGGTTCGGATAAAGGAAGCCCCTAATCTAAGGGCAATCACTTTGGGCACAAATAGGACTGACACCTACGGCGGCTGAAAACCATGAATATCCGCCTCAATTGCCCCGACCCGCGCCACCGTGTTTTATTATAGCAATCCTGCATGACTAAACGATTCGAGATGCGGTTCATCTTGTGAATCCAGCGGCGCACCTTAAATAAAGGCAATTCCAGTGATAAAAAAGCAAACCAGCCCCTCGGACACATTGACCATTTTCACCGACGGTGCCTGTTCGTTCAACCCGGGCCCAGGCGGCTGGGCAGCGCGGCTGCTCTACGGCGATGGCCGCATCGAGGAGTTGGGTGGCTTTGTCCCAGAGACGACCAACAATCGCATGGAGTTACAAGCAGCTATCGAAGGTCTCAAAGCCGCCTTTCGGCTGAGCTCAAGTCGAAGCCCATCCGACGTCGCTATTACCCTCGTTACTGACAGCGAGTACCTGCGCAGGGGCATTACCGAGTGGATTCACGGCTGGAAGAAGCGGGGCTGGCTCACGGCCGCCAAAAAACCCGTGCTCAACCAAGACCTGTGGCGCTCCCTGGACCAACTCAATACGCCCACCGTCCAGTGGCAGTACACCGAAGGCCACGCTGGCGACCCAGACAACGAGCGCTGCGACCAGATCGCCAAGGCGTTTTCGCGCGGGGAGACCCCTTCCCTGAGCTGCGATTGACCCAACCACCAGAGTCGAAAGGATTGACCATGCTCTACAGCCTGCTCTTCGCCCTCGCCCTCGCTGTCCCAGCCAGCACTCAAGAGTCCTCCCGCTTCCAAGCTGTGCCTGATGAGCTACCCACCTACCAAGTCCTCCGCACCAACGAGGGGATCCAAGTCGATGGCCGCTTAGACGAAGCCGACTGGCAAAACACCGCACCCATCGCCTTTGTCATGCCCTGGAGCGATCTCGAAAAAGAGCAACCGCAATCCACGACCGCCCGCTTGCTCTGGGATGACGACAATCTCTACATCATCTACGAGTGCGTCGATCCGTATCTGCATTCAGAAGTAACCGAGCACGACGGAGCAGTGTATCAAGAGGACGCCGTCGAGATTTTCGCTACCCCCAACATGGCAGTCCCCGGCAACTACTACGGCTATGAGATGAACATCAACGGCACGCTGCTCGACTACATCGCCTTCCGCGGCGGCAAGGAGCGCACCAAGGCCATTCACCCGTCTTGGCAGAGCGAGGGCGTGGTCATTGCCACGACCTACGACGGCACCCTCAACGACCACTCAGACACCGACCAAAGCTGGATCCTCGAAATCGCCATTCCCCACGACAACTTCCGCCACTTGGGTGGACAGATCCCGCCCCAAGACGGCGACCAATGGCGCGCCGGACTCAACCGCACCAAGGGCTACCAAGGCCAGTTTGGGCTGTGGTCCGACACCGGCACGCCCAAGGCCGACTTCCACCGCGCCACCCGATTCGGCACCCTCGTCTTTTCGGCCGCCGCCGTCGGTCGCTGAGGGGCTGCGGGATCGTGGATTTTGATCAGACAGGCGAACGATTCAACAAGCAGGCACAGGGAATCGGCAAACAGGTGAGGTGCTAAGATCTGACAAGCTACGATTGGCTTGGCAATACACAAAAGGAGAATGAGACCAAAAGGAAACACAGCGTCTTAGAAACGCTACATACGCCGACTACGCCGCCCGCCGGCTCCCTCTCTGTAACGCTACTGGTCCAAATTTTGCATACTCAATTTTTGAGCGTATTTTAATTTTTAAGCCAGAAGAGATGCCGATCCCATGCCTGCCGAACAACAACCCCTCACTGAGTTGACGACGCGCGACGTCTTACTCCAAGTAGATCGCCGCCTGACCCTCATCGAAGACGATCTACGCACTCTAGATCAGAAATGGGATCAGCGATTTGGGACTTTAGAGCAAAGGACTGACGCCCGATTCGACACCTTGGACCAAAAAATCGACACCCGATTCGACACCTTGGACCAAAAAATCGATGCCCGATTCGAAGCCGCAGACCAAAAAATCGATGCCCGAACCAATCAGCTACGCCAAGAAATGCACACCGGGTTTGCGGAACTGCGCAAGGAAATGAACACCAAATTTCACTGGACGCTCGGCGTCGTCTTGGCCAGTTGGATTTCTACCATCGGGACACTGTTGCTCAAGTAAACAACCAGCATCCTCTCCTACTCCCCAAACAACGCCGCCACATCCCGCTCCACCTTTTCCCGCCGCTCCTCGGCTGGCAGGTCGTCCATACAGCCCATCGCGCTGTAGAACTGAGCGTCGTAGTCGCGGGTCTTGATCACCACCGGCATGGGCACGGCGTGGCCGATGATCAGGGCCTGCTGCTTGGAGTCGAGGCTGGCCAGCACGCTGCGCAACCCTTCGGTGCCGCTGACGCCGGTGAGTACTGCCTGAATGTCCTTTTCGTCGTTGAGCAGGGCCGTGATGCGCGTGCCGATCTGCGAGAGCACTTCGTCGTCAATGCTCGACGGCCGCTGATCTACTACCAGCAGCGAGACATAGTACTTGCGCATCTCGCGGGCAATGGTGCCGAAGATGGTCTGCTTCGCCGCCATGGGGTTGAGGAATTTGTGCGCCTCCTCAATGGTAATCATGAGCTGACGCGGCTGATCTTCGGGACGCTGGGTGGCGTAGAAGCGCTCGCTCTTTTTGACGTACATCTCGTGGATGCGCCGCGCGATGATGTTGGCCACCAGCAAATAGCATAGCATACTCGTCTGTTGCCCAAACTCCAGCACCACGTTGATCCCCTTGTCGAGGTATTCCATGATGCGGTCCACCACGTCGCCGTCCCGCAGCTTGGAGACCATGAAGGGAAAGTTTTCCAGCCGCTTGAGCTTGCGATGCAGGGCTACTAAAGACCCGGCGTGCGCGCCGATCTCGCGGGCAAATTCCTCCACGTCCGGGCCTTCCAACTTCAAGAGCGTACTCAGCCAGCGCTCCTTGTAAATCGCGTACACCAAGTAGGCCGACTCCACAGCCGTGGGATTGAGCTTGAGCTCGTCTTGCAGCGGGGCAATGTCCTCGACGGTGATCTGATCGTAGGAGATATAGACCTCGTGATCCGGCTGCACGCCACGAGCGCGGGTCGATTGCGGGTCCAAGGAAAAGATCGCCACTCGCTCGCCGAAGAGTTGCTTGAGGCCCTTGACGAACGTCGTGGTAGAGCCGTTTTCCTTCATGGCCTTGAACCCGTACTCGTTGTGCATGTCAAAGATCAGGTTGACGGCCTTGTCGTAGTGAATCAGCCCGCACAGCGCCAGCCGCGTCAAGAAGGACTTGCCCGTACCCGTCTTGCCGAAGATGCCGTTGGAGCGCTCGGCAAAGCGGATCATGTCGAGGCAGACCTGCGTGTCCATGTCGAGCGGGTTGCCAATGCTGAAGTAGCGGCCCTCGGCGTCGCCCTCAGAGCCGAAGATCTTGGCCACGTCGTCGGCCATAGCTTCTTGTACTTCGGAGAAGTGGCTCGGAATGGCCTTGACCGGGCGCGGGCCTTCGTCGGCTGCCGCATCCTTGGGCATCATCAGCATAGGCCGCAGCGAGACGATGTTGTACGTGCTAGTGCCAGCGAGCACTTGGCGCAGGAGCGCGTCTTCTTGGCCCGGGGGATGCAGGAGAACTTCTTGGTTGTTGGCGTCGAGGCGCATGTCGGTGACCATGGAGAAAAAGTCGTTTTTATCGCCTTCGATGACCACGAATTTGCCGGCCTTCATGTCCTCGACATTCTGTTCGGGGTCCAGCTTCATCTCCAGCCCCTCGACTAGCGAGCCTTTGGTGATGACCCCAATCTGCTTGCCGCGACCAGCCGCGGCGGGCACTCCGTTGCGCGCGTGTTTTGCCATCGTTAGTTGACCACCCGTCGGATAATCGAGCTGAGCCGGTCGTAGTCGTCGCTGAGGAGCCGCGACAACTCCTTGCCCATCTGCACCAGATAGGACGGTGCGTGCGCATGGGCGCGCACTGTGTGGCGCAACACCGCGATCACCAGCTCGTCAGTAGGTATTTTGGACGTGTTGAGGATGCTGCGCAGATAGTCGTCGCTGCGCGTGAAGGCCCGCACTTGCTCGTCTGAGCACAAGTACGCAAAACTGTGGATGCGCGCCGGCTGCGGCGGCAGGATTTGCACGGCCTCATCGCCGTCCAAGTAGCCGATGACCAGGGCTTGGAACTCCGTGCGCAACAGCTCGAAAATTTGCGGCTGCTCTAGGCGCAGTTCCTCTTCGGTCTTGCCGTAGGCCGTGGGCCGGCGGTTCGGCTCGATGGAGTGCGTGAAAACGTTAAACACAATGCCGACCACCGGCATCTCGGCCTCCACGCGGATGAACTGGCCAAAGGAGGGCGCGCCGTGCAGCTCGCGCGCTTGGGCGATCAACTCGGTGGTGCTGCTCTCGACCACTTCGCCCACGTGAGTCCGCTCGTCCTCGGCGTCGCTGGGCAGCGGCAGCGACTCGGGCAAGAATCGGCTCAGCGGGCTGCGCTCGCGCTCTTTGATAGTCTCCACAGTGGCCTCCCCTAAATACCAGTGTAGCGCTTCTTAAAACTCTTGGTTGACAAGTGGGTTTGCAGGTCGTTTTTGACAAAGGTATCGCGCAAAAAGCGATAGAATGCCTCGCGGTCGGCGCTGCGCACCACGGCGCGCTCGTGCGCCTCGGCCAAGGCGACCGGATAGCCCTGGCCCTTTTCGGCTTGGTCGTACAAACAGGCGTGGACCAAGTCGAGCAACTCGCGATCGGTCGCCACCCATTCCGGCACTTCGACCCGGCCGATCTCCGTTCCCACGTGCAGGTAGAAGTAGTAGATGTAATGCGGCCCGTACTCGGCGAGGACCTTGGACGCGCTGCGATAGAGCGGCGTGCGTTGCCCGGGGCGCAGCACCCGCCGCACCAAGACCGCGTCGCTCAGCCCCTCAATGGGGCTACAGGGCAAGCCACGGCCCTGCCACAAATCCCCGTTCAAGGCATCGATCTCTTCGCGGCTGAAGTGGAGTTGATTTTCTTCCTGATAGGGGCAGCGGTCGCAGTCGGCCGCTTCAAGCGGGCACAGACCCAGCTTGAGGGCGTTGATCAATTCTTGGCTCCCCGGCTGGCTGATGTACCCAGCCACCGGCACCCGCGCCTCGCGCAACTCGTCCATCGCCGCTATAGTGGCCTCTAGGTGCGCAGCGCGGAAGTCCTGCGGCTTGCCCTCCAAGTTCCACAGAATCAGCGTGCCGTCGGCAAGCGCCAGCGTCCGATGCCCCTCGGCGTGGGCTGCCAACGCCAAATCGGCCAACTCGGTGAACTCCATAAGGCCGCGCTTGAAGCCGACGAGTTCGCGATTGACGAAGATCCGCGCCCCACCCCATTCCTCGTAAATTTCCTCCTCGCGATAGTAGAGCCGCGGCTTGCTGCTCATCAGCGGCTTCTCGCCCGTGCCGTAGTGCAGCAGGATGTAGCCGATATTGATCAGGAAACAGGCCGAGATCTCGTGGCGGTCGGGGAAAATTTGCGAGCCGTCCGTGGCGGCGATGCTAATGGTGCTCGGGCGATCGGGCGCGTCGATCCCACCGCCGAGGCCCTCGCCCAAGCCGGGCAACAGCCAAGAGGTGCGGCTCTCGTCGATCTTGCGGGCCAAGCGCTCCCACTCGGGCAGCCAGCGCCGATATTCGGCCAACGCCAATTCAAGCTTGGCGCGAAAATCCTCTTGGACGCGGCGCTCGTCAGCCACCATGCTGTCTATTTGGGTCTTTACCGCATACAGATCCAACATGGCATTAGCCTTGCGGGCTGCTCTGGATCGGCCCCGTCGCGATGCGCGCATTTATTCGGCCTCTTCCCACGTTTCGCCTCCATCAATCGAAAAGCGCGTGTGCTGCCGCCACACTGCCCAATCCTCACCGGCGCTAGCCAAGTCAGCAGCCGCAGTCGCGGCGACGTACTGGCCCACCTCGCCACTGCCGTCGGGCCGATTGGTCTCAATGCGGATTTCGCTAAACTCGACGCGGCCCTGCAACAACTCGGCCACGCCGCGTTGCACGGCAAATGCGCGCCGCTCCCAAGCCTCGCGCTCAATGTCGCGGACGCGAAACCGCAACCACAGCCGACCGACATCCTCGTCCAGCCCAACCCCGTAGAACACCCCATAGCGGTCGTTGACTAGCTCTTTGATCCGGGGCCGTTCGTCTTGGAGCGGCGGAATGGGTTCCTCCTCTGGCTCATCGCGCTCCTCCTCGGAGACATAGCCTTCCAAGGAAGGCCCCCAAACCCAGCCTTCGACGCGGAACCGCACCCAGCGGCCCTCCTCGCCGATGGACTCGATCTCCGTGCCAGCCATCAACGTACCCAGCTTAGTGCCATTGGGCGCGTCGCGAAAATTCTCCACGCTGGCCTCGACGACGAAGGAATGGTCGCTGCGCAGCTTGGCCGCCACGGCTCCTAAAACCAAGGCGACCGCTAGGGCCGCTCCCAAGGAGTATTTAGACAATCGAGACATAGTAGAATTGCCGCCCACCACCGGCGACTGACCCATCGCGCAGGCGGCACACTAACCCGAGTCGTTGCAGGGCATTGAGGCGGTTGCAGACGATGTTGATGTTTTTGCCGAGCGCGTCGGAGATTTCGGCTGAGGTCGCGCACTTATGCGCCAGCAGCACGTCGAGCGCCTCGCGCATCGGCGTCTTGAGCACTCCGAGCACCTCGACGCGCTCGCCATCTTTGTACAGCGCGGCCAACTCGCGAAGCTGTAGCACGGCCGCGATGGTCTCGCGTACCGAGATATTGGCCTCGGCGATATAGACGTAGCGATGCCCTATCTCACCACTGGTCAGGCGCAAGAGCAGCTTGTTGAGCATCTCGTCGGCGCACGAGACATCCATGAACGAAACGCGAGAGAAATCGAGCGGCGTGGCCGCGTCGGTTGGACCGCTGAGCAGGTGCTGCATCAATTCTTCGAGCAACTCGGCCCCTCGGGGCCGTCCGCTGAGGATGCCCTGTTCGCCGGAAAACAGGTATGCGGGGGCTTGGTGTATGGCCTGCTGCTGTACGTGCTCTTCAACGGCTGAATCCATGAGCCGCGCCTTTCCTGTAGTTAAAAACAGCTTAACTGTATTCAATTAAGGAAACTTACGCGGATATTTACCGACTGTCAAGCAATTTCTACCACAAAATGAGCGATGCGGAATTAGACGAATACCAATATGATGGGGCTAGATGCCGGGAAATAAGAAGCTCACGGCCACGTATGCGACCACGCCAAGGCCGGCGATGACCACCGCCAGCAGCAACAGCAACCAAGGCTCGTAGGGAGGCGGTTTAGGTGGCCTGTGATGTTGACCGAACATCGCCTACTCGCCTCCTTCGCGCTGGTGGAGCGCAATGGCAATTTGGGTGCCGGGAAAGTGGACCGAAGCGTGTTCCCAGTGCCGCTGGCCACGAATATAGACCCGCGTATCCCCCGAGCGGATGTGCAACGAGCCGTTGTAGCGATTGCAAATCTGGTTGACAATATACAGCCCGAGGCCGCGCGTGGCGTCACGGGAGAAGTGCTTCTGCAACGAGTTGAGGATAGCCGTGCCGTGCGACCAATCCGCGGCGTCGTAGCGCACCGATAGGCTCTTTTTGATGCCGATCCCGAGATCCCCCACTCCGATGACCACGTATTTTTTCCCCGCCCGCGAGTCCAAGTAGCGCTGGGCTGTGAGGTAGCCCCAATTCTCGCTGTGGTCGAGAATGTTGTGGCACAGCTCGGCGACGACGTTTTTGAACTGGTTGATCTCCACCTCGGTGTAGCGCAGTTCCTCGGCCAAAATCGCCTCGACGCGCTGACCGATCTTGCCCAACACGGTCTCGATATCCGCCCGCTCTTCAATCCGCGTGATTTCCAGCAGGGCCTCGCTCTCTTCCTTTTCCCGCTCCTGATCCACGATGAGCGCCGGCCCAACCAGTTCAACCTCATCCACGGCCGCGGCGAACCGCACCCGTCCCAGATACGTTCGCAGGGCAAAGGCTTCTGGCAGGTGAAAAACGACCCGCGATGAGAGCGCGTCTCCGTAGCGCGCCATCAAGCACAAGGCCACTAAGCCGTAGGGGTCGATAAAGTGCAGGGGCCGCAAATCGACCTCCAAGGGCTGCCCAGGCACGGCTCCGTGCGCGTAGCCGAGGAACTCTACGAGGAATTCGTCGGCTGTGCGCGGCGTCAGCTTATCTGTTGGCAGGGCTAGGATCACGGGTGGCGTGCTCTCCTTGATTGGGAACAAAAATATACGCTGTTGATGCAAGATAAGCAGGGCTATCGGTTAGAAGAAAATTGCGGGCTTCTGCCGGCGGACATGATCAAGACCCTTTGTCTGGCGAGCTTGAGGGAGGATATTAGAAAAGATATACTCAACATAGCACGCGCTCTTTGCCTATCCTTCTCAAGCAAACTTTAACAGGTAAACATGCTGACGACTGACGAAATGCGCTTCTTCAAGCGCAACGGCTACCTCATCAAGCGCGACGTGCTCGACCCCGCGCTTATGGAACGCGCCCGCACTCGGCTGTGGGACGGCGCGCCTCCAGACCGCCGCCGCGACGACCCCGACACTTGGGTTGGCCCGTTTCGCGCAGACGAAGAAAACCCCGACGGAGCCAACCACCGCCGCGGCTTTCGCTGGAACTTCCGCGAGCCGGGCGACGAGGCGTGGATGGTACGCCTTTTGGCCACCGATCCCAAGGTGTGGGCCATGGCCGAACAAATGCTCGGCAAAGGACAGCTCGTCCAGCCCGAGCGCATTCGCGGTATCTACTGCACCCTGCCTTACGGCGGTCACCCGCCCCAAGCGCTAGGCTGCCACACCGACGGCCATCCCTTCCACCTCGGCGTGGTCGGCTACATCGACGACGTGCCGCCCAACGGCGGCAGCTTCATGGTCTGGCCCGAAAGCCATCGCGCCTTCTACCCGACTTTCACCTCGCAGTACCTCCGCGACCAAGACGAAGCCGCCTACGAAAAAGTGCGCACCGCATTCAACCAGCGCACGCCCGTCGATACCCACGGCCAAGCCGGCGACATCGTCTTCTGGCACCACCGTCTCGGCCACATGGCCAGCCCGAACACCTCGCGCCAACTGCGCCAAGCCGTGCTCTACGATTTTCTCAAAAAGGACATCGAACAAACCCAGCAGGAGCCACCGCAAAAGGACATGTGGCGCGACTGGTCGGACGAAATGCGCACCATCGCCATCTAGCCGGCAAACGCATCCGAGGGCACCCCGCGCGCACCCAGATCGACCCGCACTAGCGACCCAGCCAAAGGTTGAGCCTGCCGCGCCTCAGCATCCAAACCCCGACAAGCCGAGGTGATGTAGAGCTGGTCCAGGCCCGCGCCACCAAAGGCGCAGGACGTCACATTGGACATGGGCAGTTCCAAGTGGCGCAGCAACTCCCCAGAGCGAGGATCGTAGCACAAGACGCACCACCCTCCGAACACGGCAATCCACAAGGCGTCTTCCTCGTCGATGGCCATGCCGTCTAACACCCCCGGCCCTCCGTACTTCACTACCACGCGCTCGTTGCTAATGTCCCCACTGTCGCGGCAGTAGTCGTACGCGCGCACGTTGTTCAAGCCCGAATCAATGAAGTACATAGTCTGCTGATCGGCGCTCCAGACGATGCCGTTGGACACGCTGACCGGCGCGACCTTCCGGCTCACCGAGTGATCCACATCGAGACAGTAGAGCGCACCTTGGTCCCGGGCACCTCCAAAATCCATCGTCCCAGCCCACAGCCGACCAGCCGGGTCGCACTTGCCGTCGTTGAAGCGGTTGCCCGGGAGGTCGCACTCTGGATCTTCGCCGAGCGGCACCATGCGCTCCGTCCGCAAGTCTATGTGGGCAAAGCCATTGTGCAGGGCCACAATGAGGCCGCCGCTTTGCCGCTTGACCACCGTCCCTACGGCTTGGCACGTGGGGATGGTGCGGTTGATGCCGCTCACCGGATCGTACACATAGACCTCGTGGCCGAGGATATCGACCCAGTACAACAACTCGTCGTCCGCATCCCAAACGGCCCCTTCGCCGATGAGCGCGTCCTTTTCCACGACTAGTTCGGGTACTATCTTTTCCTTGTTCATCTCGAATTTCCTCCTTTTGGGGGCAACACTAGGTTGCCTGCCATTTTCTGTCAAACGCGCCGCTCGGGAGCACCACGCCATGACCGATTTCACCTATCAAGATTTCGACCGCCAGCTCTGGGATAGAGAACTCGAAGACTTCGTCCCCGCCACAGTTTACGACATGCACACGCACATGTGGTCTGAGGACCACCGAGGCTCCTTGACGGGCGCACCTACTGGCCTCCGCACGGAGATCGACTATCAGGACCACCTCGACTGGGCGGCCAAACTCTACCCGGGCCGCGCCTTCCACATGCTGGTGTTGGGCACTCCAATGCCGGGCATGGACGCCGCCGGACACAACGCTTGGATGGCGGCCCAACTCGCCGCCGACCCCGAATCCGCGATCAACATGATGGTCACCCCGGACATGACGCCCGAATACGTAGCCGCCCAAGTCGATGAGTACGGCTTCCTCGGCCTCAAACCCTACCGCACCTTTGCCCCCGACCCGGTCGGTGCTCGCATCTGCGACTTCCTCCCGGAATCCCTCATCGAACTCGCCCACCACAAGAAGCTGGCCATCACCATGCATCTGGCCAAACCCACCGGCCCCGCCGACCCAGACAACCAGCGCGACTTAGCGCACTACACCCGCGAATACCCCAACGCGCAGTGGATTTTGGCCCACTGCGCTCGCTCGTTCAATTCCTTTATGATGGAAGAGGCCGTCCACTTCCTGTGCGATCTGCCCAATATATGGTACGACACCTCGGCAGTGAACGACCTGTATGCGCACTATCTGCTGATGAAACACGAAGACCGCAAGCGGGTGATGTTCGGGTCGGACAACGTGGTCGCTGGCTGTGCGCGCGGCAAGTACATCACCTATGGCCGCGCTTGGCTGTTTTATCCTGGCGACGAGGCCGGCACGCCGCACTGCGACTCGCGGGCCACGCTCGTCATCTACGAGCAACTGCGCCAAGAGCGGCAAGTAGCCGAGATGCTGCAACTAACGCCCGAGGAAATCGAAGATCACTTTGCCGGAAATGCCCAGCGGTTTTTGGCGATGATGCGCGGCGGGAGCTAGTGTGTCACGACCTCTAAACGCCAGCGAATTCGCCGACGAAATCCAAGCCTTTGCGGATTTTGGCAAAGAGACGAACATCCTCGACTTTCCCGATCCGGCCATTTCCATTCCGGTGTATGTCAATGAGTTCTGGACCTCCAAGCAGCGCGCCGCCCACTCGCTCCACGAGGTCTCCTATCGCGCCTGTTTCAAGCCGCAATTGCCGAGGTTTTTCATCAGCCGCCTGACACAACCCGGCGACGCAGTGTACGACCCGTTCATGGGGCGCGGCACCACCGTCCTCGAAGCAGCGCTGTTGGGCCGCCGCCCCATCGGCTGCGACATAAATCCTCTCAGCGAGCGCCTAGTCCGTCCTCGCCTAAATCCACCTGAATGGACCGAGGTAGAAACGCGCTTGACGGCGCTGGACCTCGATAAATCGAGCAAGGTCTGGGACGATCTCCTCGTTTTTTATCACCCCAACACGCTCCGCCAAATCGTCAACCTGCGCTCCTATCTCCTTACGCGCCGCCAAGAAGGGCCACTCGACCGCGTCGATGCGTGGATTCAGATGGTGGCGACCAACCGCCTGACTGGGCACTCGCCGGGATTTTTCTCCGTATATACACTGCCGCCCAATCAGGCGGTGTCCATTGAGTCGCAAAAACGCATCAACCAAAAACGCGCTCAAGTGCCGCCTGAACGCGACGTAAAGTCCATCATCCTCCGCAAGACGAAATCCTTACTGAGCAAGCTGCAAGCACATGATCTAAAAACGCTGACAGCGAATACCCCCCTGCTCGTAACCGGCTCGTCTGACAATACCTCCGCCATCGCCAGTGCATCCACCCAACTCGCCGTTACCTCGCCGCCCTTTTTGGACATCGTCAACTACCAAGCAGACAACTGGCTGCGCTGCTGGTTTAACGGCATCGACGCCAAGGCGGTAGCTATATGGCAATTGAAAAAACCAGCCGACTGGCAAGCAGCAATGACCCGCACCTTCCGAGAGTTGCACCGGATCCTCGCAAGCGGTGGCTTTGTCGCCTTTGAGGTCGGCGAGGTCCGCAATGGCAAAATCCTACTGGAAACCCTCGTCGTGCCCGCAGCCACGGAGGCCGGCCTCAAGCCGCTGATGGTGTTGGTCAACGATCAGATGTTCACCAAGACCGCAAACTGCTGGGGCGTGGACAACCGCACAAAAGGCACCAACACCAATCGGATCGTCCTGATCGGCAAGCCGTAGAGGGATTGCCCCTAGCCCCGTCCACCCGCGGAAATCGAAGGTCACTTTGCCGGGAATGCCCAGCGGTTCTTGGCGATGATACGCGGACAGAGTGCCTAGTCCCGCACCCAGACAATTAAGCGCATTGACACTGTTCAATTGCCCCTCGTGCTTTAGTTCTGTAGTGAACAATAGTGCAGCCTCCGAGGGGAAATATGAACTCTGTAGCAAATGTTTTACTAGCTCTGTGCCTGTTGCATCCGGCCCTCGCCTTTGGCGACGAACGCCCAGACCTCCAGCAGATACAAGATGTAGTACAGCGCTTCTACGAGGCGTGGAACCAGCAGGACTTCGTCGTCGCCGAAGACCTGATCGGCGAGAGCGTCGTCGAGCTCGACATGCGCAGTCGCCAAGAGCCGCAGACCTGGCTTTTGCGCAAGGTGCAGTCCCGCGAGGAGTTCCTCGACGGGATCGTCGTCGAGTGGACCGGCGGCGACGCTTGGGACTACGACCCGGAAATCCACCAGTACATCAAAAAGGCCGAGTTTTTCGACATCCTCCTGTGGGGCGACCGGGCGATGGCCATAACGCAGGAGCATTTGGTAGGCCTGTCCGGCCCCGTCGGCGACGAGCAATACAACGCCTATTTGCTCGACCGAGCGGACGACGGCTGGAAGATCGCCGGCGTCCTCCACCAAGTACCTGCCGAGGAATACAAGACAGTCTCCGTCGAACCACGCGGCGAGCAGCTTCGCGTCCGCATCTTCGTCGATGGCGGCGACGAGGTATTTGCAGACAGCGAAGGGCTGTGGGTCGAGCACAGCTACGGTGCCCTGCCCGGGCGGCACGAGGACGGCGACGGCTTTTCGCCCGTCGAGGTCAATGGAGTGCGCTGGCAACCCATCTGGCAGGGGGACAAGACCCGCAAGGTGTATTTTGCCGATAGGGTCGCATGGCCTTCCAACGCGCAGTACCACCTAGTCAAACACAATGCGCGCGATGTCGCGCAGTTAGAGCGGGAACCCCAAGCGTCCGGCGACACCCTAAGCATCGTCTTCGCCGACCAGGACAGCGGGGCCGACTGGTATGACGTGGAGGTGCGCTGGGGAGACGAGGGAGACGACCCCGGCGCAGGGCTGCCCGAGCCAAACCCGCCGGGCCGCGAAGATTTACTCCTCGAAGTCCTCTTCGACGGCGAGATCCGCGACACCAGCCCTCATAGGCGCCCGCTCAAAAACGTCAAAGTAGTATTCGCCGAGGACCGCGCCGGCGGCAAAGACGGTGCCGGTTACTTCGACGGCAAGGCCGTCGTCGATATCGAGGGCTTTTTGCTCGATGGCCCCTTCAGCGTCTCAATTTGGGCCAAGTACGACGAAATCGAAACCCGCCCTTACTGGTGGAACAATTGCATTTGGGCGCAGGACAACGGCGGCGGAGTGCGCGTGTTCCAACTCAGTACCCGAGGACGGCGAGTCACTTGGCACCGGATGCGCGACGACGACCTCCACGCCAAGCTCCTTTTGCGCCAAGGGCACTGGTACCATTTCGCAGCCATCTTCGACGGAGATTATCACCGGCTCTTCGTCAATGGCGTGTTGCAGGAGCAGAAACAGAGCGCGGTCAAAACCTCGCCCGATCAGCCCATCTACATTGGTGCGAAAAACCTCGACGAAACGGATTTCTTCTTCACCGGGACCTTAGACGACGCGCGGCTCTACGACCGCGTGCTGACAACCGCGGAAATCAGTGCCCTCTATCAGGGCTTGGCCGAATGAACTTTACAGCGAGAAAGACCCAACCCATGCACCAGACACGATTGTTCGTCGGCGCGTTGCTGATCCTTGCCGCCGGAGCAACCCAAGGCGAGGAATGGCCCTATTACGCGGCCGACGCCAACAGCAGCAAATACGCGCCCCTATCCCAGATTGACGGCGACAACTTCGCCCAGTTGCAAGAGGTTTGGCGCTACACAGTCCCGGACAGCGCAATCGCCGCGGCCGAGGATTTGTGGAATTGGTGGAACAAGGGCACACCGCTGGTCATCGACGGTGTGCTCTACTACGGCTCGCCGTTCAACGTCCTCAGCGCCATCGACCCGACAAGCGGCGAGGAACTGTGGACCTTCGATCCGCAGTCGTGGAAGGATCGAGGCGATTTCTGGGGCTTTGCGCGCGGCATCGCCTACTGGGAAAGCGGCGACAAGAAGCGCATCTTCTACGGCACGGCTTCCGACCGCCTCTACTCAATCGACATCAAGACCGGACAACCCGACCCAGAGTTCGGCGCGGGCGGCTTCGTCGATCTAGGCAAGGGACTGCGCCGCCGCATCGATCGTAGCCGCTACTGCATCACCGCACCACCGATCATCTGCCGCGACGTAGTGGTGGTGGGTTCCGGCATCACCGACTACCACGACCGGCCTCCCGCCAAATACTCCACCCCTGGCGACGTGCGCGGCTTCGACGCCCACACCGGCGAACAGGTGTGGATATTCCAGACAGTGCCACAAGAGGGCGAGTACGGCAACGACACTTGGGAAAACGACGCGTGGCAGACCTATGGCCAAGCCAATGTGTGGTCCGCAATGAGCGCCGACGACGAACTGGGCTACGTGTACCTACCCGTCAGCAGCACCACCCACAACCACTACGGCGGCGAGCGCCCCGGGGCCAATCTCTTCAGCCAGACGCTGGTCTGCCTCAAGGCGGCAACCGGCGAGCGCGTCTGGCACTACCAGCTCATCCACCACGGCCTGTGGAACTACGACCCGCCAGCACCGCCGGTCTTGGTCGATATAGAAGTACAAGGCAAAGCGATCAAGGCCCTAGCCCTAGTGAGCAAACAAGCATTCTGCTACGTATTAGACCGCACGACCGGCGAGCCAGTCTGGCCGATCGACGAGCGCGCGGTCCCTCAGTCGCAAACCCCAGGCGAGCAAAGCTGGCCGACCCAGCCCTTCCCCAGCAAACCCGCGCCCTACGACCGCCAGGGGCTGCAAGAAGACGACCTGATCGACTTTACGCCCGAGCTGCGGGAAAAGGCGCTGGCGATTCTCGAAAAATACGATCACGGCCCGTTGTTCACTCCGCCTAGCGAAAAGGGCACGCTGGTATTGCCTGGGGGCTTGGGCGGCTCGGATTGGAGCGGCGCAGCGCTAGCGCCAAAAGAGAACGTACTCTACGTCCCTTCGCGTACCGATCCCGACATCGTGCGACTGGAAAAGGTGGAGGGCCTGCGCACCTTTTCGGACTACGCCTTTTTCAAAGACGACTCCGAATACGTCGATGGCCTACCGCTGACCAAGCCCCCCTACGGCCGAATCACCGCCATCGACTTGGACACTGGCGAGCACGTCTGGATGACTCCGGTGGGCAAAGGGCCAATCAACCACAAGGCCCTACGCGACCTCGACCTGCCCGCTATGGGCTGGTTCCACTACAACTTTATACTCGCCACCGAGACCGTGCTGGTGGTGGTCTCGCAACGGCCCGGATGGTGGGGAGACGTCAGCGGCGACGCCTTTGTCGAGAATGGGCCTTACCTGCGCGCCTTCGACTTAGATACAGGCGCAGTGCTGGCCGAGATGGAATTCCCCGGCAACCCCAACGGCAGTCCCATCAGCTATATGGCTAACGGGCGTCAGTACATCGTATTCCCAATCAACAGCAACGACTGGGTGCCGCAGCTTTTGGCGCTGGCGCTGCCGGAGTGAAGGCTACTCTAGCTACCTCACTCTGTCATAGCACAGGACACGGCAAAAAGGTCGTCGTTTTAGTTTGCCCCAAGTTCCAATGCTGCGTACTGTTGAATAGCCATTTACATTCCTAGTCCACTTTTCAATAGAAAGGATGGAAGCTAATGGGTAAGTACATGTTTCGCTCGACGTACACGCAAGCTGGGCTTGCTGGTCTGCTGAAAGAAGGCGGCACGCGGCGACGGGAGGCTTTAACTCAGACCATTGAGGGAATGGGTGGCAGTGTGGAAGCGCTTTACTACGCCTTCGGAGATCCGGATCTCTACATAATTGCCGATCTTCCCGACGACGCTACGGCCGCAGCCGTGTCCATGGTCATCGGCAACGCCGGCGCGCTAGACATTAGCGTTACCGTACTGGTCACGCCGGAAACCATAGACGAGGCCATCGGGAAAAGCGTGCCCTACCGGCCCCCGGGAGCTTGATACTCCGGTCACTCCGGCTCGTGCCGTGTAATGCGCAGGCTCCGTCGAGAGTTACTCGGCGGAGCTTTTTATTGCATAATTACCGCGATCCAGCGGATTGCTCCACCTGCCACACCCGCCAATAACCCCTGTTTTTTTATGTTTCCCACGGCGAGGTTGCGTAGCGTTCGTCAACCCCTCGGCAGCGGCAGTTCCACCTTCGCACTCCCTGCAGCCTGCGACCACAGCGCGGCTACCATGATCTCCAGCACGTGCCGACCGCGCCCGGCTGGCGACGAACTGCGCGCCTCGCCCTGTATCGCCTGCGCCAGCTCCTGCACAGCCGGAATCAAGTTCGCGCCAAACGGACTGGCATATCCCCGGCCCGGCGGCGGCGACACCACCTCGGGCGTCCCCTCAGAGGTGTCGGTCTTCCAAGCCATGCAGTGCTGATCGGTCACCCAGAAGCGACCATCCGTGCCCTGTAGGTCCAACTCAAACATCTGCGGCGTCCGCTTGGCGCAATTGATCAGCCCGCGCACTCCATTGGCAAACTCCACGATGATCGTCGATCCGGGATCGAATTGCGGATCCTTGCCGCCCCGGCCATCGTACACCGGGCCGTAGTCTTCAAACCCGCGCTCGTGCGCGGCGATCACCCACACCGGCTCAGCGTCCGCAAAAAAGCACACCGCATCCACCAAGTGCGTCCCATTGCGAAAAAGCATGGCGCGACGACCGCCTAAGTGGGCCACAATCCTCGTCAGGCTGCCGATCTCGCCGCTGCGGATGGCCGTGCGCACAGCCTGATAGGAAGGCAGCCAACTGCGCGTGTGATCCACCGACAACACCGCGTTGTGGCGGTCGAGCGCGGCGATGATGCGGTCGGCGTCCTCCGCAGTGGTCGCCAGCGGCTTCTCGCAGAAAATGCCGCGCACACCCGCGGTCACCGCATCGCAGACCGGGTCGGCGTGGAGGTGATCTGGGGTGGCCACGCTCACCACGTCGAGGCGTTCCCGCGCCAACATCTCGCGGTAATCCGCGTATTCGGCGACAGATTCTCGTTCGATCTCAGCCCGTTCGTAAAAGCGCGCCAACACCTCCGGGTTTATGTCGCAGACCGCCGCGAATTCGTATTCCGGAGCGCGGGCGTACGCGTATCCATGCCCTCCACCCACGCCAGCGCCAATAACGGCCGCGCGCAATTTGCCTTCAGCCATTTTTCATCCCTTTCTCAATTGTTCATGCGCCCGCGCACAAAAGCCGCTGACGCCGCTACCTGTTCTTCCTCTAGGCTGTGCAATATCAACGAACCGTCAAAACCTATCTGCCGCAAGCACGCCAAGTAGTGATCGTAGTCGAGCAAACCCGTACCTGCGGCTTGGTGCCCGACATCGCCGTCCTGTTCCAAGTCCTTGGCATGAGCCAGCCGAATCGAATCCCCGAGCAGATCGAAAGCCTCGTCTAAGACCTCGCGCATCCTCGGTAGCTGGCCAGCGTGGAACAGGTTGGCTCCGTCGATGACCACCTGCAAATGCTTGGATCGCACCTCGTCGAGCAAGCGCCGCGCCTTCTGCGCCGAATCCACCACATTGTTGACCTCCGGCTCAAAGACCAAAGTCGCACCCCGGGCCTCGGCAACCTCCACAGCTTCTCCCATAGCCGCGACCATCTCGGCCCATGCAGCCGGTGTGCTGTTGTCGGGATGGCCGCCCCACAACCAGTCGGGATTGCGCGTACCCGTGCAAGAAGTGATCAGTTCCGTTCCCAACTTGCCGCTCGCAGTGACCAGCGCGGCGAGCCACTGCATTCCAGCGCGGCGCTTTTCCAAGTCGGGGTCGATGATGTTGAAGGTTCCCGACAGTGCGGCGATCTCAATGCCGCGCGTTGCGTGTGCAGCGCGGATGCGCTCGCAATCGGCGTCCGTCATCGCCGCCGGATCAATACCCGCAGCTGGCAAATCGAGCTGCACGGCCTCTAGGCCAGCGGCTTGCACACCATCGAGGCTCTCCTCCAGCGTCGGTCGCGCAAAAACCTTGTGGAAAATCCCTAGCTTCATATTGCGTCCTTTTCTCGTAGGTGCGCTGACAAAAAATAACCCCAGCGGCAGCCCGCTCCATGAGAAACGGACGCCAATGGGGGGAATAAAAATTTTCGAGAATTAGCGACTGATGAGGCGTTTCTGAACTCTGCCTATTAAATCACGCGAAGCCATCAGGTCCCCACTCTGCCTATCAGTGAGCTCCCCCTAAGTTGGGGAATGGTCGGTAACTCGCCCGTCAGCATATCCAAGTACAGCTCCGGGTCCATGGCCACGATATCGAACCCAGTGTCATAGCGCGACTTGACGATTTTATAAACCATCCCCGCACCCTCCGGCGTGCTCCTGCGCCGCTGAACTTCCTCAAGGGCTTCCCTTTCAGTCTTTCCGCGAATTATCAGCATGACAGTCTCCTTTGTTCATTAGTACAAATAACCCCAATAAGGTCTCCCCGGTCAACGCAAAAACTGCATTGCGTAGAGCCGCGCGTCCCGCATCTCAAAGCGCAGCCGCACCGGAGTGCCCGCCAGCGTCCCAATAGGCTCTTGCCAACTCACCTCCTTGCACACCCCATTGCCCATCACCGCCTCAGACGCTTGCACCGCCTGCCCGTTTTCATCAAGTATTTCCACCCACAGCCACCCTCCGGCCCCGCCGTCGAAGTTCAGCACCAACCGCTCGCCGGCAAATTGCAACAGCGGCGTCGTAAAAGCCCCGCCACCATAGCCAGCCTCCGCCGCCACAAACCCATCTAGCCGCAGCGAGGCGCGAAAAATTCCACTCGCTCGCGCCCGCTGCTGGTCTTCACTACCACCGTGCCGCCGCGCCGTGCCATTGTAATAGAGCCACAATTCGTCGCCCACCGGAATAAACCACGGATTGGCAAACAGCATCCCACTCAACAGCCCGCCGTCCCAGCCCTGGCGCAAAAAGGCCCGGCGCTCCCCCTGCCGCTGCCAGCTAATCCCGTCGCGGCTGCTGAGCAACTGCACATCCATAGTCGCTGGAAAATCGTCCTCGCCCCAGTGATAGTACGCCGCCGGCAGCATGAAATAGGCATCCTGCGCCGCGTCGTACTTAGTGGCGCAACTGGTGTAAAAGTCGATATTGGGCCGGGGATCATCGCGCTGGAACGGCACCGGAATCTGCAAATCCTCCTCATCCGCTTCAAAGACGATCTCCTGGGCGGACCAATGCCTAAAATCGGGCGAGGTTATCCGCCCAACGCAGCGGTACGAGCCCTTGCCCTCGGCTGCTTCGGACAAGTGCTGGGTCTCCCTAACCCGCGTATAGCCCACGTACAGTTCAAGCCGGTCGTCCCAGAAAAACATATTCTGCGTATCGCACATCGTCCGCGGCGGATTCGGCTGGTCTGGATAGTACTGCCAGTGCAGCCCATCGGCCGAGTGCATCGCCCACAGCCCTGGCTCGACGCCCTGCGCCCGCTCTTCATCGGTCGGCTGGAACTTGGTCCATAACTTGTAGCGTTCCTCGGCTGCCGCCCGCTCGTCGCGCAACACAGTCGCCCCCTGCATGCTCTGCTGCTCGACCAACGGCGCGACGATATTGTTGTCCCGGCTGCCGCGAAATTCCACTAGTCCCAGCACTGGCTTTTCCCAGTGCAATCCATCCGCGGATTCTGCATAGCCCAACCGCCGCGCCCCCTCCATCGGCAACCCCGTCTCCATAGTCGCGTCATACCACATCCGCCACTGGCCATCCGCCTCCCGCCACACCGTATTATACGCCCCAATCCCCCACTCCTCCCACGCCCGATCCGGCCGCAACACCGGCTCTAAGTGCTGCACCGGCGTCCCCATTTGCAACGCAATTCCCTCGCGCTCAGCAAAAAACCGCTCGTCGATAAAAAGCTGCTTCCTGTCGCCTATATCTAACATAGAGTTACTCCATTGGTAGGGACGTGTTTGATGCGGTCGAGCTGATCGACGATCGCGGGATACCTCATGGTGAAGTTTGCGCTCATACTGTATTCCGCCAATGAAACTAGGGCAAGGATCATCTAACACCTTGTTGACACCACGCGTCAGGCCTCCTACCGTTAAGGCCCAATTCACTAGCGAGAGACTAAGGAGCAAACATGACTACAGCGCGTGAAGAACTCGTCTTTGCCGATGCGTTCGACGGATCCCTCGATCCCGAGTGGACTTGGCTGCGCGAACATCCCGGCTTTTGGCGCTTACAGGACGGCCTCGAAATTCGCGTCGAACCGGGCGTGGCCCCTACCGTGCAAAACGCGCTTTTGCGTCCAGCCCCGGATCGCAGTACAGGGACCTGGGCCATAGAAGTAACCGTGTTCAACCACACCCACCCCATCCAGCAGTACGAACAGGCTGGCATCACTTGGTACCAAAACGGCGAGCCGGTCTTCAAGCAAGTCAAGGAACTGATCGACGGCGATCTCTACATTATTCCCGGCCGCAAGCCCATGCCCACCCAGAGCGTACGCCTGCGCCTCGTCGTCACCGCCGACTCTTGGGAAGCCCAGTACCGGCCCGAGGGCGAGGACCAATTCCACACTGCCGATCGGGGCGAACTGCCCCCACCCGGCGACGATCAGGTCAGCATCCAATGCTACAACGGCCCCGAAAACGCCGAGCACTGGATCCGCTTTCAGGACTTCCAGATCAAGCGCCTAGGCTCTTTGTAGTAGAAATCAATCGGCCCGCAACACCGCGTTGTGCGCGGCCAGATCCCACGTCTCGTTGTACACCAGCGGCTGAGCCCGTTCGGGTGGATAGCCGGGGGGCGGATTATTGGGATCAAGCAATTCCAGCCGATCGCGGCCTCGGGGCTTATCGAGCCACTCCCGTTCCTCGGGCGCGGCTTGCACCGGACGCCGCAAAATAAACTCCACCCGGTCGCGGCGCGAGAAGGCCGCATGGGCGACGAATACCCTATGCACATCGCTTCCATCCCAAGTCGCCAGATCCGGCAGCAGTACCGGACCTGTACAGACCTGGAACTGTCCATCGACCGCGTTGAGATTCATAACGTTGATCGGATATTCCAGTTCGACCTCAATACCACTCGCCGCGTCTTGGTACACCGAGCGGGCGTTTTGCGCGTCGCCGGCAAAGGTCGAGGCCACAATGGCGTCGGCTTCCTCCAGCGCTTCGGATGCGGGATAGGAGCGAATATCTATGGTATAATCCTGATACGCATCCGCCAGCGAACGCGCGCTGACTGACTCGGGCTCCGTACTCGGCCGCTGGGCAATCGCCGGAATCGAGGAACGGCTAAAAGGCATCCGCCACTCGCCGCTGGGGATCTGGAACAGATTTTCGCTGGCAATGGTGTATTCGCTGCGGCAGGGCGCGCCCAAAAAGAGTTCAGCCAACTCGGCCCCATCGCCGCCGCGCAAAACGCAACGCGCCTCTAAGGTAAAACGCACGTGATAGACCTGACCGTGCTCGCCGACGAAACCACCGGGCCACTTGTAATAAGGGTCCGGCTTCCAAGGATGGGCCTTCCAAGTAAAGGACGAACGGGGGAAGTTAATCATCGCCATCTCCTGCCGGGGAACTTGCCCCGGTCGCTATGGGTTCACATTTTACAGCGCCAGATTTTGTAGTATAGTAAATGGCATCATTAGGTAAAATGCCCGATCCACTCTCACATCAATAGCCAAGGAGAATTCCATGACTCGTCTCAATGCACTCCGTTTCGCATGGATTGCCGCCCTGACATTCGCTCTCACTGCCGAGGCGACGTTGGCGGAAACCTACGTGGTCGATGCTTCGCACTCTTCGGTCGATTTCAGCATTCGTCACCTCGTCGGCCGCACCAAAGGCCGCTTCGGTGACTTCAGCGGCACCATCAGCTACGACGCCGCCAAGCCTGACTCCGCCAGCTTCTCCGGCACCATTCAGGTCAAGAGCATCGACACCGGCAACGAGCGCCGCGATGGCCACCTGCAAAACGACGACTTTTTCGCTGCCGAGACCTACCCCACAATCACCTTCGAATCTACCGAGGTGACCAGCACGGGCGAAAACACTCTCAACGTCAAGGGCAAGCTGACCATGCACGGCACTACCAAAGAAGTCACCCTGCCCATCGAGATCCTCGGGACTGGCATCAATCCGCGGAGTGGCAAGGCGCAGATCGGCCTAGAAACGAATTTTTCCATCCTCTGCTCCGATTACGGAGTCAATAGCTGGGAACGCTTCAGCGCCGTGCTCGGAGACGAAGTAAAAATTCAGGTGTTGATCGAGGCCAACGCAGAGTAAGTCAGGATCGGCTAGCCGAGCGGAACCAGAGTGTATGAAAGGCCCGCCCCACATGCTCGTCAAATAATGCAACAACAGAAGGGGCAGCCATGAAAATACTCATTACCGGTGCCGCCGGACGGATCGGCTCCACGCTCGTCAAGGGGATGGGACAGCGCCACCAATTGCGCGGTTTTGACCGCGTGGAAATGCCCGACCTAGCAGACAGCCAAGTGGGCGATGTGGC